>NZ_JBEYWX010000009.1:0-290888 GCF_040644655.1 Streptomyces sp. NPDC046931
TTTGGCACGCTGTTGAGTTCTCAAGGAACGGACGCTTCCTTCGTACTCACCCGAGAGACTCTCTCAGGCTTTCCTCCGGGCGCTTCCCTTCGGTGATCCAAACTCTATCAGTGTTTTTCCGTCTCTCTGACCACCGTTCCGCGGACATACGGAAGGGCCCCGAGATTGGGATCTGAACAAGTTGGATGCTGCTGAGCGGGGACGCACGGATGCGCCCTGCCTCAAGCAGGGGTACGACTGTACACGCGGCCCCGAAGAGGATGCAAATCCATTGGACTGGTGGTCTAGACCACTAGCTGGTAGCTTTCATGGGGAACGCGCACTTCATCTGGCATACGCTGCTGCTCAGCGTGCTGTCCGGGACAACCGCCGACGGCCTCGTACTGCAGCTCCACCCTTGGGAGGCTTCCCATGACCACCGTGACGTCCCCTCTCGCAGGACGCGCCATCGGACTGGCATCCGTACCGGATCCGGTCTTCTCCGGGGCCATGGTCGGCCCGGGCACCGCGATCGATCCCGTGCGTGAGCCTCACGAGGCGGTCTCGCCGGTGGACGGCGTGATCGTCTCCCTGCACCCGCACGCTTTCGTCGTCGTCGACGAGCAAGGACGCGGAGTGCTCACCCACCTCGGTATCGACACCGTGCAGCTCAACGGCGAGGGCTTCGAGCTGCTGGTCAACAAGGGCGACACCGTGACCCGTGGTCAGGGCATCGTGCGCTGGGACCCGGCCGCCGTCGAGGCCGCCGGCAAGTCCCCGGTGTGCCCGATCGTGGCGCTGGAGGCCACGGCCGACTCCCTCTCCGATCTCCGCGACGGCGGCGATGTGAAGGCCGGCGACAGTCTCTTCCTCTGGAAGTGACGTCAGTGCCGTCGTACGACGGCAGGTAGGACAACCACCGCCGCGGCGGGACCCCGCCGCACTATCGGAGACGGGTGAGATGGAGACAACGCTGCGAGGCGTCGGTGTGAGCCACGGTGTGGCGATCGGCGAGGTCCGGCATATGGGGACGGCGGTGCTGGAGCCGCCGGCGAAGCAGATTCCGGTGGAGGAGGCGGAGCGCGAGCAGGGGCGCGCACGCCAGGCCGTGGAAGCTGTTGCGGCCGATCTGACCGCCCGCGGCAATCTGGCGGGTGGCGAGGCGCAGGCCGTGCTGGAGGCTCAGGCCCTGATGGCCCAGGACCCCGAGCTGATGGCGGACGTGGATCGTCGGATAGCCGTCGGCAGTACTGCGGAGCGCGCGGTGTACGACGCCTTCGCCGCGTATCGGGAGCTGCTGGCCGGGGCCGGGGAGTACCTCGCCGGGCGCGTGGCGGACCTGGACGACGTGCGGAACCGTATCGTCGCCCGGCTCCTCGGGGTCCCGATGCCCGGTGTCCCGGACAGCGACGAGCCGTACGTCCTCGTCGCCCGTGACCTTGCGCCGGCCGACACGGCCCTGCTGGACCCGGGCCTGGTCCTCGGCTTCGTCACCGAGGAAGGCGGGCCGACCAGTCACAGTGCGATCCTGGCCCGCGCACTGGGTGTCCCCGCCGTCGTGGCGTTGCCGGGTGCGGGTGAGCTCGCCGAGGGCACGATGATCGCCGTCGACGGCAGCACCGGCGAGATCTTCGTGAACCCGAGTGACGAGAAGAAGGCACGGCTCGAGGCGGCGGCCGCCGAGCGCAAGGCCGCCCTGGCCGGCTCCAGCGGGCCTGGGGCCACCGCCGACGGGCACAAGGTGCCCCTGCTGGCGAACATCGGCGGTCCCTCGGACGTGGCGGCCGCCGTCGACGCCGGGGCCGAGGGTGTCGGTCTGTTCCGCACGGAGTTCCTGTTCCTGGACGACAACAAGAAGGCTCCGTCGGAGGAGAAGCAGGTCGAGGCCTACCGGCAGGTGCTGGAGGCCTTCCCCGAGGGCCGTGTGGTCGTGCGCGTGCTCGACGCCGGTGCGGACAAGCCGCTGGACTTCCTGACCCCGGCCGACGAGCCGAACCCGGCTCTGGGCGTGCGGGGTCTGCGGACGCTGCTGGACCACCCGGATGTGCTGCACACACAGCTGACCGCGCTGGCGAAGGCCGCCGAGGGGCTGCCCGTCTATCTCGAGGTCATGGCGCCGATGGTCGCCGACCGCACGGACGCGAGGGCGTTCGCGGACGCGTGCCGTGAGGCGGGGTTGCAGGCGAAGTTCGGCGCGATGGTGGAGATACCGTCGGCCGCGCTGCGGGCGCGCTCGATTCTGCAGGAGGTCGAGTTCCTGTCGCTCGGGACCAACGACCTCGCGCAGTACACGTTCGCCGCGGACCGCCAGGTGGGCGCGGTCTCGCGTCTGCAGGATCCGTGGCAGCCCGCGCTGCTCGATCTGGTCGCGCTGTCCGCCGAGGCGGCCAAGGCCGAGGGCAAGAGCTGTGGCGTGTGCGGCGAGGCCGCCTCGGACCCGCTGCTGGCGTGTGTGCTGACCGGTCTGGGTGTCACCTCCCTGTCGATGGGTGCGGCGTCGCTTCCTTATGTGCGGGCCACGCTGGCGAAGTACACGCTGGCCCAGTGCGAGCGTGCCGCGGCGGCCGCGCGTGCCGCCGACACGGCCGACGATGCGCGCAAGGCGGCTCAGGCGGTGCTGTCCGGGGAGTAGCCGGGGCGGGTTGTCGCGCCGATCTTCGTGCGGCCAGGGCGCTCCCCCTCTGGGGGGGCGCCCTGCGCTCGTTCAGGCACACGGCTGTGCTCCGAGGGTCGGTCGTGCCGTGTGCCGAGGTGCGATCGAGGACGCTCGCCCGCGTCGCCGATGCGGTGTCCGGCCAGGACACCTCATCACCGCACGGCACCGTGCGGGTGAGCGTGCCTGACGGCTTCGATATGTCATCGCCTCGCCCGTACTCGCCGTCACCACCCTGGTCTCCGGGTAGAACACAGCACAGCGACAGCAGTCGGCCCTGCACCCGTCCGGCTTCGATCTCGCCCTGGCCGTCGCGCGTTCAATGGTTGTGGCCTGTCAGGGGTCCGTCGTCCCCGAGGTCGGGTGGGGCGCTGTAGTCGACGCCGGATTCCGGCGAGATGAGGTCGCCGGACTCGACATCGGTGCAGTAGGCGTCGAAGACCTCCCCGGCGGTGAGCGGTTCCAGCCGCTCCCCGCGCAGGCGCCAGCCGTAGACGCGGTCCGCCGTGTCGGGTGCGGTGGTGCGCATGACCAGTCCGCCCGCTGCGTGGGTGGCGATGCCGAGGGCGAGGACGGTGGTGAATTCGAGAGCCTCCGTCTCGTCGATGCGGCTCGTGCCGTCGGGGTCCTCGTCTGCGTGGAGCACCGCGGCAAGGGTTTCGGGCGGCGCCGAGACAGTGCAGACGAGATGCCGGTGGCCCGGGCTCGCGGTGTCGAGGATGCGGGTGAGGAGCCGAGAGGCCTGGGCGAAGGCGGCACGTCCGATGTCCTCCCCGCAGGAGCCGCAGGTTCCGAGGCGGGCGAGCACGGTGGTCGCGTACTGCCAGGTGGCCTGGCGAACGGCTTCGTCGACCAGATCCGGAACGAGTTCGTCCAGGGGCTGGCCCTCGTACGGGATCGCCGGTCCGGTGGCGGCCAGCTCCGCCGTGAAGCGGGTGCGACTGGCCGGGGCGTCGGGTTCCAGGCCGCTGTAGGCGCAGAAGTCCGCGTACTCCTCCGGGTCGAAGAGGGCGACCGTGGTGTGGGTGCCCTGGGCGGCCAGGTTCCGCAGCAGGGCCTCCACCTGTCGGAGGTAGGTCGTGTGGTCGTCGAAGGTGAAGGTGCGGTAGCGCCGCATCACCGTGAAATCGTGCTCGTCGGTCAACAGGCCGATGGTGCCGGCCATCTCGCGGCGCAGAACGCGACGCATGGTCCGGTGCTCGGTGTGTGCCATGGCTCCCCCTACGTACAGTCGATGCATTCGTCACACACGGTAACGGGGAGCACTGACAACGCCCGCCGGTCGCGGTGACCGGCGGGCAGCCGACGGCCGGCCGGGCCTACGGGCGGGGAATGCGGCGCTGGGGATGCGGCGCGGTGCGTCAGGCGCGTTTGCGGGCCAGGTCCTCGTAGAAGTGGAGCAGGTCGAGGTTGTCGATGGAGCCGGGGTTCACGGCCTTCTCCAGCGGGGTGCCCTGCATGAGGCGTTTGACCGGGACCTCGATCCGCTTGCCCGTGAGGGTGTGCGGGACACCCGGGACCTCGATGATCTCGTCGGGGACGTGGCGCGGTGAGAGCTGCTCCCGGATGGTCTGCTTGATGCGGTTCAGGAGGATGTCGTCCAGGACGACTCCGGGGGCCAGCTGCACGAAGAGGGGCATCCAGTAGCCCCCGTCGGGCTGCTCGACGCCGATGACGAGGGACTCCTTGATTTCCGGGAGGCGCTCGACGGCCTCGTAGATGTCGGCCGAGCCCATGCGCACACCCTGGCGGTTCAGGGTGGAGTCCGAGCGGCCGTGGATGATCACGGAACCGCGGGAGGTGAGGGTGATCCAGTCGCCGTGGCGCCACACTCCTGGATACATGTCGAAGTAGCTGTCGTGGTACCGGCTGCCGTCGGGGTCGTTCCAGAAGCGGATCGGCATGGAGGGCATGGGGTTGGTGACGACCAGCTCGCCGACCTCGTCGACGACCGGGTTGCCGCTGGGATCCCAGGCCTGCAGGTCGGTGCCGAGGCCGGGGGCCTGGAGTTCGCCGAGGTAGACCGGGAGGGTCGGAACGGCTCCGGCGAAGCAGGAGCACACGTCGGTGCCGCCGCTGACGGAGGCGATCCACAGGTCGTCGCGGACCTCGTCGTGCAGCCAGCTGAAGCCGTCCGGAGGCAGCGGGGAGCCCGTGGTGGCCACGCACTGCACCCGGGAGAGGTCGTAGTCCCGCGCCGGATGCACACCCGCCTTACGGCAGGCCATGACGTAGGCGGCGGAGGTGCCGAAGAGGGTCGCCCCGGTGCGCTCGGCGACGCGCCACTGGGCGCCGGTGTCGGGGTGGCCGGGGCTGCCGTCGTAGAGGACGATCGTGGTTCCCGTCAGGAGACCCGAGACGAGGAAGTTCCACATCATCCAGCCGGTGGATGTGTACCAGAAGAGGCGGTCTTCGGGGCCCAGGTCGCAGTGCAGGCCCAGCTGCTTGAGGTGCTCCACCAGGATGCCGCCCTGCGACTGGACGATGGCCTTGGGCAGGCCGGTCGTGCCCGAGGAGTACAGGACCCACAGCGGGTGGTCGAAGGGCACCTGTTCGAAGACGGGCTCGGTGTCCGCCGAGGTCAGGGCCGACCACTCCAGGGCGCCGTCCGGGGCCTCGGAGCCGAGCAGCGGGATGTGGACGACGGCCCGCAGGGTCGGCAGTTCGCGACGCAGCTCGGCGACGGTCTCGCGGCGGTCGTGCTCCTTGCCGCCGTAGCGGTAGCCGTCGACCGTGAACAGGACGACGGGTTCGACCTGCTGGAAGCGGTCCAGCACGCTGCGGGCGCCGAAGTCGGGGGCGCAGGAGGTCCACACGCCGCCGACGGCGGCCGTGGCCAGGAGGGCGACGACGGCCTGAGGGATGTTGGGGAGGTAGCCGCTGAGGCGGTCTCCCGGGCGGACGCCGAGGGCGCGCAGTTCGGCGGCGAGCGAGCCGACCTGGCGGCGCAGTTCGGCCCAGGTGACCGGGCGGGGTTCGTGGGCCTCGTCGACCGCGACGACGGCCGGTTCGTCGGCGCGGGCGTCCGCGGCGCGCAGGGCGTGTTCGGCGTAGTTGAGTGTCGCGCCGGGGAACCACTGTGCGCCCGGCATGGAGCGGTTGCCGAGCACGCGCGCGTAGGGAGTGGCGAACCGTACGTCGAACCACTCGGCGACGGCCTTCCAGAAGGTGTCCAGCTCGTCCACCGACCAGCGGTGCAGGGCCGCGTAGCCGCCCTCGGAGGGGGCTCCGTGGTGTTCGGCCGCCCAGGCCTGGAAGCGGGTGATCTGTGCCCGGGCGATGCGGTCGGCGTCGGGCCGCCAGAGCGGCGTGAGGTTCGCTGTGGTCATGGGGCGGCTCCCGGACAGTACGCGTCGTATGCGTGAGTCGCGCACGTGCTGGGGTGTGCGCGTTACGCGGCTGACACGGACGATGCCATGTGATCGACTTCTGCACCAGGGTGCGCCACACATAGTTGGCATCGTGAAGCTGTGCTCCCATCACGGGTGAACGACAGTTGAACGGCGCCCCTGTACGGGGATGTCGATGACAGGGTGAGCAGCATGGACGGTCGTGACCTGGTGCGTTCGGTGAAGGCGGTCGGTTCGGGGGGCGCGGTGCAGGGTCTGCGCACCGTGCGTGCCGCGTGGCGCAGGAGGCGTACCGACGCCACCGGGTTGCCGCGACGTGGAGCGGAGCGGGCGCGGGTGCCCGGGCCCGTCCAGAGCGCGGAGCCAGGCCCCGGCGGCGGTGTCGTGCGGTTCGCCCGCACCGAACTGCGGATCACCGTCGCGGTGAACGGGGCCGTCTTCTGGGGCTGGGACGGGGCGGAGCCGGAGCCGTCGTACGCGCTCGCGGGACCCTGCCCGGAGCCGGATCCACGGACCGTGCTGGAGCCGGACAAGGACGGCGGCTGGCGGGTCGTGGCGGAGCGTGTGACGGTCGTGGTGTCGCGGCACGGCGCGATCGAGGTGCGCACGCCGGGCGGGGTGACGCTGCGCCGGGATCTGCCGCCCCGCTGGTGGGAGCCGTCGGACGGGGGTGCCCCGCGGTGGATGCAGCGGTCCGAGGTGGCCGCGGACGCCCGGTTCTTCGGGCTGGGCGGCCGGGCCGCGGGGCCGCGCCTGCGTGAGGGGACGTACCGGCTGTGGAACACGGACCCAGGTCGGCCCTTCGGCCCCGGCGACGACCCTTTGTACATCACCATGCCGGTGCAGATGGTGGTCGCCGACGCCGCCACTCATCTGGCGTTCCTCGACACGTCGTGGGACGGCACGGTGACCCTCCGCGAGGGCCAGGAGGGCGCGGGCTCCGGGCACGACCGGCCGGGCACCAGTGAGGTGCGGATGGACGGCGGGCCGCTGCGCTGCTGGGTGATGGTGGGCACCCCCGCGCGCGTGCTGCTGGTCTGGGCGTCGCTGACCGGGGCGCCGGCAGTACCGCCCGCGTGGGCCCTGGGGCACCATCACGCACGGTGGGGCTTCGGCAGCGAGCAGGAGGTGCGGCGGATTGTCGCGGGCTATCAGGAGCGCGAGCTTCCGCTCGATGCGGTCCATCTGGACATCGACCACTACGACGGCCACCGGGTGTTCACGGTCGACCGGGAACGCTTCCCGAAGCTGCCGCTGCTCGCCGAGGAGTTGCGCCGGCACGGCATCCGCCTGGTCTCGATCGTCGACCCGGCGGTCAAGGCCGAGCCGGGCAGCCCGGTGTTCGACGGCGGGAACGCCGAGGACGTGTTCGTGCGGGACGCCTCGGGGCGGGTCGTCGAAGGGGTCGTGTGGCCCGGGGAGTCGGTCTATCCCGACTTCACGGACGCCCGGGTACGGCAGTGGTGGGGCCGGTTCCTGGAGGAGCGACGCGCTCAGGGCTTCAAGGGTCTGTGGCTCGATATGAACGAGCCGGTGTCGTTCACGGCCTTCGGGGAGAACACCCTGCCCCGCTCGGCCCGGCACGCGCTGGAGGGCCGTGGCGGTGACCACAGGGAGGCGCACAACGTGTATGCGCTGTGCATGGCCAGGGCCGGACACGACGGCCTGCGGAACCTGGCCCCCGAGGAGCGGCCTTTCCTGTTCTCGCGCTCGGGATGGGTGGGGATGCAGCGGTACGGGGGGACCTGGTCCGGGGACGTGGCGACGGACTGGCCGGGGCTGCGCGCCTCGCTGTCGCTGGTGCTGGGGCTGGGGCTGTGCGGGGTGCCGTACTCGGGGCCGGACGTGGGCGGCTTCGACGGGAGTCCCTCGCCCGAGCTGTATCTGCGCTGGTTCCAGCTGGCCTCGTACCTGCCGCTGTTCCGTACGCACGCGAGCATTCGGGCCGGGCGCCGTGAGCCCTGGGAGTTCGGCGACGACGTCCTCGAGCACGCGCGCGTGGCGCTCGGTGAACGGCGTCGTCTGCTGCCGTACTTCGTCACGCTGGCCCATCTGGCCCGCCGCACGGGGGCGCCCTATGTCCGGCCCCTGTGGTGGGGTGCGCCCGAGGACCGGGCGCTGCGCGACTGCGAGGACGCCTTCCTGCTCGGCGACGGTCTTCTGGTGGCGCCGGTGCTGGAGCCCGGCGCGGACCGGCGGACGGTGCTGCTGCCGCGGGGGCGCTGGTACGACACGGCGACGGAGGAGGCGTACCAGGGGCCGGGCCAGGTGGTGGTCGATGTGTCCTTGGAGCGGATTCCGGTGTTCGCACGCGCCGGTGCCGTGCTGCCCATGCGGGGTGAGGACGGCGGTCTGGAGCTCGAGGTCTGGGCGCCGGCACGCGGGAGGTCCGGGGGCGGGCTGGTGGTGCCGGACGGGGGCGACGGCTGGGACGAGCCGGAGGTCGAGCGCTATGTGACGCGCTGGAAGGGCCGTCGGGTCGTGGTGAAACAGGACGGTGCCAAGGGGCGGACCGAGCCCGTGTATCCGGTACGTGTACGGGGCCTCGGCCGCGGGTGACGCGGGCGGGGCCGGCGGGCGCGCGGCGCGGCCGTTCGTTCCGCGAGGATGACGGGGGCGGCCCCCGGTCGGTCCCGGGTGGGAACGGGAGGCGGGACGCGCGGGGTGCCGTCCCGCCCGTGGTTCAGACGTAGCGGCCCTCGAACCATGCCCGCACGGCGAGTGTGTGCAGCGGAAAGGCGAGTTCGATCGGCCGGCGCAGGAGGTGCCAGCCCTCCGTCTCGTTCGTGCCCCCGGACGGGGGCAGGTCCACTGCCGGGCGCTCGGGCAGGAGTCCGAAGAGCAGCAGATGGCCGTCGGGCGAACTCATAGCGTCGACGAGCCGCACATCGCGGCCGGCCGCCTCGATGCCGGTCTCCTCTTTCAACTCGCGGACGACGGCGTGCCGCCAGTCCTCGCGGTGGTCGATGAACCCTCCGGGCAAGGCGATACCGCCGCGTGCGGGAGGGATGGTTCGGGTGATGACGACGAGGGCGGTGCCTTTGGTGTCGTACGCGGGCTGGAGGGCCACCGCGACGGGCAGCGGGTTGCGGTAGACCGTCGTGCCGCAGGCGGCACAGGTGCGGGGCCAGCCGGAGATGCCCTCTCCGTAGGACGTTCCGCAGCTCGAGCAGTGGGAGCCCGGCACGGCGTCGGCGGATGGGAACGGGGATTCGGACACGGGCGGACTGTATCCGATCACGCTGAGGGCGTCTCCCGGTGCGGTAGGCGCGGGAGACGCGGGACGGCCGGAACCACCCCCGTGGGTCCCGGCCGTCCCCGCCGTTACAAGGACGCCGGCCGGACCCCGGCGGTTCACAGCGACGCCTGCCGATCTCCGGAAGCCCGTGGCACACTTCTGACGTACCGTCAGATTCCTTGCCTGGAGGTGCCATGACGCGTGTTCCCACCCCCGTGGTGTCCGGATGGTTCGCCGGCGACGGGGACGACTTCCACCTCGTCGGCACACGGTGTTCGGCGTGCGGGTCGGTGTTCTTTCCGCGCGAGGACGCCTTCTGCCGGAATCCCGGGTGCGAGGGCGTCGATCTCACCGAAACGCCGCTGTCCAGAACGGGGCGAATCTGGTCGTACACCGACACCCGCTACCCGCCGCCGTCACCCTATGTGACGAACCCGGAACTTCCGTGGGAGCCCCACGCGTTGGTCGCGGTGGAACTGGAAGCAGAGCGGATCGTGGTGCTCGGGCAGGCCGTTCCGGGGGTGACCGTCGCCGATCTGGCCGTGGGCCTGGAGGTGCGGGTCGTGCCCGGTGTGCTGCACGGGGACGCGCGGACGACCTGGACGACCTGGCACTGGCGGCCGACGGGGGTGGCGGGATGACGGACGATGTGGCGGTACTCGGAGCGGGTCTGCACCCCTGGGGCAAATGGGGGCGCGGCTTCGTCGCGTACGGGACGGTGGCGGCGCGTGCGGCACTCTCCGACGCGGGAGTCGGCTGGCGGGAGGTCGGCTCGATCGTGGGTGCCGCCACGGTGCGGGGCGGCTATCCGGGCCATGTGGCGGGGGCGACGTTCGCCAAGGCGCTGGGCTGGCAGGGAGCCCGGGCCGCGAGCGTGTACGCGGCATGCGCATCAGGAGCTCAGGCGATCAATACGGCGCGGGCCCAGATCCTTGCGGGTATCGCGGACGTGGTGCTGGTGGTGGGGGCGGACTCGGCGCCCAAGGGCTTCTTCCGCCCGGCGGACGGCGACCGGCCCGAGGATCCCGACTGGCTGCGGTTCCGCGTTCTCGGAGCGACGAACCCGACGTACTTCGGGCTGTACGCGCGTCGGCGGATGGCCGTCCACGGAGACACGGCCGACGACTTCGCCCGGGTCAAGGTGAAGAACGCGGCCGTGGGCGCGCTGAACCCGAACGCCCGGTACCGCAAGCGGCTCACCGTCGAGGAGGTCGCGGCCTCCGCCGTCGTCGCCGATCCCCTGCGACTGCTCGACATCTGCGCGACCTCGGACGGCGGCGCGGCGCTGGTGCTCTCGAGCATGGAGTTCGCGCGGCGGCGCGGCGCGGCGGGGCCGGTGCGCATCCGATCGGTGTCCACGGTGACACCGCGGTTCCCCAACACCGTACTGGACCTGCCGGACATCGCGACGGACTCGGCGGTGGCGGTGGATCCGTCCGGCGAGACGTTTCGCGCCTCGATCGCGCGGACCGCGTACGAGGAGGCGGGCATCGGGCCCGATGATCTCTCGCTCGCCGAGGTCTACGACCTGTCCACCGCACTGGAGTTGCAGTGGTACGAGGATCTGGGGCTGTGCGCCGAGGGCGAGGCGGCGAAGCTACTGCGTGAAGGCTCCACGACGCTCGGCGGGCGTATACCCGTCAATGTCAGCGGTGGACTGGCCTCCTTCGGAGAGGCGGTTCCGGCGCAGGCGATCGCCCAGGTGTGCGAGCTGACCTGGCAGTTGCGCGGAGATGCGGGCGACCGCCAGGTGGCGGGGGCCCGGGTGGGGATCACCGCGAATCAGGGGCTGTTCGGGCATGGCTCGGCGGTGATCGCCGTGCGATGATCATTGCGGTGGTGCACGGGGACGACCCAAGGCCGTTCGGGGTCGTTGGGGGCCGTTCACACTCTCCGTGACGGCCTGGGAATGCTGTGTGAACACGTCATGAATTGGGCCTCTGGGGTGCGCCAACGGCGCCATCATGCTCCCGTGCCCTCCTGGACGGATACTCTCCACTTCGCGTTCCAGCCGGTGGTCAATCTGACGACCGGAGGGGTCACCGCGCTGGAGATCCTCGCACGCCCGGAGACCGGCGACGTCTTGGCCCAGGCCCGCCGGGACCCCGAACTCGACGGAAACCTGGCCGCATTGGCGGTTCGGGCCGCGACGCGGATGCAGACGCTGCTGCCCCTGCACGTCAATGTGTTCGCCGGGACCCTCGCCGATCTCGGCGGCCTCGCCGCGCTGCGGGACGCCGTACGCGAGGCGGGGCGGCTGCCCTGGGAGGTGACGGTCGACGTGGGACCGCCGTACACCCACGTGCCGCACAGGGCGCTGCTGGAGGCCCTCGCCGTACTGCGCGGGGAAGGCTTCCGGATCTGCGCGGACGGAATCGGCGACGGCGACCTGCCGCTGCGACTGCTCGCGGAGATGGCACCGGACGTGTTGAAACTCGACGCGTCCCTGGTGACGCGGCCGGCCGTGGTGCGGGCCATGCGCACACTGTGCGAGGAGCTGGGCGCGCTGCTGTCGGTGGAGGGGGTGGAGACCGAGCGGCAGTACGCGGCCGTGACGGCGGCGGGGGCCCAGTCGGCGCAGGGCGACCTCTTTGCGCCCCCGTCCCGGCTCCCCGTCGCGGACGTATACCTTCCGGCGCGGCCCGCCGCGGTGGCGCCCACGCAGCGCACCGGGCCGCAGGTGCGGCAGTTCCTGCGGCCGGCCGCGCTGCTGCCCGCAACGGCCTCGGCCGGCCAGGTGCGGGGGCTGCTGACCGGCTCCCCGGACGTGTCCGGAGTGCTGCTGGTGGATCCGGCCGGGGTGCCGGTGCGCTCGGTGCACCGCTCGCGCTTCCTGCTGTCGTTGTCGGGACGCTACGGGCATGCGCTGTACGCCGACCGGCCTGCGGCGAAGCTCGGCGATCCGCCGCGTACCGTCGGGGTCGACGCCACGGCGTGGGAGGTGCTCGACGTGGTCGCGGACGGGGCACGGGACCGTACCTCGGACGACGTGGCCGTGGTCGACCGCCACGGGCGGTGCGTGGGGGTCGTCCGGCTCGCGGATCTCGTCCGGGCGCTGGCCGAGCACCGGGTCGAGGAGGCGGCGGGGCTCAATCCGCTGACCCGGCTGCCCGGTTCGGACGCGATAACCGGCGAGGTCGACCGGCGCATCGCCGACGGGCGGATGTTCGCGCTGAGCTGGCTCGACGTCGACCACTTCAAGCAGGTCAACGACGGGGCGGGCTTCGCCGCCGGGGACGAGCTGATCCGTGCGGTGGGACACGCGTTGCAGGGCGCCGCGTCCGGGAGTACCCGTGTGGGACACATCGGCGGAGACGACTTCCTGGTACTCGCGGATCCGGAGCGTCTCGACCCGCTGGCCGCGTCGGTGCTGGACGCGCCGTGGTCGGCCGGCGGGCGCGCCGTCACCCTCTCACTGGCCACGGTTCTGTGCCCGCCGGGCAGCGTGACCGACCACCGCCAGGCGGCCGCTTGCCTGGCACCGCTCAAGCAGGCCGCCAAGGCACTGAGGGGCGCGAGTTGGGTGCTGGGGCGGGCCGGTCTGCCGGGTCACGAGGTTCGCCGGGGCACGGCGGTGGCCGCGGCCCACGCGGGCGAACCGGTGTGGGGCTGACGACCACGGGGGCCCGCCGGCCCCTTGCCGCTCGCGAAGGTCGCTCCCAACCGTTGCCGTCACCGACCTTGACGCTCTGTGGGTGCCGGTGAAAACTTCCGGATGTCAGTCGGCATCGCCGCATTCCGGTGTATTCACCTAGTGCGCCCCTGAGGCCCGCCTGGGCACGGGCCGTTGCCCAAGGGCGATTCCGCTGCACAGGCACGCTCGTCGCGGACGCCGGGCGGGGCGCGGGACCCTCCCTGCTTCGGCTGAAGTCGCAAGGGTCACACACCCTGCACGGAGGACGGACACGGGGCCGGACCGCCCCGGGCGAGGGCCTAGGAGCCGCCATGACCCACGGAAGCATCGTCGTCGGCGAGTTGATCGGAACGGCCATCCTCATCCTGTTCGGCGCCGGTGTCTGCGCCGCCGTCACCTTGAACCACTCCAAGGCCAAGGGCGCGGGCTGGGTCGTCATCGCCTTCGGCTGGGGCTTCGGTGTCCTGGCCGGTGCCTACACCGCCGCCCCGAAGTCCGGCGGACACCTCAACCCGGCGGTGACCCTCGGTCTCGCCATCGCCGGCATCACCAAGTGGGGCGACGTCCCGTACTACCTGCTGGGTGAGATGTCGGGCGCGATCCTCGGCGCCGTGCTGACCTGGCTGCTCTACTTCGCCCAGTTCCAGGCCAATGCCGAGGAGAACAACGCACTGCCCACGCTCGGGATCTTCTCCACGGCTCCCGAGATCCGCAATCCGACCGCCAACCTGGTCACCGAGATCATCGCGACCGTGGGTCTGGTGCTGCCCATCCTGTTCTTCGGCAAGAACCTCGGCACCGGTATCGGCCCGATCCCCGGCACGACGGCGTACGGCTCGGGGATCGGCATCCTGCTCGTCTCACTGCTCGTCGTCGGCATCGGCCTCTCCCTCGGCGGGCCGACCGGCTATGCGATCAACCCCGCCCGCGACCTCGGTCCGCGCCTCACCCACGCCCTGCTGCCGATCCCGAACAAGGGTTCCTCGGACTGGGGCTACGCCTGGATACCCGTGGTGGGTCCGCTGATCGGCGGTGCGCTCGCGGCCCTCGTGTACAACGCAGCCTTCTGACCCTTTGACGAAGGGGACGTCATGACGGACAAGGCCCACAAGTACGTCGCCGCCATCGACCAGGGCACCACGTCCAGCCGCTGCATCATCTTCGACCAGGGCGGCGCGATCGTCGCCGTCGACCAGCGCGAACACCGCCAGATCTTCCCCAAGCCAGGCTGGGTGGAGCACGACGCCACGGAGATCTGGTCCAAGGTGCAGGCAGTGGTCGCGGGCGCGATCGCCAAAGCCGGGCTGCGCGCCGGCCAACTCAGCGCGCTCGGCATCACCAACCAGCGCGAGACGACGGTGCTGTGGGACCGCGCCACGGGCAAGCCCGTGCACAACGCGATCGTCTGGCAGGACACCAGGACGGCCGCACTGTGCAACGAACTCGGAGGTGCGGACGGGCAGGATCGTTTCCGCGAGCAGACCGGCCTGCCCCTCGCGAGCTACTTCTCCGGCCCCAAGGCCGCCTGGCTCCTCGACAACGTGCCCGGTCTCAGGGCGCGGGCCGAGCGCGGCGAGATCGCCTTCGGCACCATCGACTCCTGGCTGATCTGGAACCTGACCGGGGGCACGGACGGCGGCCTGCACGTCACCGACGTCACCAACGCGGGGCGCACCATGCTGATGAACCTGGAGACGCTCCAGTGGGACTCCTCGCTGCTGTCAGCCATGAACATCCCCGAGGCCGTGCTGCCGGAGATCAGGTCGTCCTCCGAGGTGTACGGGACCGCCGTCGGCCAGCTGTCGGGCGTGCCCGTCGCCTCGGCGCTGGGCGATCAGCAGGCGGCCGTGTTCGGGCAGGCCTGCTACGACGTGGGCACGGCGAAGAACACCTACGGCACGGGCAGCTTCCTGCTGCTCAACACCGGTACCCGGCCGGTCCCGTCGAAGAGCGGCCTGCTCACGACCATGGGCTACAAGATCGGCGACGAGGCGCCGGTCTACTGTCTGGAGGGCTCGATCGCGATCACGGGCGCACTGGTGCAGTGGTTCCGCGACCAGCTCGGCATCATCCGCAGCGCGGACGAGATCGAGACGCTCGCCGCGAGCGTCGAGGACAACGGCGGGGCGTACGTCGTTCCGGCCTTCTCCGGCCTGTTCGCGCCGTACTGGCGCTCCGACGCGCGCGGCGTGATCACCGGTCTGACCCGCTACGTCACCAAGGCCCACCTGGCGCGTGCGGTGCTGGAGGCGACGAGCTGGCAGACACGCGAGGTCGTCGACGCCATGTACCAGGACTCGGGGGTGCAGATCACCACTCTCAAGGTCGACGGAGGCATGACGAAGAACAATCTGCTGATGCAGCACCAGGCAGACGTGCTCGGGGTGCCCGTGATCCGTCCCGAGGTCTCCGAGACGACCTGCCTGGGCGCCGCCTATGCGGCCGGTCTCGCCACCGGGGTGTGGAACGACCTCGACGAACTGAAGTCGCACTGGCGGCGGGACGCCGAGTGGACACCCGTCATGGAGGCGCCGGTGCGTGATCGCGAGTACCACCACTGGCGCAAGGCCGTGGAGAAGAGCTTCGGCTGGCACGACGAGGACGGGGTGCACTGACAGCACCTCCACGCGTGCGTGCGTCTCGCATGCGCGCCACGCGTGCGTGCCCGGCGGCGGCCCGTACCCCGGTCGGCGGGGTACGGGCCGCGTGCGCGGCGGATCAGGTGGGGACGCTCGCACGGTCGTCGGCCGTGTACGCCATGGAGTGCCGGACCACCTCGATGAGGACCTCCTTCACCGACTGGCGCTCGCGGGCGTCACACAGGACGACCGGCACGCCGTCGTCGAGATCGAGGGCCCGCCGTACGACCTCGGCGGGGTAACGGGCGGCTTCGTCGAAGCAGTTCACGCCGACGACGAAGGGTATGGTGCGGCGCTCGAAGTAGTCGACGGCGGCGAAGCAGTCCTCCAGGCGCCGGGTGTCGGCGAGGACGACCGCTCCCAGGGCGCCGGCGGCCAGTTCGTCCCACAGGAACCAGAAGCGGTCCTGGCCCGGCGTGCCGAACAGGTACAGCGTCAGGTCATCGCGGAGGGTGATACGGCCGAAGTCCATCGCGACGGTGGTGGTGTGCTTGCGCTCGACGCCGCTGGTGTCGTCGACGGGACGACCGGCCTCGGTGAGCACCTCCTCGGTGCGCAGTGGCCTGATTTCGCTGACCGCGCCGACGAGCGTCGTCTTGCCCACGCCGAATCCGCCGGCCACGAGGATCTTGAGCGTGACGGGCTCGACCGGAGGCTTGCCGCGCTCACTGCGCCCGAAGATCATCGTTCTCTTCTCCTGCTCGATGGGGATCGGTGGGCGGCGGTCCGTAGCCTCCGCCGCCGGGTGTCTCGACGACCAGTACGTCGCCGGGGCCGACGTCCGCGGCGTCACTGCCCTCGAGGTGCAGCACGGTGCCGTCCGCGCGCTCCACACGGTTGACGCCGAGCGCGCCCGGTCCGCCACCCGCCATGCCGTAGGGCGGGACCCTGCGGTGCTGGGAGAGGGTGGAGACGGTCATGGGCTCCCGGAAACGGATACGGCGGACCGCTCCGTCGCCCCCGCGCCAGCGGCCGGCGCCGCCACTGCCGTACCGTACCGCGAACTCGTCGAGCAGGACGGGCAGTCGCCACTCCAGCACCTCGGGATCGGTCAGGCGCGAGTTGGTCATGTGGGTCTGCACGACGGGGGCACCCGGGAAGCCGTCGCCCGCGCCGGAGCCGGAGGCCACGGTCTCGTAGTACTGGTACCGGTCGTTGCCGAAGGTGACGTTGTTCATGGTGCCGGAGCCCTCTGCCTGCACTCCCAGTGCCGCGTAGAGCGCGCCGGTGAGGGACTGGGAGGTCTCGACGTTGCCGGCGACGACGGCGGCCGGGGGCCCGGGCGCGAGCATCGAGCCGGACGGGACGACGATGTCCAGGGGACGCAGACAGCCGTCGTTCAGCGGGATGTCGTCGGCCACGAGGGTGCGGAAGACGTACAGGACCGCCGCGTTGACGACGGAGAAGGGGGCGTTGAAGTTGGTGGTCAGCTGCGGGGACGTGCCGGTGAAGTCGATCGTCGCGGAGCGGCTGTCGCGGTGCACGCGCACCCGGACGCGGATGACCGCGCCGGAGTCCGTCTCGTAGGCGTACTCGCCGTCGTCCAGCGCGTCGATGACACGGCGGACGGCCTCCTCGGCATTGTCCTGGACGTGCTTCATATACGCCTGGACGACATCGAGGCCGAAGTCCTCGATCATGCGCCCGACTTCGTCGACGCCCTTCCGGTTGGCGGCGATCTGGGCGCGGAGGTCGGCGAGGTTGGTCTTCGGGTTGCGTGACGGGTGCGGCGCCTCGGTCAGCAGCCGGAACGTCTCCTCCTCACGGAAACGGCCGTTCTCGGCGAGCAGCCAGTTGTCGAAGAGGACGCCCTCCTGCTCGATGGTGCGGCTGTGCGCGGGCATGGAGCCGGGGGCGATGCCGCCGATCTCGGCGTGGTGGCCGCGGGAGGCGACGTGGAACAGGATGCGCTCGCCCTCCGTGTCGAAGACCGGGGTGATGACGGTGACGTCGGGCAGATGGGTGCCGCCGTGGTACGGGTCGTTGACGGCGTAGGTGTCTCCGGGGCGCATACGGCCCGCGCGCCGTCGGATGACCTCTTTGACGCTGGTGCCCATGGAGCCCAGGTGGACGGGGATGTGGGGGGCGTTGGCGACCAGGTTGCCCTCGGTGTCGAAGAGGGCGCAGGAGAAGTCCAGGCGTTCCTTGATGTTGACGGACTGGGCCGTGGACTCCAGGCGGGCGCCCATCTGTTCGGCGATGGACATGAAGAGGTTGTTGAACACCTCGAGCAGGACGGGATCGACTTCTGTGTCGAGATCGGAACTCTCCGTAATCGCCGTGCGTTCCATGACCAGATGCCCGTCGTCGGTCGCCGCGGCCCGCCAGCCGTCGTCGACGACGGTCGTCGCACTGGTCTCCGTGATGACGGCGGGGCCGGTCACGGTGTCGCCGGGAGGCAGGTGCTCCCGGCGCTGGAGAGGTACGTCGCGCCAGGCGCCGCCCGTGTGGAGGCGGACGGTCTCGGGCGCGGCGGAGCGGCCTTCGTATGGGGCGAGGGCGGACAGATCGGGGGGTTGGGTGATGCCGGTGGCTTCCACGGAGAGGGCTTCGACGACGATCGGACGGTCGAGCGTGAAGGAGTACGTGGCGCGATGACGCTCTTCGAAGGCGCGCCTCATCGTGTCGGGCTCGGTCAGCTCGACGGTGAGGGTGGTGTCCGTGCCGTCGTAGCGCAGCTGGGCCCGGCGGGCGACCCGGATGCGGCCTTCGGGCACGTCCTCGGCGAGGAGCTCGGCGCGGGCGGCGGCCGCCAGGTCCTCGGCAGTCTCGCGGACACGGGGCATGGCGGCGGGTTCCAGGGGTGCCTCGACGGACTGTTCGCGCATGGCCGTGGTGTCGGCGAGGCCGATACCGAGCGCGGAGAGCACGCCGGCCATGGGCGGCACGAGGACGGTGCGGATGCCCAGGGAGTCGGCGACCATGCACGCGTGCTGCCCGCCCGCTCCGCCGAAGGTGGTGAGCGCGTAGCGGGTGACGTCGTGGCCCTTCTGGACCGAGATCCGCTTGACGGCGTTGGCGATGTTGGCGACCGCGATCCGCAGATAGCCCTCGGCGACCTGTTCGGGGGTGCGTTCGTCGCCGGTCCGCTCGCCGATCTCGTGTGCGAGGGCGGCGAAGCGGTCACGGACCAGGGTGTCGTCCAAGGGCTCGCCGCCGTCCGGGCCGAACACCTTGGGGAAGTGGGCGGGCTGGATGCGGCCGAGCATGACGTTGGCGTCCGTGACCGTGAGCGGGCCGCCGCCCCGGTAGCAGGCCGGCCCCGGGGTCGCGCCCGCCGAGTCCGGCCCCACACGGTAGCGGGAGCCGTCGAAGTGGAGGATCGAGCCGCCGCCGGCCGCGACCGTGTCGATGTCGAGCATCGGTGCGCGCAGCCGGACGCCCGCGATCCGTGTGGTGAAGACCCGCTCGTACTCCCCGGCGAAGTGGGAGACGTCGGTGGACGTGCCGCCCATGTCGAAACCGATGACGCGGTCGAAGCCGGCGAGCTGCGACATCCGGGCCATGCCGACGATGCCGCCCGCGGGTCCGGAGAGGATGGCGTCCTTGCCGCGGAACTGTCCGGCCTCGGCGAGTCCTCCGTTGGACTGCATGAACATCAGCCGTACGCCCTCGAGTTCGTCGGCAACATGTCGGATGTATCGGCGGAGAACGGGCGAGAGGTAGGCGTCGACGACGGCCGTGTCGCCACGCGGGACCAGTTTCATCAAGGGGCTGACCTCGCTGGAGAGCGAGATCTGCGGAAAGCCCGTCCGGGCGGCCAGCTCGCCGATGGCCTGCTCGTGGGCGGGGTGAAGATGGCTGTGCATGCAGACCACGGCGACCGCGCGGATCCCGTCGTCGTGCGCTTCGCGGAGCGGTCCGGCGAGAGCCCCGAGATCGGGAGCGCGCAGGACGGTGCCGTCGGCGGCGATGCGTTCGTCGACCTCGACGACCCGCTCGTACAGCGGCTCCGGGAGCTCGATCGCGCGGGAGAAGATGCTCGGGCGGTTCTGGTAGGCGATGCGCAGGGCGTCGCGGAAGCCTCGGGTGATGACGAGGAGGGTGCGTTCGCCCTTGCGTTCCAGGAGGGCGTTCGTGGCGACGGTCGTGCCCATCCGGACGCCGTCGATCGGCTCGTCGGGGTCCAGGAGTTCGCGCACGCCCGCGACGGCCGCGTCCGTGTAGCGGTGAGGGTTGTCCGACAACAGCTTGTGGGTGAGCAGGCGGCCGTCCGGGCGGCGCGCGACGATGTCGGTGAAGGTGCCGCCGCGGTCGACCCAGAACTGCCAGCCCGTGGTCACGTCCCTCTCTCCGATCGCGCTGCTCGGAACCGTGTCCGCGGGCGGGTGATCGGCTCGTCGCGGACGGTGGTCGACGATCGGTCAGATCATAACGGGCGGCCCCGGCCGGCGCCGGTCCACGCGCGCGGGCCCGCACCGGCACCCGTCCGCGTTCCGGGGTCCTCCCCCCGGTTCTCCCGTGCTCGGCCGGCGCCGGCCTCCCGATGTCCGCGCCCCGGCCGGATGGGCGGCGCGGACACCGCCGGCTCACAAGGCCCGCAGGCCGTTGATCACATCGCGCAGGATGCTCTCGTCCACGAGCTCGGCGGGGGGTACGGGGCGCGACACATGGACCAGTTCCTCGTCCACGAGGTCTCCCACGAGGACACGGACCACGCCGACGGGCAGATCGAGTCCGGCGGCGAGTTCTGCGACCGACTGGGGTGCCTCACGGCAGAGCTCGACGATGTCCACGTGTTCCGGGGACAGCGACGGGTCCGCCTCGGGATCGTCCGCGTGCGGTTCCGTGACGACCACGGCGATCAGGTCGAGGCGGTGCTGGGCACCGTGGTTGGTGCGGCCGCGCGTCATGGCGTACGGACGGACCACGGGCCCGGCCTCGTCGTCGAACCAGTGGCTGCTTCCCTGACCGTCTCCGCTCATGCCATCTCACTACCCGCCCGAAGGCAGATCGGTGCGCGGAGTGGAGGCGAGATGTGCGCCGACCCGCTTGACCAGCAGGGTCATCTCGTAGGCCACCTGACCGACGTCGGAGTCCGCGTCCGACAGAACGGCGAGGCAGCTTCCGTCACCGGCGGCCGTCACGAACAGGAACGCCTCGTCGAGTTCCACGATGGTCTGCCGGACGCCACCGGCGTCGAAGTGCCGCCCGACCCCCTTGGCGAGGCTGTGGAATCCGGAGGCGACCGCGGCGAGGTGCTCGCCGTCCTCCCGGCTCAGCTCCCTGGAGACCCCTGTCGGCAGGCCGTCGCTGGAGAGCACGAGCGCCTTGCGGATGCTGGCTACGCGCTCCACCAGGTCGTCGAGGAGCCAGTTCAGCTCTCCCGATGCCTTGTTCGTCGCGGTGGGCCCTGCGGCCTTCGGTGCGGTCATCGACCGTCCCCCTCTGTCGTTCCTCGTGCTGAGCCGTCCGGGGCCTCGTCGCCGGCGGCGTTGTCCTCGCGGCCGCGCTGCCAGCCCCGCTGGAGCGAGGCGAATCGGCTGCGGACCTCGTCGGCGTCGCGCTCGGCCGGCCCTGCCCGGTTCCCGGCGTGGGACCGGTCCTGTTCCAGGCGCCGATCGGGACCTTCCTTCAACTGCGGTGCCAGGCTGGCCTGCCGGACCCGGCGGGGCAGTGCGCCCGCGCCCGATTCTGCCGGTCCGTCCGCCGCGTCCTGCGGCGGGGTGGTCGCTTCCGGGCCTGCCGGGGGCCTGGTGCGACGCCGCTGCGGCAGGGCAGGGGCCTCGGACCGGTCACCGGGAGAACGGGGGACACCTCCCCTGGGTTCCGTCTGGCGGCCGGACGGTCGTCGGGCCTCCTGGAGATCCGTCACCCGCCGCTCCGGCGGCTCCGTCTCCGCGTCGGCCCTTCCGCGCCGCAACCCCTGTCCCGTCACCGGGCGGCCGTGGGAGCTGACGAGCTTGGGGGCGCGGCGAACCGGCAGCGGAACGGGTGCGCCCGGGTGGTCGGTGTCAGTGGGCCGGGCCGCTTCGCGGCGCGTGTCCGGTGCCGGGCGGCGCTGTACGCCCGGGGGCTCGGAGAGTGAACGCCGGGGGCGGAAGAGACCACCGCGTTCGCTGTCCTCGCCGCCGAGCGCACCGGGGAAGTCGTCGAGCGCGTCCAGGTCGACGGGGGCCTCCAGCTCCACCGGGCCGTCCAGGATGGCCGCCGGGATGCCCGGGAGCTGGACGGGCACGTGGGAGAGCGCCGATGTGCGCTCCCCGGTCTCCCCCTCCGTCTTCTCGGGCATCGGGCGGTCGAGGCGGAAGCCGATTCCGTTGGTGTCCGGGACGTCGTCGGTCAGCAGCGCGTCGGGGATCAGGACGACGGCCGTGGTGCCGCCGTAGGGGGACGGCTGGAGCGAGACACGGACGTTCTGGCGCCGGGCGAGTCTGCTGACCACGAAGAGGCCGAGCCGGTCGGTGTCGGACAGCTCGAACTCGGGAGTTTCGGCGAGTCTGAGGTTGGCGTCGAGAAGCGCCTCGGCCGACATGCCGAGGCCGCGGTCGTGGATCTCCAGGGTGAAGCCGTTGGCCACGCGTTCGCCGAGGACCTGGACGGCGGTGTGCGGCGGCGAGAAAACCGTGGCGTTCTCCAGGAGTTCGGCCACCAGGTGGGTGAGGTCGGCGACCGCGGGGCCGGTGACGGCGACGCGCGGCAGCCGTCGTACCTCGACGCGCTCGTAGTCCTCCACCTCGGCGACGGCGGCGCGCACAACGTCCATGAGCTGGACCGGCTTGCGCCACTGCCGGGAGGGGGCGGCTCCGGAGAGGATGACCAGGCCCTCGGCGTGGCGGCGCATACGGGTGGTGAGGTGGTCGAGCCGGAAGAGGTCGGCGAGTTCCTCGGTGTCCTCGGTCCTGCGTTCCATGGTGTCGAGCAGGGTCAGCTGCTTGTGCAGCAGGACCTGGCTGCGGCGGGCGAGGTTGACGAAGACCTCGGAGACCCCGGCGCGCAGTTCGGCCTGTTTGACGGCGGCCTCGACGGCGGCGCGCTGGAGGGTGTTGAGGGCCTGGCCGACCTCGCCGATCTCGTTCTGGCCGTACTCCAGACGGGGTACCTCGGTCTCGATGTCGACTTGTTCGCCCGCCGAGAGACGGCGCATCAGGCTGGGCAGCCGCACTCCGGACGCCTCATGGGCGTCCAGGCGCAGCCGGCGCAGATCGCGGACGAGGTGGCGGCCGATGCGTACGGACATGATCAGGGAGATCAGCAGGGCGACGAGGCCCAGGACGCCCGCCACGGCCGCTTTGGCGATGACGTCGACGGCCAGGGGACGGACGCGGTCCTGGTAGCGGTCGCCGGCCTGGGTGCTCATCCGGTCGAGCCGGTCGAGGACCTGCCCAGCCGCCTCGTTCCAGCTCTGCGCGGTGACACCGTGCGGGGTGCCGGGGGCGGCGCCGACGACGGACCGTTCGGCCATGCGAAGGGGTGCGGTGCCGGCGTTCCTCCAGTAGCGCTGGAAGCGTCCGCTCTCCGAGCCCGGCAGCAGGGGCAGGCTGACGTCGTACATCACGCCGCGCTGAGCGACGAGGCCGGAGACGGCGTGGATGTCGTCGCGGGTGATCCGTCCGGCGACGAGCGCGGAGCCGAGGAGGGCGTCCTCGCGGGAGAGCAGTTCGCGGGCGCGGAAGACACCGGCGAGCGCACGGCTCTGCCTGTCCATGTCCACGTTGTCCAGGACCCGCAGGTTGGACAGGAGCGTGAAGCAGGGGTCGACCAGACGGTTGTAGAGGTCCAGGGCCTGGGTGCGGCCGACGGTGCCCTCCTCGACACTGCGGCGCAGCGCCTGCATACCGTCCAGGGCTTCCAGGACGGAGGTGAGGCGCTGGGCGGTGCCCGCCCCCGCGTCCTCGCGCAGGTCCTTGTCCTTGCTGTTGCGACGGAGCTTGGCGACGACCTGGTCGGTGGCGGCGCGGCTGCGGCGGAGCGCGGCGAGGGAGTCGGAGGCGCGCGGGTCCGCGAGGTAGACGAGGGTCTGGCGGCGCTCCTCCTGCAGGACTCGGACCGTGTCCTCGGTGGGGTAGCCGACCTTTTCGACGATGTACGAGGCGTGGAACACGGACTGGGCCGCACGGCCGGTGAGCACGGTCGCGAAGGCCCAGATGGCGGTCAGGGACAGGAGCGGCACGAGAAGGAGCGCCACGATCTTCCGGCGGATGGACTTCCCGCGAAAGCGCATGGCCTCCCCCAGCTCGCCCCCCTCCGGCCGGGGGTACACATGTGCGTCAACAAACGGCGTGAGCCTACTACCGACACACAGGTATCTCGAAAGGCCGACCCGCCGCACCACCCCATGGACAGCGAACAGGACATGGGGAGTTGTCCCGTCATTGGGGGGCATTTGCTCCCCGGAACCGGCATGCGGCACAGGAGGACCTCGGATCGGGCATCCGGGGCGGTTGGCCGGAAATTTTCGTTCGACGGGAATCTTCGCGGAACGTCGATCGTCCTTCCGTACGGGGAATCGGGGGCGGATTCGGCCACCGGCGCCGCATGCCGCACTCAGGCGGCGTAAAACCGCGCAAGCCGGGCAGCCACTGGGAAGCCGGGGTCGGATGGCACCGGGACGAGCGGTCTGCGGGCGGTGGGGAGTGACACGTTGATGGGCACGGCGGAGCGGCGCGGGACGCCCGGGTCGGGTGGTGCGGCACCCAAGACGGCGCGGGGGGAGGCGCAGGGGGCGGATCGCGGCTTTCCGGCGCGCGCCGCCCGAGAGGAGGCGCGGGAGCGAGGCACGGCGGTCCCGGGGGACTCCCCGCTGGGCGAGCGGGGGGTGCCGGCGCACGAGGAGTTTCACGAGGCGCCCTACCGGCCGTTGTGGGTGGAGGAGCCCGCGCGCAGGCGACGGCTCCCGGATCCGGTGCGTACGGCGGCGGTGCGGGCGGTACTCGTCATTTCGGTGACACTGATCCAGGCGGTCGTCGCCTTTCTGTGCACGATGGCCGACTCCTGGCTGGCGTTCCCGATGGTTCTGTCGAGCGTCGCCAGTACGGTGGTGGCGACCTGGGGCGTGCTCGACGTCTGGGTGACGCGCCAGGTGTGGTATCAGCGCCATGGGGTGGTGTCGGCACCCAGCAGCACGGCCCGGGAGCTGCGCCGCGAGCGCCGCACGGTCCGCCGGCAGGCGCGGGCCGCGGAGCGCACCCGGCGGCGCATACGCAGGCAGGGCGGGGCCGGCCAGCTGTCGCATCCCTGACCGTGTGGGCTGAGGGCGGGCATCCACCGTGGTCCCGCCGACCGGCCCGCCTCCACCCAAGGGTCACGATGCCGTCGGCCCCACCGGTTCGACGGCGCGCGCGAGTTCACGCCTGATCCGCATGAACGGGCGGGGGCGGTCGAAGGAGAGGACCGCCGTGGTCCGCCCGTCGCGCTCGTAGACCGGGAGGAGACCGCCTTCGACGGGCGCGCCGTCCTTAAGTGCGCCCTCGGCGATGCGCACGGTGTCGGTCGTGTGCCGACGCCCCGCGGACTGGAGGCGCACACCGTACTGGTCGGACCAGAAGCACGGCAGCGAGCGCACCGTCTCCGCCGGGTGCCCCGCCGGCAGATTGCGTACGGCGACATGGGACTGCTCGGTGGCCCCGTCTCGGGGCCGAGTTGCGGGCCGAGGGGCAGTGGTGCGGCATCGACGACCGTGACGTCATGTCCGAGACCGCCGCCGACTGCCCGGCGAGTGCCTGGCCGGAGTGCACACCCTGCGCGCCCTCGACGACGCACGCGCCCTGCGTGCCGAACTGACCCGGGGGGACTGCTGGACTACATCCGCAAGACCCACAGCACCGTCCGGATCTCCTCAGGGAGAACGCTCAGGTCACACAGGTCACACAGGTCACACAGGCCGTTTGAACATCCGTGTCGCGGTGATCTCGCTGTGCACCGCCTCCCCGGTCTGGGGCTGCTGCGGCAGCCCCGGCCGGAGGTGTTCCTCCACCCGGATGTACTTCAGTCCGGCCCGCAGGTCGGCGTCGTTGCGCAACCGGATGACCAGCGGGAACTCGGCGAGCGCGGTGGTGTCGAACAGTCCGGTGGTGTAGAGGAGCTGCACACCGAGCGCGTCCGACACGGCCCGCTGGAGCTCCAGCAGATACGTGGCGTTGGCGCGTCCGATGGGGTTGTCCAGGAACAGCGTGCCCGCGTGGCGGTGCTTGTCACGCCCCCGGTCGTTGGAGCGCAGCGCGGCCATCGTGCAGTACAGCGCGATGGCGGCGGTGAGCAGCTGGCCGCCGGAGAACACGTCTCCCATCTGCCCTACCGGGACGCGCTCGGCGCGCAGCACGGCGTCCGGCTTGAGGATCTCGACCGCGACGCCCTTGGGCTGGAGCGCCGCCGCGACCCCCCTCAGCAGTAGCGACATCCCGTCGCGCCGCAGGTCGGAGTTCTTCTTGACGGCCGCACGGGTCGCGTCGTCGATGACCTCGCCCAGGCGTTCGATCAGCGTGGCCGGGTCGGGTTCCTCGAAGCGGATCCGCAGGAACTCCTGCCCGGACCACTCACCGAGGCCCTCGGGGAGCCGGGACAGCCGCTGTGCGGACCGCAGGGTCGCCAGCGCCGACTCCACCAGGCCACGTAGACGGTCCACGATGGAGTCGCGGTTGCGCTCCAGCTGCGCCAGTTCGTCGGTCAGTACGCGCAGCCGGGGCGCGAAGGCATTCGCCCACCGCTGCGCGTGTTCCGGCAGCGCGGACGCGGGCAGTTCACGGATCTGCTGCCGGGCGGGGGTGCGGACCTGCTCGTACCGTGTGGAGTTGGCGTGCCGCACCAGCACGTCGCAGGCCTCCCGCACGGCGGCCTCGGCGGCGGACAGATCGGCGGCACAGCCCCGCAGCGACCTGCGGGTCTCGGCGGCGGCCCGGCGGGCCTCCTCCAGGTTGCCCGGATAGGGCTCCGGCTCCTCCTGGTCCTCCACCGCGGCGTGCTCGCGCAGCAGGTCGCGGAGCATGGCCGCGACCTCGTCGAAGCCGCTTGCCGCGTCCTCGGCGGTCCGGTGGGTCTCGAGGAGTTCGGCGTGGGCCTCGCGGGCCTGGCCGAGCGCCTCGGCACGGGAGGCGAGCTCGGCCGTCGCGGTGCGCAGCAGGGCCTGCGCGTGCTCGGCGTCCCGGGGCACCAGCTCCTCCGGCAGCTCGGTGTGGGCCTCGCCGTTCTCGGGCGCGTGCCGCTCGGCCTCACCGCGCAGCCGTCCGAGCTGCTCGCTGGCCGTGGACACACGGGTCTCCAGCAGCTGCACCAGCTCCTCGGCGCGCGCGGCGGCGGCCTGCCGCGACGGGCCGTCCGAGCCGTCCGGGGACTCGAGGAGCTGCTCGGCACGCGTGCGCACCTTGTTGCTGAGCCGGTCCAGTTCGGCGAGCGCGGCGGAGTCGTCGCTCTCGGCCCGCGCCTGTTCGGCCCGCAGATCGGCACCGACGCCGACCTTCTCGTACACCTGGGAGGCGGCCCGGTAGGCCTCGCGGAGGGCGGGCAGGGCCGCCTTGGGTGGCTCCGCGTCGTCCTCCGGTACGTCGTCGGGGGCGCCCGCGATCTCCGCGCGCTCGGCGCGCAGCGCACGCGCCGTGCGGCGGGCGTCGTCGGCGGCGCGCTGGGCCGCGCGGCGGTCCTCGTCGGCGGCACGGGCGCGTTCCAGCCAGGACTGGGCGCGGGCCTCCGACTCGACCGCCTCGTCGGCGAGTTCACGCAGCTTGACCTGCCAGCCCGCGCGCTCGCGCAGCCGGAAGGCGAGTCCCGCGAGGGCGTCGGCGGCTCGACGGGCCTTCTGGGCGGCGTCCTGCCGCTCGTCCCGCAGCCGGGCGGCCTCGGCCGCAAGCTCGTCGGCCTCGGCGCGGGCGGTGCGCGCCTCGGCCAGCTCGGCCTCCGCCTCCTCGGCGAACACGCGGGCGTCCCGGGCGGCACCGGAGAGTTCGGTCAGCCGCCCGGCCGGGCAACCGGTGCGCCAGGAGGCCAGCCGGGCCGCCAGCTCCCGGTCCTTGCCGAGGCGGGCGGCGAGCGCCCGGATCTCCTCGTCGCGGGCGGTGGCCCGCGCGCGCAGCGCCTGCCGCTCCTGGTCGGCGGCGTGCTCGTCGTGCATGGCCGGGTTCGGCGGTACGAGGAAGACGGCGGCGCCACCGTCGTGCTCGTCGAGGGCCGGGGCCGGGGCGAGCAGCGCGGCGGCGGTGCCCACGGCGACGGCGGAGCGGGGCAGCAGCGCGACGTCGCTCAGCGCCTGCCGGGCCCGGGAGTGCGAGTCCGGATCGGTGATGATCACGCCGTCGACGAGTTCGGGGCGGGCGGCCAGCACGCGCGCGTGGTCGGCGGGGTCGACGGCCTGCGCGAGATAGCGCCAGCCGGGCAGCGCGGGAATGCCGTGCTCGCCGAGGAACTCGACGGTCGCGAGGACATCGGGGCCGGGCGGAAGCAGCCCGCCGTCACCCAGCGCCCCGAGGATGCGCGCGTCGTCGGCCGCCGCGGTGCGCAGATCGAAGAGCTGCCGTTCGGCGGAGGCGACGGAGTCCTCCAGCAGGACGCGCAGCTCGTCGGCGAAGCCGTCCAGCTCCTCGGGGGTGAGGGGGCCCTCACCGGTGGCCGGAGCACCCGCCGTGTCCGCGTCCGTGTCGCGGCGGGGCCCGGGGACCCGCTTGCGTGCGTTGGTGCCCGACAGGCTCAGCAGTTCCGCCAGGCGCTCCTCCGCGGCCAGCGCCTCGGCGGTCCGGCGCTCGGCCTGGTACGTCCGCTCGGCGGCCGTGGCGGCGTCCGCCGCGCGGGCCGCCGTCAGTTCCGCCCGGGACTCGGCGGAGGCGGCCTCACGGGCGTGCTCGGAGGCACGGCGGGAGGCCTCGCGGGCGCCGTCCCAGGCGGCGACCGCCGTCTTCTCGGCGTCACTCGCGGCCAGTGCGGCCCGCGCCGGGTCGGCGTCGGGGGCGCTGTCGTCGAGCCAGCCGGCCCGTACGGCCTGCGCGGTCTCCTGCTCCACCTCGGCGAGCCGCTCGCGCAGATGCTCCACCTCACTGCGGGCACGCTGCGCCTGGGTGGCGGCGGCGGTGGAGTCCCGATGCGCGGACTCGCCGGCCTCCTGGAGGGCGGCGGACCGCTCCTCCTCCTCGTTGGCCAGCGACTCGGCGCTCTCGGCGGCCGAGTGCAGCGCCCGGACGAGATCGACGGCGGCCTTGGCTCGGGCGGCGAGCGCCGGGGCGGCGTCCCGCTCGGCCTCGCGGATCGCGGCGGCCACGCGCGCGGAGCGGTCGGCGGCGGCGCGGTGCCGCAGGACGGCCTCGGCGGCCTGCCACGCGGAGTACAGCTGGCGGGCGTCGGCCAGTTCGCGCTTCTGCGCGGCGGCGGTCTTCTCGGCGCCGGCGAGGGCCAAGGAGGCGTGCCGGTACGCCAGTTCCGCCGCGACCAGGGCACTGCGCTCCCTGGCGCCCTCGGCATGGGTGACGGCATGCGCGGCGGCGGTCACCCGCTGGGCCAGATCGGCGGCCCGGACCCGCTCCTGCGCCCCCCGCCCGGAAAGCCGCCGGGCCAGGGTGCGGGTACGGCGCTCGGCGCCCGCGTGGATGTCCCGTGCCCGTGACCGGGCCTCGGTGGCGTCGACGATCCGTCCGAGCAGGTCCACCGACCCGGCGGTGAAGTCCCGCTCGGCGATCAGCTCGGAGCGCCGTCCCAGCTTGTTGCCGAACCCGCTGACCAGGTCGGCGAGTCCGTCGGTGTCCCGGGTGTCGGTGACCGCGCGCAGCAGCAGGTCCGTGAAGTCGGAGTCCTTCTTGACCGCGAAGAGTCCGGCGGCCTCGCCCTCGTCGGCGTTCATCTCCCGCTGGTAGCGGAAGAGTTCGGGGTCGAGACCGAGGTCCGTCAGATGCTCGTTCCAGCGGTCGTGGATCTCCTCCCAGTGCACTTCCAGGTGCGGGTACGCCTTGCCCGCCTCCACGAGGGCGTCCCTGAAGCCCTTCATGGTGCGGCGCCGCCCCTGCGCCCCGGACGCGCCCTCGACGGGCGGCCGTACTGCGGTGGACTCGGCGACCGGCAGGTTGTCGAGGCTGAGGCCGGGTCCCGGCCGGAAGGAGTACCAGGCCTCCGCGAACTTCCTCGGGTCGTTGGAGACCTGGCGGCCGCGCCACTCGCTCGCCTTGCCGACCACGACGCACTCGCCGGTCAGCGTGTGCTGCCACTCCAGCGCCACGTGCCCGCAGTCGTCGGCGAGCAGGAACTTGCGCAGCACGCCCGAACTGGCGCCGCCGAGGGTGTTGCGGTGCCCCGGCAGCATCACCGAGAAGATCAGCTTCAGCAGGACGGACTTGCCGCCGCCGTTCTCCAGGAAGAGCACGCCGGCGGGCGCGGGGCGGCGCGGCGGCCCGGCGGGCTCCTCCTCGAAGAACTCCGCCTGGGTGGGCGCGGGGTCGGGCACCAGATCACCCACACCCCGCAGGTCCAGCACGGTGTCCGCATAGCGCGCACCGGCCGGCCCGATGGAGTAGAGGCGGACCCGGGACAGCTCGTACATGGGGGGCTCTCGTCGTCGGTCGTGCTGGGTGTTCGGAGGGAGTGAGGAGGTCCGGGGAGCTTCAGGAGCTTCGAAGGCCTCGTACCGCTGGACTTGACGTCCCTGCGGCGCTTCGGGGCCCGCTCCGGCAGCCTCAGGAGTGGAACGGCAGTCCGGCGTCGGCCGCCAGCTCCAGGTCGTCGATGTCCTCGGCGGCCAGCAGGGTGGCCGTGCCGTCGGTCACCGGGACGACGCCCAGTTCGAGGAGCTCGGCCATGGCCGCGCTGCTCGCCATGTCGCGCACCTGGAGCTGGTAGCGGGCCGTCGTGCGGTAGGTGCCGCCGTTCTCGTCGCCCGTACGCTGAAGGAAGCCGGAGTCGGTGAGGAACGCGACGGCCTTGGCCACGATGCCGGTGGTCGAACCCGCCAGTCTGCGGGCGTCCTTGGTGGCCCCGGTCGCGCTGCGCCGGGCCCAGATGCGCCAGGCCGCCTCCAGGCCGGGCGCGTCCGTCGCCGGGTCGGTGTTCTCGCCCTGTTCCTCGGCCCGCTCCTCGAGACGGCGGCAGGCCTGGCGCACGAAGGCGTCGACGCCGTTGACCGTGACCCGGCCGATGTAGCCGTCGTCCGCCAGGTCCTCGGGGCGCGGAAAGGCGAGGGCGGCGACGGCGAGATGGGCCAGACCGTGCAGGAAGCGGTCGCCGGAATCGGCCGACGTACGGCGCGCGTAGTCGCCCATGCGGACGGCGAACACGGAGTCCTCGGCGGCGGTCACGGCCATGCCGGCGCGCGGGGACACCTCGAGGACGATCAGGCCGAGTCCGGTGGCGACGGCGTCGGCGAGGCGCCCGAACGGCGGGTCCTCGCGGTAGCGGCGCAGCAGGTCCGCGTACTCCTGGTCGCGCGCGGGCACCAGCTTGGGTTGCAGCCCGAAGGCGACGAGCCGCGCCGCGTCGGCGGCGTCGGCGGGTGTGACGGCGGCGCTCGCCGGCGCGGCGACGGTCTCCGGCTCGCTCCACTCGACGTGCTCGGTCACGGTCGGGACTCCTTGTCGCGCTGGTACTGATTGCCGGTCATGCCGCCTCCGTGCGGTCCGCAGCCATTCCGGCCGCGTCGAGCAGAGCCGTTCCCACGATCAGATCCGCACCGCCGAACTCGGGGTCGTCCAGCTCCGTTCCGTCGTCGACGGCGAAAAGCAGCTTCTCCTCGCCCTGCCGGTAGGCCGTGCCCACGGGCGGGCTGGCCGCGTGCACGGCCAGCAGGGCCACCAGGTACGACAGGTCGGGATCTCCCGTCCGGCGCGCCTCGGCGAGCAGCCCGGACAGCCGCCGCGGCGCGTCCGCCGGCAGGTCGAGCAACTCGGTCGCGGCGGCGAGCTGTTCCTCGCTGAACCGGCTGTCGTCCGGTGTCGCGACGAGGTCCGGCTCGGGCATCTCGGCCCCGAGGTGCTCGCGCTCCACCGGGGGCGTCAGCAGCAGGTCGACGAGATCCCCGACCCGCACGGAACCGGGCGTGCGCAGTCCCGTGCCGTGCGCGAAGAAGGCGTCGGTGACACGGATCGCCTGCTCCAGCGGGAGCGGCAGCACCGGGGCGAGGAGATGCCCGTAGAGGTCCGTGCCGGACGTCGTCATCGGCGTGGCGAACGCCTGCCGGTCCTGTTCGGCACGGAACAGCGGGCCCGCCTCCAGCAGCCGGGACTGAAGCTGGGTGTGTCTGCGGATGCAGTCCTTGACGATGTCGACGAGTTCGGCGGCGCGTCGCTTCTGCTCGGGGTCCTCGGACTCGTCGCGGGCCTTGCGGATGTTGGTGAGGATGGCGTTCTCGTGGCGGTAGCGGTCGGCGACGTGGTCGAGGGCCTCGGCGATCATGTCCGGCACCGCGTTGAGCCAGTCGACCGCGCGGACATTGCGCCGGGTGGCCTCCAGGGCCCTGCGCAGGGACTCGGAGTACTGCACGGTGCGGTAGCGCGCCTGCTCGGCGGCGAGCTGGGCGTCGGCGAGGCGTCCTCGGCTGATCAGCACCTCGAGCTTGACCTCGGCGGCGATCTGGGCGCTGGTGACATCCGTGTCGAGGGCGCCGACGAGCACGTTGACCGCCTCGTCCGTCGTCCGGAGGTAGACGCTCCCGCCGTATCCGGGCACTTCCTCGACCAGCTTGAAGTCGTAGTCCCGGCGGGTATAGGTGCCATCCGGGTCGAATGTGCCGTACACCGCACGGAAGCCGCGGTCGACGCTGCCGACGTTGATCAGGTTCTCCAGCACCCAGCGGGCCACGCGCTCGTGCTCGGCGACCGGGCGCTGCGGGGCCTGGGCGGCGATGCGCGGGATGAGCCGGGCCACTATCTGGTCGTGGTCGGCGCCCGTGTCGAAGTCCATGTTCAGGGTGACCAGGTCGATGGCGGCGAGGGCGATCTCCGCCATCCCGTACACCGAGTACTCACCCGCGAGGTTGGCCTTGCGCGCGTCGAGGTCGTGCAGCGGCGCGGTGCAGGCGAGTGCGCGCAGCCGCCGCGCCAGCCCTTCGTCGGCGGCCGGACCCGCAGCGGGGCGCGGCCCCGCGCTGAGCTGGGGCGGAACACGGTCCGTCGATGCAGGCGAAGTCACGGTGCACAGATTAGGTCCTCGGTCTGACAACGACCCAAACGACGGCCCTCAGCCCGCGTCCGCCACCCGGCGCCCGTAGACCTCGACGAGGCCCGCTCGCGAGTCGTCGAGGTAGTCCGCGAGCAGTTCCTCGGCCCGGTCGCGGTCCCCGGCCCGCAGGGTCTCGAGGATCCGGAGATTGCGTGCGAGGTACGGCTCGTGCAGCCGGCGCGGATCGTCCACCACATGGAAGGCCAGCCGCAGTTCGGCGAAGACGCTGCGCATCAGCTCGTCCGTGCGTTCGCTGCCCGCGAGGGCCACCAGCTCCCGGTGGAAGTGGATGTTCGCCGTGGACACCCCTTTCCAGTCACCTTCCCGGGCGGCGCGCCGGCCCTCGGCGACTGCCTCGGCGAGCCCGTCCAGGGCGTACGGCGGCTCCCCGAGGCCGCGTACGACGGCGCACTCCACGAGTGTCCGGACGCGGTAGATGTCCTCGACGTCCTCGACGGCCAGCACCCGCACGAAGACCCCGCGGTTCAATTCGTGGACCAGCAGCCGCTCATGCGTGAGCAGCCGGAACGCCTCGCGCAGCGTGTTGCGGGAGACGCCGAGCGCGCCGCCGATGCTGTCCTCCGACAGCCGGGTGCCGGGCGGGAAGTAGCCCTCGGCGATGCGGCTTCTGAGGATGTCCGAGACCCGCTCGGCGGTGCTGGTACGCCCGAGGAGGGCGCGGTCGTCGGCCAGTCCCGTCAGCTGCTCTGCCATGCCCGGAATTCAAGCGCAGAGACGAGAACGAAACAACACGGGTATTGAAGGATCGTTCAACGATCCTCTACCTTTCTGCACACGGCGCCGCCCGCTCCCTGCAGCGGCGCCGCGGCATACGCACGGCATGGCTCGGTTTCCAGCACCCTCCGTCCCTCATCTGCGAGGTGCCCATGAGCTCGAACCCTCCATCCCAGGCCCTGACCTCCGACGCCCGGCCGGACACGGCCGAACCCCTGACCGACGAGGGCGCGTCCGGCTGGCTGCGGGCCCTGGGCCCGCGCGGCCGGCGCGCCTTCGCGGGGGCCTTCGGCGGCTATGCGCTGGACGCGTACGACTACTTCACGCTGCCGCTGAGCATGGTCGCGCTCGCCGCGTACTTCGGCCTGGACAGCGGACAGACCGGCCTGTTCACCACGGTCACCCTGATCGTCTCCGCGGTCGGCGGCGCCGTCGCCGGCGTGGTCGCCGACCGTGTCGGACGTGTCAAGGCCCTGATGATCACCGTGGTCACCTACGCCGTCTTCACCGTCGCGTGCGGCTTCGCGCCCACCTACGAGACGCTGCTGGTCTTCCGGGCCCTCCAGGGGCTCGGCTTCGGCGGCGAGTGGGCGGTCGGCGCCATCCTGGTCGCCGAGTACGCGAGCACCCGGCACCGGGGCCGTACCCTCGGCGCGATCCAGAGCTCCTGGGCCGTCGGCTGGGCGCTGGCCGCCGCCGTCTACACCCTGGTGTTCTCTTTCGTGGACGACGGCCTGGCCTGGCGCGTGATGTTCTGGACCGGTGCGCTGCCCGCGCTGCTGGTGATCTGGATGCGCCGTCGGGTCCACGACGCCCCGCAGGCGCGGACCCGGCGCGAAGCCAGCGCGCAGAAGGGCTCCTTCGCGGCGATCTTCCGCCCGGGCAGGGACGGGGCGCCGGGCCTGCTGCGCACGACGGTCTTCGCGGGCCTGCTCTCCACGGGCGTCCAGGGCGGCTACTACACCCTGGCGACCTGGGTGCCGACCTATCTGAAGACGGAGCGGGGCCTGTCCGTCGTCGGCACCGGCACCTATCTGACGTTCCTGATCTCCGGAGCCTTCATCGGCTACCTGACCGGCGGTCACCTCACCGACGTGCTCGGACGCAGGCGCACCATCTGGCTCTTCGCACTGCTCTCGGCCCTCTGTGTGCTGGTGTACGCGAACATCCCGAGCGGCGCCGACACCCTGCTGCTGGTGCTCGGCTTCCCGCTCGGGTTCTGCATGTCGGCGATCTTCAGCGGCTTCGGGTCCTATCTCAGCGAGCTGTATCCGACGGCCGTGCGGGGCACCGGCCAGGGCTTCACGTACAACACCGGCCGCGCCGTGGGCGCCGTCTTCCCCACCCTGGTGGGCTTCCTCGCCGACAGCTGGGGCGTGGGCGGTGCGCTGGTCTTCGGCGCGGTCGGGTACGGCCTCGCCGCGCTGGCGCTGCTGGGGCTGCCGGAGACCCGCGGACAGGAGCTGCGGTGAACCGTACCCAGGACCGCTCCGTGACCGTCGTCGACGAGCACGCGCACGCGTGGAGCCCGCGGGAGGCCCGGGCCCGCTTCCGCGAAGGGACGACCGGCGCCACGGCCGGGGCCGCCGCGGGCCACACCCAGGTCAACCTGATCTCCGTCCCGGCGGACTGGGCCTACGACATGCTGCTGTTCTGCCAGCGCAATCCACAGCCCTGCCCGGTCCTGGACGTCACCGACGCCGGCTCCTTCACCACGGTTCTCGCGGACGGCGCCGATCTGCGCACCGATCTGCCACGCTACCGGGTGTGGCGGGACGGCGAACTGGTGGACGAACCCACCGATGTGCTGGGCCACTGGCGCGACGACCTGGTGTCCTTCCTCATAGGGTGCAGCTTCACCTTCGAGTGGGCGCTGACCGAGGCGGGTGTCCCACTGCGCCACATCGAGCAGGGCCGCAACGTCCCGATGTACGTGACCGCCCGCGAGTGCCGACCGGCCGGACGGCTGCACGGCCCGATGGTGGTGTCCATGCGCCCGGTTCCGCCGCAGCACCTGGCCGCCGCGATCCGGGAGAGCAGTCTGCTCCCCGCGGTACACGGCGGCCCCGTCCACTGCGGCGATCCGTCGGGCCTCGGCATCGAGGACCTCGGCCGGCCGGACTTCGGCGACCCGGTGGACGCCGAACCGGACGACATCCCGGTGTTCTGGGCCTGCGGAGTGACCCCGCAGGCGGCGGTGAGGGCCTCACGGCCGCCCTTCGCCATCACCCACGCGCCGGGGCAGATGTTCATCACCGACGCCCGCGACGACCAGTACCGCGTCGGCTGACGTCGGACGACCAGGAGGGGTCATGATCGATCTGAACGCCGACCTAGGCGAGGGCTTCGGCCGCTGGCGGCTCACCGACGACGAGCGACTGCTGTCGGTCGTCACGAGCGCCAACGTGGCCTGCGGCTTCCACGCCGGGGACGCGGCCACCATGCGACGGGTGTGCCTGCTGGCGGCCGAGCGCGGCGTACGGATCGGCGCCCAGGTCTCCTACCGCGACCTGGCCGGTTTCGGGCGCCGCGCGATGGATGTGCCGCCCGCCGAGCTCGCGGCCGAAGTGGCTTATCAGATCGGCGCGTTGGAGGTCTTCGCCCGCGCGGCGGGCTCCCGCGTGTCATATGTGAAGCCGCACGGCGCGCTCTACAACCGGGTGGTCCACGACGAGCGGCAGGCCGAGGCGGTCGTGGACGGCGTGCTGCTCGCCGACGCGACGCTCCCCGTGCTGGGGCTGCCCGGATCACGCCTGCTGAAGGTCGCCGGGAAGGCCGGACTCCCGGCCGTCACCGAGGCGTTCGCGGACCGCGCTTACACGGACGAGGGCACACTCGTGGCCCGCGGCGAGGACGGCGCGGTGATCACCGAACCCGACACGGTCGTCGGGCGCTCGGTGGCCCTGGCCCGCCTCGGGACCGTCACCGCCCGCTCCGGGCGCGAGATCCCCGTACAGGCGCGCTCCCTGTGCCTGCACGGGGACACGCCCGGAGCGGTCGACCTGGCCCGACGGGTGCGCGCCGGGCTCGAGGCGTCGGGCGTGCGCGTGGAGGCCTTCGTATGAGGGTGCTGCCCGTCGGCGACTCGGCCCTGCTGGTCGAGGTCTCCTCCGGGGAGGAGGCCCAGGCCCTGCACGCCGACTTGCTGCGCCGCCGGGCCGCCGGGGAGCTGACGGCGGCGGAGATCGTCCCCGCGGCCCGCACGGTCCTCCTCGACGGGGTGCCCGAGCCCTCCCGGGCCGCGGCCCGGCTGGCCGGCATCCCCATCCCGGGGGTCCCGCCGCGGGATGGGGAGCCGATCGAGATTCCCGTGCGGTACGACGGCCCCGATCTGCCCGAGGTGGCGGCCCTGTGGGACGTGGCGCCGCAGGAGGTGGGGCGGATCCACGCGGCGGCCGAGTTCCGTGTCGCCTTCTGCGGGTTCGCGCCCGGCTTCGGCTATCTGACCGGCCTGCCGGACCGCTACCACGTGCCGCGCCGGACCACCCCGCGCACGGCCGTCCCGGCGGGTTCGGTGGCGCTCGCGGGCCCGTACACGGGCGTGTACCCGCGCTCGTCGCCGGGTGGCTGGCAGCTCATCGGCTCGGCCGACACGGTTCTGTGGGACCCCGCGCGCGTGCCGGCCGCGCTGCTCGTGCCGGGTGCCCGGGTCCGCTTCGTACCGGTGGGGGCCGGATGACGGACCGTGCGCTCGCGGTCGTCCGGGCCGGGGTGCTGACCACCGTGCAGGACCGGGGGCGGCCCGGCCACGCCCACCTCGGTGTGCCGCGTTCCGGCGCGCTGGACACGCCCGCGGCGGCGCTCGTGAACCGGCTGGTCGGCAATCCGCCGGAGGCGGCGGTGCTGGAGACGACGCTCAACGGCTGTGCCGTGCGGCCGCGTTCGGCGGTCACCGTGGCGGTCGGCGGCGCGCCGTGCGCGGTCACCGTGGACGGCCGTCCCGCGCCCTGGGGAGCACCGGTGCGCGTCCCCGGCGGCGCGCTGCTCGAGCTCGGGCCCGCACGGTCCGGGGTGCGCAGCTATCTCGGTGTCGCGGGCGGGATCACCGTGGAGCCGGTGCTCGGCAGCCGCTCCACGGACCTGCTCTCCGGGCTCGGCCCGCCGCCGCTCGCGGACGGTGCCGTGCTCCCGCTCGGGAGGCCGGCCGGCCCATGCGCGCGCGTGGACACCGTTCCCCAGCCGGGCCCCCCGGCCGAACTGGTGCTGCGGGTGACGCCGGGCCCACGCGACGACTGGTTCACCGCGGACGCGTTCCGCACCCTCGTCACGCGCGGGTACCGGGTGTCCGCCGCGAGCAACCGGATCGGCCTGCGCACGCAAGGTCCCGCCCTGGAGCGGGTCCGCACGGGTGAACTGCCCAGTGAGGGCATGGTGCTGGGGGCGGTCCAGGTACCGCCCGACGGCAGGCCCGTCGTGTTCCTGGCCGACCATCCGACCACCGGTGGGTACCCGGTGATCGCGGTTGTGCGGGCCGCCGACCTGTCTGCGGCCGCACAGGCGACTCCGGGCACCCCCGTGCGGTTCACGGTCGTGAGCCGTCGTTAGCGGCCCCCTCAGGCCGCGTCCGGCTGCTGCTCGGTCACCGAGAGCGCGGCCAGTGCGGACGCCACCGCGTGCGAGGCGCTCAGATCCAGCCGGGCGCTGGTCCCCCTGGCCTTGTGGCGCACCTCCGCGGCGGCCAGGGTGAGCAGCTGGGGCAGCAGGTCGGTGCACCGCCGGGCCACCCAGGCCGTCCCGGCCGTGGCGAGCCACCACAGGTTGGCCGTGCGGGTGGGTGCGGCGAAGTCGGGTTCCGGCGAGGGCGTGGGACCGGTCGCGACGCCCGCCTCGGCCAGCAGGGCGTGGAAGTGCAGGGCGAGCTGCCGGTGCCCGCGCTCCCCCGGGTGCAGCCGGTCCGCGCTCCACATCGCACGGTCGGTGATCCAGCCCCCTTCCGCGGCGTGCAGATGGACGGCCCCGTACCGCTCGGACAGCGCGTGCACGACCGCGTTGACGGCCCGCTGCCGCCTGGCGAGCGGCCGCGCCAGCGCGCCGGGCAGCCGCAGCATCGACCCCGGGTCGGGCAGACAGGCCGTGAGCAGCACGGTGCCCTCGGCCCGGAAGGCCGCGTACACCTTGTCGAGCCGGGCGGCGACGGCGTGGATGTCGAAGGTGCAGCGCAGCGTGTCGTTGACGCCGATGACGACGGAGACGACGTCGGGTCGCAGGGCCAGCCCCTGCGGCGTCTGCCGCTCCAAGACGTCCCTCGTCTGGGCACCGCTGACGGCCAGGTTGGTGAACTCCGCGGCCGCCTCCGCGGAGGCGAGCCCGTCGGCGAGCAGGGCGGCCCAGCCCCGCCAGGTGTCCCCGACGGGGTCGCCCACGCCCTCCGTCAGCGAGTCGCCGAGTGCCACGAACCGCAGGGGTCTCATACGACGCCCTCCCGAGCGGCGCCCCGCACGCGGGGCTCGGCCGGCGCCGGTGTGACGCGCGGCCGCGCGTCCCGGCTCTGGGCGTCCTGGCTCTGGGCGTCGTGCGGCTGCGCGTCGTGCGGCTGCGCGTCGTGTGCGGCGAGGAACGCGTCCACCGCGCTCTTCCAGCCGAAGCACTCGGCACGCGCGCGTGCAGCCTCCCGGCGCTCGGCCTCGGAGCGCTCCATGAGCAGGTCGACCGCGTCCGCGAAGGCGTCCCCGCTGTTCACGGCGGTGGCGCCGGCGGACCCGATCACCTCGGGCAGTGCGGAGAAGGCGCTGGCCACCACGGGCGTGCCGCAGGCCATCGCCTCCAGAGCGGCGAGCCCGAAAGTCTCGGCGGGCCCCGGGGCCAGGCACACGTCGGCGGCGGCCTGAAGTGCGCCGAGCAGGTCCCGGTCGCGGACATGGCCCAGGAAGGTCGCCGGCAACCGCCGCTCCCGCGCCCGCTGTTCCAGCCGGGCACGCAGCGGCCCGTCACCGGCGACCACCAGCACCACGCGCCGCCCGCGCCGCAGCAGCGCCTCCAGCGCGTCCAGGGCCGTGCCGGGCCGCTTCTCCACGGAGAGGCGGGAGCACATGACGAGGAGCGCCTCGTCGCCGCGCGCGTACCGGTCGCGCAGCGCCGGGTCCCGCAGCGCGGGGTGGCGCTGCTCCAGGTCGACGCCCAGCGGGGCCCGTACGACGTTGCGCGCACCGATCCGCACGAACTCCCGCTCGGCGAACTCTGTGGTGCACACCACGCGCGCGTAGGTGTGGGCCGTGCGGGTGTTGAGGGCGTCGGCGGCGCGCCGGGAGAGGTTCTCGGACAGGCCCCAGGTGCGCAGGACGCCGTCGGCGGTCTCGTGGGAGACCATCACGGCGGGGATCCGGGCCCGCCGCGCCCACTTGCCGGTCCAGCGCAGTGTCGTGCGGTCGGAGACCTCGAGGCGGTCGGGGACCAGGTCCTCCAGCAGGGAGGCGACACGCCGCTTGTCCGTGAGGACCCGGTAGCCGCCGGTGCCGGGCAGCAGCGGCCCGGGCAGGGTGATGACCCGGCCCTGCTCGGTCATGCGGTCGGTGTGGTGTTCCCCGGGCACGATGAGCACGGGCTCGTGCCCGGCCTCCTTGAAGCCCTTGCCCAGTTCCCGCAGGGCGGTGCGCAGTCCGCCGGAGGCGGGCGCGACGAAGTTGGCGAGCCGGACGATCCGCAGACCGTCGCCGAAGCGCTCGGTGGCGAAGCTCATGCCGCCACCACCGCCCTGCGGGCGGCAAGCACGTCCTCGTAGTGCCCGATGAGCCGGTCACCGACCGCCGCCCAGGTGCGGCCCTCGACGGTGGCGCGTGCGGCGGCCCCAAACGCGGTCCGCAGCGCCGGATCGGCCGCCAGGCCCGCCACGGCGTCCCGTACGGCGCTCGCGTCACCGGGCGGGACGAGGAACCCGGTGCGCCCGTGGGCCACCAGGTCGAGCGGTCCGCCCGCGGCGGGAGCGACGACCGGCACACCGCTCGCCATGGCCTCCTGCACGGTCTGGCAGAACGTCTCGAACGGTCCGGTGTGCACGAACACGTCCAGGGAGGCGAAGATCCGGGCCAGTTCGTCGCCGGTGCGGCGGCCCAGGAAGGCGGCGCCGGGCAGGGCGCCCCGCAGGGTCGTCTCGCTCGGCCCGTCGCCCACCACGACGACACGGACCCCGTCCAGGCCGCAGACGCCGGAGAGGAGTTCGACGTGCTTCTCGGGGGCGAGCCGGCCGACGTAGCCGACGATCAGCTCGCCGTTGGGAGCGAGTTCCCGCCGGATCGTCTCCGTGCGCAGGTCCGGCCGGAAACGGACGGTGTCGACGCCACGCGGCCACAGCCGCACCCGCGGCACGCCGTGCGCCTCCAGGTCGTTCTGGGCCGCGCTGGAAGGCGCGAGGGTGCGGTCGGCGGCGGCGTGCACGGAGCGGATGCGCCGCCAGGCCGCGGCCTCGCCCGCGCCCATGTAGGTGCGGGCGTATCCGGCCAGGTCGGTCTGGTAGATGGCCACGGCGGGGATGCCGAGCCGGGCGGCAGCGGCCATGCCGCGGACGCCGAGGACGAAGGGGCTGGCCAGGTGCACGATGTCGGCGCGGTGAGCGGTGATCGCGGCGGCGACGCGTCGGCTGGGGAGTGCCACGCGCACCTGGGGGTAGCCGGGGAGCGAAATGGAGGGGACTCGCACCACGGGGCACGGCGCGGAAGCGTCGGATCCGGTACCGGTGCCGAGGGGGGAGCCTCCCTGTTCCAGCGGAGCCGAGAACTTGGGGGAGGCCGTGGGAGCGACGACGAGGGGAGCGTGACCGCGATCGACGAGGTGCCGGGCGGTCTGGAGCGCGCAGTGGGCCACGCCGTTCACATCGGGGGGAAAGGATTCGGTCACGATGACGACACGCATACCCGTGTTCTCGCCGTGCCGGACGTGGCCGCGTCAACGTCGATCTTTCCGGCCGGGGAACGTCCCATGAGCGTTGGGCTGCACAGCCGAGCAGGTCAGCCCCTGTCCATACGCTCCTGACTCCGGAGTCACCGAACGTTCATACGGTGGGCATGTCGGGCCCGATCCGGCTGCGTACGGCGGTCTGGACCTCGGCCTCCTCGGCCGGATCCGCGGCGAGTCGGCGCAACCGCTCGACGACGCGGACGTCCCCGGTCTCGGCGTGCCGTGCGGCGATCTCGCGGGTGGACTCCTCGCAGTCCCAGAGGCACTCGACGGCCAATCCGGCGGCGAAGGACGGGTCGGTGGCGGCCAGCGCGCGGGCGGCGCGCCCTCGGAGATGGGACGAGGCGGTCTCGCGGTAGACGTGGCGCAGCACCGGTGCGGCACAGGCGATGCCGAGCCGTCCGGCGCCGTCGACAAGGGTCCACAGGGTCGGTGCGTCGGGGCCTTCACCCCGTACCGCCTCGCGCAGCGCCGCGAGGACCAGGTCGCGGTCCTGGGCGCCGCCCCGGCAGGCGAGCACGCGGCCGGCGGCGGCCCCCAGCGCGTCGGGCCGGCGGGCCCAGCCGCGCGCCCGGTCCACGGCGGCCACACTGCGCATGCGTTCGAAGGCGTCCACGGCCGCGTCCGCGACGAGCGCGGACCCGGTGACCAGGGCGTCCTCGATCAGGTCGAGCGCCTCGGGGTCGTTGCCGTCGGCGAGGTAGCGCAGGGCCGTGCATCGGGCCCCGTCGCCGCCGGAGCGGGCTGCCCGGACGATCTCGGGGCGGTCCTCCGGACCTGCGACGGCCGTCAGGCAGCGGGCGGCGGGCACATGGAGGACGGCACCGCGCTCGATGCCCTGCTGGGCCCAGTCGAAGACCGCCTGGACGCTCCAGCCCGGCTGGGGGCCCCGGGACCGCAGCTGCCGCTGCCACCGGTCGAAGCAGCCGGCCTCCTGCGCTGCACGCACGCGCGTGGCGACCGAGGAGCGGGGGTCGTCGGCCCACAACCGCCAGGGCCGGGGTTCGAAGGCGTCACGGACGGCGGTGGCGAGTTCGGCCTCGCCCTCGGGGTCGGCCGGGAAGCGGGCCAGGACGGGAGCGGCGAGGGCGCGCAGCCCCGCGTCGTCGTCGCGCAGCGCCAGCTCGTCCAGGGCCCAGGCCCAGTTGGCGCCCGAGGCGGCGTACCTGCGCAGCATTTCCAGCGCGTCCCGCCTGCCGTACGAGGCGAGGTGCCCGAGGACCGCGAGGGCGAGCCCGGTGCGGCACTCCTCGGTGTCGAGGACGTCCTCGGCGCCGAAGAGATGCGCCTCGATCTCGTCCAGCTCGCCGTTCAGATCGAGGTAGAGCCGGGCGTAGTACAGGGAGCGGTTCTCCACCTGCCAGTCGTGGCGGGGATCGCGCAGCACACAGTGGTTCAGAGCCGCGAGCGCCTCGGCGCGCGGTGCGGTGAGCGCGTGCAGCGTGCCGTCACCGCGGCCCCTCTGGAGGAGGCCGAGGAGCGTACCGCTGGGCGCTATGACCGGTTCGAACATGGGAAACAGCCTCACATCAAGCGTCGACACAACCGGGGAACACGCATTACCTGGCCGCGTGACAACACGTCGGGGCGCCCGCCGTCTCTTGCTTGCTGTAGACCATCTTCCTCTGCCTCTCGTCGGTGGCCCGTGCGGACCGCATCACGGTCCGCGCGGTGCGGCAACACCTGCCCAGCCATCGCGTCCGTGATTCACGACGTCATGATGACTCGGCGTCTTGCGCTGTCGCGACCTTATTTCGGGCGGCCCCGTACCGCCTCCCCCGTTTTCGTCGTTTTCGCTGGTCAGAGTATTCGCATCAGTGTGCGCCGAACAGTTCGAGCAGATCGTTCTTGCCGAACATGCGGGCGGTGTCGACGGCCGAGGGCGTACCGGCGGCGGGATCGGCTCCGGCCTCCAGGAGCGCCCGGATGACCTCCACCTCGCCCTTGAAGACCGCGCCGGCGAGCGGGGTCTGGCCTCGGTCGTTGATCCGGTCGGCCTCCGCGCCCCGCTCCAGCAGGGCCCGGACGGCGTCCGCGTGGCCGTGGTAGGCGGCGAGCATCACCAGGGAGTCGCCGCGGTCGTTGGTGAGGTTGGCCGGAACGCCCGCGTCCACGTACGCCACGAGCGCCTCGGTCTCACCTCGGCGCGCCAGATCGAAGATCTTGGTCGCCAGCTCCACGACCTCGGGGTCGGGGGCTTCACTCATCGGCCGGACCGCCTCTCACTACGACTGCTGGGGACTGCGGGAGCGCACGACGGCGAGCGCGGCCACCGTGCACGGCGCGTAGGGCGGCGAGCGGTGCCGCCGTACGGGTGAATCGCCAGCGTACTGGCTTCCACAACACAGCACCGGCACCGCGCCAGGCAAAGATCACTACAGAGGGCGTCAAGCCATGCGCGGCGGCCCTTCGGGTATGACCGTTCCGTCCGTCGGGGGAAATCCCGACCATTTCACCCGTTTGCACCTTTTATCATATGGATACATGCTGTGAGCCTGGAAGTACTCATGGTGACAGTCCCCGCGTTCAGGAGAGCACATGGTCCTCAACATCTCCGGTGTGCTGCTGCTCGGCACCTGCGTCTTCCTCTTCTTCCGGAAGGACAACCTCAAGGGCTCGCACGCCACAATCTGCTCCCTCTTCGGCTTCTACCTCGCCAGTACCGGCATCGCCCCGGGGATCAAGGCCGGCGGCCAGAGCCTCGCGAGCCTGCTCGGCGGGATCAATTTCTGATCCCGCCCCCGCACACACCCTCAGGAGAACGACGTGGCCCGGCGCCCACTCCCCCGCATCCTGCGCAACGGCAGCGCCAGGATGGCCCGCAGCCGGCAGCTGGCCCGGACGGCGGCCGGCGGCGCGGGCGACGTCCTCCAGCCGCTGTTCCTCCTCACCCGCGGGCTGCGCCGGCTCGCGGGGGCCGGGCGGCGCAGATGGGTGGAGACGCCCAAGGACCGGCGGGGGCCGCTCCTCTTCCTGGTCGCCTCGGTGGTCCTGGTCGTCGCCCTGGTGCCGTACGGGCCGCTGCTCGCCGGCCTCTCCGTCATGGCGGCGGCGGCCTGGAAGGGCCGCGACCGCAGGAAACCGCAGCCCTCGGGTCCGGACGACGCGCAGACCAAGCGCCTGCGGACGCTGTACGAGGCACTGGTGCCGTACTTCTCGGCGGCCCAGGATCCCGATCCGCTCTATGCGCACGGTGGGGAATGGGCCCGGGCCTTCCCCTCGTACGACTTCGACGAGAGTGGCCGGATCTCCCGGCTCCGCATCCGCTACCCCGCCTACTTCACCGACGGCGAGGCCACGTCACGGGCCCGGATCGAACAGCTTCTGCACGCCAAGTCGGGCCGGGGCCGCGAGTACCACTTCGCCTGGGACGAGGAGGCCAACGAGCTCACGGTGACCGTGCTGGCGCCGCTGCCCACCGACATCGCCGCACAGCGCTTCGTGACCGCCCCGGGCGAGACGGTCCTCGGCTTCACCGACCCCACCGGCGTCCAGCGCACGCTCCCGCTCACCCACGGCGACGAGCAGCGCGATGTGCCGCCGGTGGTGTGGCGCACAGGTGCCCGCTCCACCGAACCGCATCTGCTGATCGCGGGCGCGCCCGGCAGCGGTACGACGACGCTGGTGCGTTCCATCGCCCTTCAGGCGCTCCAGAACGGCGACGTCCTGATCGTCGAGGGCGGGGACACCGGCGAGTACGCGTGTCTGACGGGCCGGGACGGCGTGCTGGCCGTCGAGTCGGGCCTGGTCGGCGCGGTGACGAGCCTGGAGTGGGCGACCCATGAGACGGAGCGGCGACTGATCTCGGCGAACCGCGCGCGGCAGGCCGGGCACCCGCCGCCGGACGACATCAGGCGTCCGCTGTGGGTCCTGCTCGACCGGCCCGGCGCTCTCGGTCACCTGGCCGCCGCCGACGGCCGCCCGGAGCCCCAGACGCTCCTCCAGGTGCCCTTGCGGCACGGGCGTGCGGCGAACGTCACGGTCGTGGTGGCCGAGCAGCTCGACGCTCTGGACGGCCTGTCCGACGCGGTGCGGCAGTACACCCGCGCGCGGGTGGTGCTCGGCCCCGCGGGCCCGGACGTGCTCGAGGCCGTGCTGGGCGCTCCCCCTCACACCACGCCCGTCCAGGACGTCCCGCCCGGCCGGGGCTACGCCCGCCTGGGCTCGGGCCCGGTCCACCGTCTCCAGGTGCCGGCCACCCCGGACCCGTACGACGACGCCACCAGCGAGAGCCATCGGCAGGCGGTCCTGGGACTGCTGCCGCGCCATAGTGCGCCGGTCATGCCGGCGGGTGTCGAGGCGGTGGCCGCGGAGAGCTGAAGGACCCCCACCGGCCGGTCTCCCGCGGTCGGAGCGTTCCCGGCGACCGCCGGGTCCCCCGGCGGTCACAGCCGTGCCGGCCCCGGGTCAGGCGACGAAGGTGCGCGGCGACTCGGCCGAACCCGACGCACCGGTCTCGACCAGACGGGCCGCGGCGGCCAGACGCACCGCCGCCTCCTCCGCCAGGGCGCCGCCCACCGTGAACGGCAGCCGGACATATCCCTCGAAGGCGCCGTCCACGCCGAAGCGGGGCCCGGACGGCACCCGGACGCCCACCCGCTCCCCGGCCTCCGCCAGACGGGACCCCGACAGACCCCCGGTGCGCACCCACAGCGTCAGACCGCCCTGTGGCACCGAGAACTCCCACGACGGCAGCTCCCGGCGCACCGCGGTGACCAGGGCGTCCCGGTTCTCCCTGGCCTGCTCGCGCCGCAGGCCCACCGCCTGCTCCCAGCCGCCCGTGCTGAGCAGCCAGTTCACGGCCAGCTGCTCCAGCACCGGCGTGCCCAGGTCCGCGTAGGCGCGGGCCGCGACCAGGCTGCGGATCACATCCGGGGCGCCCCGCACCCAGCCGATGCGCATGCCCGCCCAGAACGCCTTGCTCGCCGAGCCCACGGTGATGACCGTGGAGCCCGCCGGGTCGAAGCCGCTGACCCGCCGCGGCATCTCCAGGCCGTCCTCCAGATACAGCTCGCTCATGGTCTCGTCGACGACGAGGACGGTCCCGGCGGACCGGGCCGCCTCCACCAGACGGCGGCGCTGCTCCTCGTCGGCCAGCGCGCCCGTCGGATTGTGGAAGTCCGCCACGACATAGGCCAGCCGCGGCGCGGCCTCCCGCAGCACCTGGCGCCAGCGGTCCAGGTCCCAGCCGCCGAGTTCCTCGGCCATGGCCACCGGCACCAGCCGGGCGCCCGCCTCCCGCATCAACTGAAGGATGTTGGCGTACGACGGCGACTCGACGGCGATGCGTTCGCCGCGCCCGGCGAAGAGGTGGCAGATCGCGTCCATCGCGCCCATGGCACCCGTGGTCACCATGATCTGCTCGGGCATGGTCGGGATGCCGCGTGCCGTATAGCGGTCGGCGATCATGGCGCGCAGCGCGGGCAGCCCCGCCGGGTAGTCCCCGTGGGTGTGCGCGTAGGGCGGCAGCTCCTCCAGGGCGCCCTGCACGGCGCGGGTGAGCCAGGGTTCGGGCGCGGGCAGCGCGGCGCAGCCCAGGTCGATCATGGAGCCCAGGGCCTCCGGCGGGAGGGGCTCGAGGCCGCGTGCCGGCAGCGGGTTCCCGGCCGGCACCGCCGTCCAGCTGCCCGCCCCGCGGCGGGACTCCAGGAACCCTTCGGTGCGCAGCGCCTCGTACGCGGCGGCCACCGTGGTCCGGCTCACCGACAGGGCGAGCGCAAGCTCCCGCTCGGCCGGCAGCCGGGCCGCGACGGGCACACGGCCCTCCAGCACGAGCAGCCGGATGCCGTCGGCGAGCGCGCGGTAGGCGGGCGGGCGGCGGGTGCCGGGGCCCGCGGGACGGTCCTGCTGGGAGGTGAGCAGCCGGGCGAGCTGTGCCGCACCCACCGCTGAGGTCCACTGCGCCATGATCCCAGTCCACCTTCCCCGAATTGGCCATGGATGACTTCTTTTCCCAAGCCACAGAGTGACATGCGTCAGGTCAGGACCACCACAGGGGGGCACGCTTTGTCCGGGGACCCGTCCATCGATCCGTCCGTTGATCCATCCATTGGTGCATCTGTTGATGCATCTGTTGATGCATCTGTTGACACGTTCATGAGGAGCCGGCTGATACGCCGGCTGTTCCAGCTGTACGCGGGCCTCGCGCTGTACGGGGCGAGTTCCGCCCTCCTGGTGCAGGCGGGCCTCGGCCTGGAGCCCTGGAACGTCCTCCACCAGGGGCTCGCGGAACTGACCGGCCTCAGCATGGGCGTGGTGCTCACGATCGTCGGCGCGATCGTGCTGCTGCTGTGGATCCCGCTGCGCCAGCGTCCCGGTCTCGGCACCGTCTCCAACGTGCTGGTCATCGGCTTCGCCATGGACGCCACCCTCGGCGTGCTCCCCGAGGTCCGCTCCCTGGCCGTACGAGTGCCCGTTCTCCTCGCAGGCATCGTGCTGAACGGCATGGCGACCGGCCTGTACATCACCGCCGACTTCGGGCCCGGGCCGCGCGACGGTCTCATGACCGGACTGCACCGGCGCACGGGCCGCTCGATCCGGCTGATCCGCACGGCCGTCGAGGTCGCCGTCGTCGCGACCGGCTTCGCCCTCGGCGGCACGGTGGGAGTGGGAACCGTCCTGTACGCCCTGTGCATCGGCCCGCTCGCCCAGTTCTTCCTGCGTGCGTTCGCCGTTCCCCGGGCATCGGGGCGCAGCACGGTCGTTGCCACCGGGCAACCGGAACAGGCGATACTGCCACGGTGACCACCCTCGTACGTCATCCCTACCTCGACCATCCCGGCCCGATCGCCTTCGCCCACCGGGGCGGGGCGGCGGAGGGCCTGGAGAACACCGCGGCGCAGTTCCGGCGCGCGGTCGCGGCGGGCTACCGGTACATCGAGACGGACGTGCACGCCACGGCCGACGGGAAGCTGGTCGCGTTCCACGACGCGACCCTGGACCGCGTGACCGACGGGGCGGGCCGGATCGCCGACCTCCCCTGGGACGACGTGCGGCAGGCCCGCGTGGCGGGCACCGAACCGGTCCCGCTGTTCGAGGACCTCCTCGAGGAGTTCCCCGAGGTGCGCTGGAACGTGGACGTCAAGGCGGAGCCCGCCCTGCTCCCCCTGCTGGACCTGATCGGCCGGACGGACGCCTGGGACCGTGTCTGCGTCGGCTCGTTCTCCGAGGCACGTGTGTCGCGCGCCCAGCACCTGGCGGGGCCGCGCCTGGCGACGTCGTACGGCACCCGCGGGGTGATGGGCCTGCGGCTGCGCTCCTGGGGGGTACCCGCGAGGCTGCGTCGCTCGGCGGTCGCCGCCCAGGTTCCCGTGGCCCAGTCGGGCGTGCCCGTGGTCGACCACCGCTTCGTGCGCACCGCCCATGCCCTCGGACTCCAGGTGCACGTGTGGACGATCAACGAACCCGGGCAGATGCACCGGCTCCTGGACCTGGGAGTCGATGGCATCATGACCGATCACATCGACACACTGCGCAAGGTCCTGGAGGACCGGGGCACCTGGGTCTGACGCCCGCGCACGATCACGTACTGCGGGGAAGCGAGGCACGGGTGGGCACCGACACCGAGCGGGCGGGGGTTCCCCTGGAACCGGATGCGCCGGCGTCGCCGGCGGCGGCCGACGAGGCCGCCGGACGGCGGCGCGAACAGCGCGGCTGGTACTTCTACGACTGGGCGTGCTCGGTCTACTCGACGAGCGTGCTCACCGTGTTCCTCGGGCCCTATCTCACCGCGGTGGCCAAGTCGGCGGCGGACGCGGACGGCTATGTGCACCCACTGGGCATCCCGGTGCGGGCGGGGTCGTTCTTCGCCTACTCGGTCTCCGCCTCCGTCGTCCTGGCGATCCTGGTGATGCCGCTCGCGGGAGCGGCGGCCGACCGCACCGGCCGCAAGAAGCCCCTGCTCGCCCTCTGCGCATACCTGGGCGCCTCGGCCACCACGGGCCTGTTCTTCCTGGACGGCGACCGCTATCTGCTCGGCGGCCTCCTGCTCGTCGTCGCGAACGCGTCGATGGCCGTCTCGATGGTCGTCTACAACTCCTACCTCCCGCAGATCGCCCCGCCCGAGGAGCGCGACGCGGTCTCCTCGCGCGGCTGGGCCTTCGGCTACGCGGCCGGCTCCCTGGTCCTGATCGCGAACCTGGTCCTCTTCACCGCACACGACTCGTTCGGCCTCACGGAGTCCACGGCGGTGCGTATCTGCCTGGCCTCGGCGGGCCTGTGGTGGGGCGCCTTCACCCTCGTACCGCTCGGGTGGCTGCGCGACCGCCGCAGGACGTCCACGGCCCCCGCGGTGCACGGCTGGCGGCAACTGGCCGCGACCGTCCGGGACATGCGCGGCAAGCCGCTCACCCTCGCCTTCCTGCTCGCCTACCTCGTCTACAACGACGGCATCCAGACGGTGATCTCGCAGGCGTCGGTGTACGGCTCCGAGGAGCTGGGCCTGAGCCAGTCCACGCTGATCACCGCCGTTCTGCTCGTGCAGGTGCTGGCGGTCGGCGGGGCCCTGGGCATGGGGCGGCTGGCGCGGACCCACGGCGCCAAGCGGACCATCCTCGGCTCGCTCGTCGCCTGGACGCTGACGCTCGGTGCCGGCTACTTCCTGCCCTCGGGCGCGCCGGTGGGCTTCTACCTCCTCGCGGCCTGCATCGGCCTGGTGCTCGGTGGCAGCCAGGCGCTCTCCCGCTCCCTGTTCTCCCATCTCGTACCGCCCGGCAAGGAGGCCGAGTACTTCTCGGCGTACGAGATGAGCGACCGCGGCATGAGCTGGCTGGGCCCGCTGCTGTTCGGCCTCACCTATCAGGTCACCGGAAGCTACCGGGACGCGATCATCTCGCTGGTGGTCTTCTTCGCCCTCGGCTTCGCCCTGCTCGCCCGGGTCCCGGTGCGGCAGGCGGTGCGCGACGCGGGGAATCCGGTACCCGAAAGGATTTAGCACCTGATGGCAAAGGCCGGTAGTGTACGCGTTTGGCCTGCCAGGCGTACCGTTACTGCGCGTCAAAGGAGCCGAAACGCTGGGTGACATCTGCTAGCAGATGTGACAAACCGGGCGCCGGTGGGTACAACAAGGGGCGGCTACGACGGCGACGCATGACCCGGAACGGGAATCTTTACCGCCGACCGGACGTTGACCGGATGACGACGACAGCGACACCTGTCCTGTGGGCGACAAGCCCGGGAGGCACGATTCATGAGTGAGCGAGCTCTTCGCGGCACGCGCCTCGTGGTGACCAGCTACGAGACGGACCGCGGCATCGACCTGGCTCCGCGCCAGGCCGTGGAGTACGCATGCGAGAAGGGGCACCGTTTCGAGATGCCCTTCTCGGTCGAGGCGGAGATCCCGCCGGAGTGGGAGTGCAAGGTCTGCGGGGCCCCGGCACTCCTCGTGGACGGCGAAGGCCCGGAAGAGAAGAAGGCCAAGCCCGCGCGTACGCACTGGGACATGCTGATGGAGCGGCGCACCCGCGAGGAGCTCGAAGAGGTCCTCGAGGAGCGCCTGGCCGTTCTCCGTTCCGGTGCGATGAACATCGCGGTTCATCCGCGGGACAGCCGCAAGTCCGCTTAGCCCCCTCGGGGTCTGGGCGGCAGCACAGCGCACGGATCAGCGGGCGCCGTACGTCGGTATGTGACGTACGGCGCCCGCTGCCGTGTGCGCGTACGGGCGGTCACGATCCTCAGCCGGGGGCCGCGGGGCTTCGCCCGGGCCGCGAAGGCTCGGCGGACCACCGGGGATCCCCGGCCTCAGCGGGTCAGCGGCGGTCGCGGCTCGCGCGGAGTGTCTCCGGACTCGTCCCTGATGACCTCACCCTGGACGACCTTTCCATCGGGACGGTGAATACGAGCCTGCCGGAAGGCGTCACCGAGGCCGCCGTACGGTGTCGCGCGGAGCTTGCGGTCCAGGCTGCGCTCCGCACGCCGGCCCACCGTCCTCTGCACCGGCGGAAGCAGGAGCAGCAGGCCCACCGCGTCGGAGATCAGCCCCGGCAGCATCAGGAGCAGGCCACCGAGCATCATCAGGCCGTTGCCGCCGCTCGTCGGCTCGGTCTGCGAGGAACGGCCCTGAAGCCTCTCGTTGAGATTGCGGAAGGCGCGGCGCCCGGCCCGCTTGACCACCACGGAGCCGAGCACGAAACCGGCGACCAGCAGCAGGAACACCGTGAACCCGCCGGCCGCGCCCGCCACCAGCGTGAGCAGCCAGATCTCCAGCACCAGCCAGGCTGCGATGCCCAGCGGCAGGAACCTGCGCGGCGGGGAACGCCGGGGCCGGGCCTGGTACGAGGAAGTCGGTGCGCCAGTCGTCATGCCCCCAGTGTGCCTGGAGCAGGCTCAACGCGGGATAAGCGGGAGGATGAGCGGGACGAGGCGACGATCGGCCGCCCTCGGTACGGCCCGGATCCGTCCCTGTGCACCCCGTACGGGCGACCACCGAAGGCGGCTCCCGGTTGACGCGTGGCCACCCGCTGCCCGTACGGGCCCGCGCCCCTCGCTCAGGAGGCCGGGCCTCGGCCCCTGATCTTGGCCACGCGGTCCCCGACACCCCACGCGGTGACGCGCCACAGCGCCTCGATGAGGATGTCCCGGCTCATCTTGGAGTCGCCCAGCTCCCGCTCGACGAAGGTGATGGGCACCTCGACCACGTGGTAGCCGGCCTTGACGGCACGGCGCGCCAGGTCGACCTGGAAGCAGTAACCCTGCGAGGCGACCGCGTCGAGGCCCAGGCCCTGAAGCGTCTCGCGGCGGAAGGCGCGATAGCCCCCGGTGATGTCGCGCAGCGGCAGATCGAGGGCGAGGCGCGAGTAGAGGCTGCCGCCGCGGGAGATGAACTCACGGCTCTTGGGCCAGTTCACGACCCGCCCGCCCGGCACCCAACGGGAGCCGAGCACGAGGTCGGCGCCCTTGAGCGCGGTCAGCAGGCGCGGCAGCTCCTCCGGCTGGTGGGAGCCGTCGGCGTCCATCTCGACCAGGACGCCGAAGTCCCGCTCCAGGCCCCAGTGGAAGCCGGCGAGGTACGCGGCGCCCAGCCCCTCCTTGCCCTTGCGGTGCAGGACGTGGACCTGGTCGTCCTCGGCCGCCAGTTCGTCGGCGAGCTTCCCCGTACCGTCGGGGCTGTTGTCGTCGGCCACGAGGACGTGCGCCTCGGGCACGGCCGACCGCACCCGGCCGACGATCGTCTTGATGTTCTCCGCCTCGTTGTAGGTCGGGATGATCACCAAGGCGGTGCCGAGCGGACCGAACTGCCTCCCCTGGGCTTCTGCCGCGAGGGTCCCGTCGCCGTCGTTCACTGCTGCCCCTTCATGTCCGTACGCAGAGGACCACCATAGTGTCCCTCGTCTGTACCGACGCGACAGCACGTTCCTACGGGGGTGTCGATTCCACAAGAGTCGGGTAAGAGTGCCGGTTTGCGCACTCGGCGGGTTCGCGCGGGGGCCTACTGCGGATGGGGGCCCGGCGCCCTTCGGGCCGACCTGGGACCCGCTGGCTGCGGGTCGACCGAGAGCCGTTGTCTACTGGACGTCCGGGCCCCACCCGGGTCGCACCCTGCCGACCGGCCGGAACGTTCCCGTGCCGTGGCGCGGGCGCTGAGCCTGGCTCCCAGTGGTGGTGCGCCGGTGCGGCACACCATCCCTGACCCAGCGGCGCTCCGGCGACTGCGCGGAGGTTCCCCGGTCGGACGTCCGTCGGTGGACGCGGCCGAACCTACCGGCCCTCTGCGCCTCACTGTCAACAGTCCTCCCACCTGCGGTTTATCCGCTCAGCGCCTGGTCAGGCGGGAGGATGCGCAGGTCGCGCGACGGGGTCCCGGGGGGCGGTCGGAAGCACGCCACCCCGGCAGATCACTCGCCCGGCCGTACGAACACCGTCCGGCCGCCCACCACGGTGCGCAGGCAGACCGGGAGGTCGGTGCCGGGGGTCAGATCGGGCAGCCCCGGAGTGCCGGAGCGGGGGTCGGTGGACCAGCGGGCCACCCGGTCGTCGGGGGCCTGCACGACCAGTGCGTCGGTGCGCCATACGGCGTAGTCCGCGGGCGCGCCCGGGACGAGGACCCCGGCGTCGTCGCGACCGATCGCCCGCCAGCCGCCGCGCGTGTGCGCGGTGAACGCGGCGCGTACGGAGATCCGGTGCTCGGGGGTGCGATGGAAGGCCGCCGCCCGCACCGTGCCCCAGGGATCCAGCGGGGTGACGGGGCTGTCGGAGCCGAAAGCCAGAGGGACGCCTGCGCGCAGCAGCGCCGCGAACGGGTTCAGCGTCCGGGCCCGCTCGGCACCGAGGCGCTGCGCGTACATGCCGTCCGCGCCGCCCCACAGCGCGTCGAAGGCGGGCTGCACGGAGGCGGTCAGACCGAGCTCGGCGAAGGCCGCGACGGTCTCGGGGGCGAACATCTCGGCGTGCTCGATCCGGTGGCGGGCGGCGCGGACGCGGGCGAGGCCGACCTTCTCGGCGGCGGCGCGCACCCCCTCGACCACTGTGGCGACGGCGGCGTCGCCGATGGCGTGGAACCCCGCCTGCAGCCCGGTCTCGGTGCAGGCGACGACGTGCGCGGCGACGGCGGCCGCGTCCAGGTAGGCGGTGCCGGTGTGGCCCGCGTCGGCGTACGGCTCGTGCAGGCACGCCGTGTGCGAACCGATGGATCCGTCGACGAACAGATCGCCCGCGGCGCCGAGCGCGCCCAGCTCGCGCGCCCTGGCGACGCCTTCGTCGGCCTGCTCGGCCCAGTAGCCGACGACCCGGGGTCCGGGTTCCCCGGCGGCCAGGCGCAGCAGTCCGGTGAGGTCCTCCTCGGAGGAGATGTCCGGGCCCGCGCACTCGTGGACCGAGCCGATGCCGAGGGAGGCGGCGTGCGCCAGGGCGGCCCGCTGGGCCTCGGTGCGCTGGGCCGGGGTCACCGCCGCGAATGCCGCGGCGCGCACGGCGTGGTGGGCGTCCCGGGTGAGCGGTTCCCCGTCCGTGCAGCCGTTCCGGTCGCGTACGCCGGGCGCCAGGTCCAGCAGGGCGGTGGTGACGACGGCGGAGTGGACGTCGATACGGGTGAGGTAGAGCGGACGGCCGCCGGTTGCCTCGTCGAGCTCGTCCCGGCGCGGGGCCCGCCGCTCGGGCCAGCGGGTGGCGTCCCAGCCGTGACCGATCAGCACACGGTCCCCCGGGCGGGCGGCGGCGAAGTCGCGGACCAGGGCGAGGGCGGCCGCCAGAGAGGGCGCGCCGGAAAGGTCGAGGCCGGTGAGCGCGAGGCCCGTGGAGGTGGTGTGCACATGGGCGTCGGTGAAGGCCGGGGTGACGAGCGCGCCGTCCAGGTCCACGACCTCGTCCACGCCGTCCGCGAAGGCGTCGGCCGCGCCTTCGGAGCCGACCCAGGCGATCTGGCCGCGCTCGACGACCATGGCCGTCGCAAAGGGGTCGGCGGGGCTGTGGACTTCTCCTCGGCGCAACAGGACGGTCCGCTGGTGGGTGGTGCGCTCAGTCATGGGAACAGTCTCGCGCCTCTCCCGAACGGCCCGGCACTCAGGTCCCGCCGGACACACCGGGGCGACGCGGATCCGCCCTACCCGCACCGAACAGGGTCACCACCGGACGCCTGGGGCACGGAGCGGCCGGACACCGGACACCTGGAGGAGAGAGGGTCTCCGGATACGTCAGATGCGGGGCGGCCGTGCCTCGTACGGGGTGGAGAGGACCACCGTGGTGCGCGTCGACACGCCCGCGAGCGTCCGCAACCGCGCGAGCAGCTCCTCCAGCTCGTGGGGGGTGGCCACCCGGACCTTGAGGATGTAGTTCTCGTCGCCCGCGACACTGTGGCACGCCTCGATCTCCGGGACGCCGGCCAGGCGGTCCGCGATGTCGTCGGGGGCACTGGGATCGAACGGCTTCACCGAGATGAAGGCGGTCATCGGCAGTCCGACGGCCTCCGGGTCGACGACCGCGGCGTACCCGCGGATGACGCCGCGCTGCTCCAGCCGGCGCACCCGCTGGTGCACGGCCGACGTGGACAGGCCCGTGGCCTTGCCCAGGTCGGTGTAGCTCATCCGCCCGTCCTTGACGAGCAGCTGCACGATCTGTCGGTCCAGCTCCTCCATGCCGCTAGAACCTACCGTGCGGTCAATCTCCGCGGATACCTCAGCGGCGCAGGTCATACCCGGTTCGTGATGTTGGCCCGGGCTGCCGGGGAGCCGTCCGCGGCAGACGGCCGCCGCATGCGGCACCTGCGGAAGGCATGTGACGAACGCCACAGCACCCGGACAGGCTTCGTGATGTCCGCGCGATTACCGCCGAGACGGGACGGGAAGTGCTTGCTGTGGTCGAGGCCGCAGTGCCTTGCCGGCCCAGCCCGAGGGGGAGAGTCCCATGCAGAGTCTGAAGCGCCCTGGCCGCAGCATGCCCAAGCGGCAGCAGCCGGTCGTCGAGCCCGAGCCGGAGGGCGTCGAACCCGTCGACGACGAGTTCGACGCCTACGACACCTTCGAGATGTACCGGGTGATCTGCCCGGACTGCGCGCAGCCCATCGCGCTCCTGGCGGACGAGGAGTTCCTGCCCGAGCATGCGCTGTGCGCCTCGCCGTGGAACCCGTTCGGGCTCACGGTCTGTGCCGGTACGGGCCGTGCGGCGGCCGAAGCCCGGCCCGCGGACGAGTCCGTGGTGCCCCAGGAGCAGGACACCGCCCTGCTGTTGACGCTCCCTCAGGGGCTCGACTGGCGGATGCAGCCGTTCTCGCACGTCGGCGGCCCGGGCTCGCGCCCGATGCGCATACCGGTGATGCCTCGCCAGGCGGCCTGAGACCGCACGCTGTCAGTCGGTCGACGGAGAATCAGCATCGGTCGGCCGCAAGCGATACGGCGGAACACCGAGCGAACGGACGTCGCGTCAGATTCAAGGCGCACCGTACCCCCGGACGAGCCCCCCGGGAACTCACGCCCGATTACCGGGGCCGGTGACCCGCGCCCACGCCCCGGCGTTCCCCTTGCATGACCGCCACACAATCGGCGACCGGCCGTCGGCGACCGGTGTTCGTTCCGGCGTCGGGGGCACTGCTCCCGCCGCCTCCCCAGCCCGCGGATCCGCCCATCTACCGGGCGCTCATGCGGACCTGGGCCGACCGCGGGCGCACGCTGCCGGGGCGTCACGACCCGGAATGGGTGCGGCTCGCCGCGCCCCCGGCCGGAACGGGCCGGCGCGCGGCGGGCCAGGACCCGTTCAGCGGGTCTCGGGACCCACGAGGTGACGGGCGATGACCATCCGCTGGATCTGGTTGGTCCCCTCGACGATCTGGAGCGCCTTGGCCTCACGCATATAGCGCTCGACCGGGAAGTCGGCGGTGTAGCCGTACCCGCCGAGCACCTGGACGGCGTCGGTGGTGACCTTCATCGCCGTGTCGGTGCAGTGCAGCTTCGCCATGGCCGCCTGCTTCGCGAACGGCAGGCCGGCGTCACGCAGTCGCGCCGCCGCCAGGTACAGCGCCCGGCCCGCCTCGATCTGCGTCGCCATGTCGGCGAGCATGAAACGCAGTCCCTCGAAGTCCGAGATCGGCCGCCCGAACTGCAGACGCTCGGTCGCGTATCCGACGGCCTCGTCAAGGGCCGCCTGGGCCAGGCCGATCGCGCAGGCGGCGATGCCGAGCCGCCCGGAGTCGAGCGCGGACAGGGCGATCGAGAAGCCCTGGCCCTCTTCGCCGAGGCGCCGCTCGTCGGGCACCCGCACCCCGTCGAAGTGGACCTGAGCGGTGGGCGAACCGGTCATGCCCATCTTCTTCTCGGGCGTCACACCGCTCAGCCTCTCGGCGTCACCGGGGACGAGGAAGGCGGTGATACCGCGCGGCCCCTCCACGCCGGTGCGCGCCATCACGGTGTAGAAGTCGGCGATCCCGCCGTGCGTGATCCACGCCTTCGTGCCGCTGATCACCCAGTCGTCGCCGTCACGGCGGGCCCTCGTGCGCAATGACGCCGCATCCGATCCGGAGGACGCCTCGGAGAGGCAGTAGGCGCCCAGCAGACCGCCGCCGAGCATCGCCGGCAGATGCTCGGCCTGCTGCTCCTTGGTGCCGTACTGCGCGAGGGCATGGCAGGCGAGGGTGTGGACGCTGACGCCGAGACCGACGGTGAGGCGGGCCGCGGCCAGCTCCTCGAGGACCTGGAGGTAGACCTCGTACGGCTGGTCACCGCCGCCGTACTCGGAGGCGTAGGGCAGTCCGAGGAGCCCGGATGCGGAGAGCAGGCGGAAGACCTCGCGCGGGAAGTGTCCGGCGTACTCCTCCTCGGCCGCCTTCGGTGCGATCTCACGCTGCGCGATGTCGCGGACGAGCGAGATCAGGTCCCGGGCCTCGTCCGTGGGCAGTTGACGGTCCACCGGCTGCGGGGCGCGGTCGGGCATGGCGACGCTCTCCTCCCTTTTCGGGAACATCGACGGATGCGCGCCGTGGGTGGGGCAGCTCCGCCGGGTCTCACTGGGCCTGGCCGATGCTCGCCGCTCCGGGTTTCGGAGGCGGCTGACCAGCGGTTGTGGCGCTTGGAGTATGCCCGATCGGCGGCACGGAGTCACCAGTTAACGAGCGTTTGCTCCGGAGAAGGATCCTGGACCCGAATTGGTCCGGACCATTGGCTCCACCGGTCCAGTCCTTCTACTGTCGGCGCACCATCACTTCGTCGCGCTCATGCCAATCAGCACGCGTTCACCGGCTCCCGCCTGCGTGTGCCGTCAGATGTCCCGACGGGCGGGCGGCGGGGCCGCGTAGGCGGGTTCCAGCTCCTCTATGGCGCGCAGGGTGCCGCCGAGGGTCTTCACGAGCAGTTCGCGCATGGTGTCGCGGGACAGCTCGGGCCGGTCGATCCAGTCGAGAACCGAGCCCTCCACGCTGCACACCCAGCCGAGCAGACCCATGCGCACCAGCGGGGCGATCTCACGCCGGCCGTACGCCCCATCGGCGATGGTGGTGACGATGGCCTCGCGCACCCCGTCCCGGATGGCGTGCACCTGGGCGTCGAAGCCCACCCCGCCGCTCACGATCGTGCGGTAGGCCGCCTGGTTGTTCTCGGCGTAGCGCAGATAACTGTCGATGGTGCGGTGCACCCGCTCCACCGGAGGCAGTTCGAGGCCGCCGGCCGCCAGGGTCACCAGATGGGCCACCGAATCCTCGACAATGGCAAGGTAATAGCCGCGCTTCGATCTGAAGTAGTAGTAGATCAGCCCTTTGGCCACATGGGCATGGCGTGCGATGTCGTCCATGGACAACGCGTCGTACGAGGTGTCGGAGAATAACTTCCGCCCGATGGCGATCAGTTCGGCGCGGCGCGCCAGAGAACGATCGGTGCCGCGGGCCTGAGGGCGTGCGGCTCCTCGCTGTCGACTATTATTCAATTTCGACCCACGCCTCCAACTGCCAGCCGGACATCCGCAGTATTGCAGAACCACTCGACCGGTATGTTCGACTCTGATCGACCTGGTGGCACGCTGTTCGGAAAGCGCGTTCCGGTTCAGGGATATCGGAGTGCCCGCGTCACAGCCAGCCGAGCCGGGTGACGAGCATCGCGAGGACCACCACGAGGACCCAGCCCGCGATGTGCTCGACGATCTTCGGGCCGTCGTCCCGGGGGCCGCCCGTGCGGGCGCGGAGTCGGGCGGCGGTGGCGGAGGTGGCGGTCATGGCAGCTCACTGGTCTTGGGTCGTGCGGTGGACTTCCCCGATGTCCACCTTGCCACCGGCAGGCGCCGGCGCGGCGGAGAGCTTGGTCACACGGCGAGGCCCCCGGTCTCCCGGGGGCCCGAGGGACGGGCGAGCGGGTCAGCGCACGCCCACCGCCGCGAGGGCCGTGCGCTGCGGGGCCGTCGGCTGTGCCGGGAAGTACAGGTAGCAGACCCCTCCACTGCCGGAGACGACCTTGCCGGACGCGTTGTACCGCTTGGTCCTGAGCCAGATGTTCTCGAACTCCCGCCGCTTGTAGACACGCCGCACCGCGTCGTCGTCGGGCGAGGCCGGGTCGTTGGCGATCACGTCGCCCCCGGCGGTGAAACCGATCACGGTCATCAGATGACCGGAGGTGCCGTACCCGGCCCCGGTCAGCTCCTTCTCGAGGAACGACTGGGAGGTGATGGCGGGGATCCCCGCCGCGATCAGCCGCTCCAGGTCGGTGAGCGAGGAGAGCCGGGTGACGACGCCCTGGAGGTCCTTGAAGGTGGCCGCGTAGGCCGCGTTGAAGGGCCAGTTGCCGCAGCCCTGGTACTGGTAGTCGTAGGTGGAGCGGGCCGCGTGGCAGACCTGGGGATCGGCGTACGAGGGGTCGACCCAGGACAGCTGCCCGGGGGTGAGCCGCCGCCCCCAGTACTCGATGATCATCTGCGAGGAGGTGGGGCTGCACCACGCCTCGCCGCCGTTGTCGTACTCGGGGTACTGGCCTTTGTGGATCTCCTGCGAGTAGCGCGGGACGGTCAGCTCCCGGGCGAGTTGCGGGGCGGAGGCGGGGACCGTGAAGCGGTCCGGGATGTCGGAGCCCATGGCGCCCAGCCGCCACACGGTCGGGGTGAGCCGGGTGCCCGGAGTGCGGTAGAGGGTCAGGCGCAGCCGGTACGACACCAGGCGCAGGCCCGAGGCGGCGTCGGCGAGGGCGCAGGTGTCGGTCAGAACCTTGCTCTTGCCGTCGGTCTGGCCGTCGACGGAGGTCCGCCGGATGTCGCGGTCTCCGGCCGCCCAGCGGCCCATCACGTACCAGGGGGTGTCCGTGCCGTCGGAGTATGTCCCCTTCAGCTCGGCCTGTAGCCAGGTGCCCGCCGGGGTGTGCGCGTTCCAGGAGGCGATGGCCTCGGTGGACGGGACGGACAGCCGGTGCACGGGGGAGGTCCAGATGGCGTACTCCCAGCCGGCGGTCTTCCCGGTGTGCGGGTCGGTGTAGTCGACACGGCCGGCCGGGGTGCCGATGGCCACCGCGGGGCGGGCGCCGGCGAGGGCCCGCACACCCTGGCCGCTGCCGCTGCTCCAGTCGGAGTACGAGGTCCAGGCGCGGTAGTCCACGGTACGCGGGGATTCCTTCGCCGGTCCGGCGGCCGGGGCGGCGGCCGCCGGGCCCGCGACCGACCCGGTCGCCGTGGCCGCGGCCAGCGCCGCGGCGAGGACGGTTCTGCGGGACGGCTCGGGAGCTCTGCTCATGGGTGGGTGACCCCCAGATGTCCTGAAGCGGCGGTCGGACGCAAGGCGTGCGCCAACTATGGCGGTCGTCCGAGGAGTCCGCCAGCGCTTGGGCCGTCGGCGTGTCCACCACTATTGGTCCCGACCACTGGCAGGACCGGGGACCGCCGCGTCCGGCGAGGACGCGGCGGCGGGCACGGCGACCCCTCAGACGAGGTCCATCGCCGCCACCTCGTCCGGGCGGCCGTAGCTGACCGGCCCCTGGAAGCGACGGCGCGCGGTGGCGAACCACCACACCGTGGCGACGACCAGCACCGCGGCCAGGGCGATCGGTGCGTAGTTGAAGGAGTCGACGGTGATGGGCGACGCCTGGGGCAGCATGAACAGCCCGCTGCTGAGCAGGATCCAGGCGACGGCGACCACTCCGACGGGCCGGCTCCAGCGTCCGAGGTGCCAGGGTCCGGGACGGAAGTCGGCGCCGAGCCGGAGCCGCAGGAAGATCGGCACGGCGTAGGCGAGGAAGAGGCCCACGACGTTGACGCTGACGATCGCGGTGAAGGCGGTGTGGGACCACCAGCCGGGCAGCACCAGGGCGAGCGAGCAGGCGACCGCGAGCCAGACCGCCTTGACCGGCGTCCGGGTGCGCGGCGAGACCGAGTGCCACCAGCGGGAACCCGGCATCGCGCCGTCCCGGGAGAAGGCGAAGATCTGCCGCGTGTTGCTGGTCAGGTTGGCCAGGCCGCAGAAGAGCATGGCGCCGATGACGATCAGCAGCAGCGCCTTCGCCGGGCCCGTGCCCGCCCCGTCGATGAGGATCTGCACGGGCGGCGCCGCGGAGCCGGCCACCTTGGCGTAGTCGCCGATGCTGTACACGAGGGCGAGCATGAGGACGAGTCCGGTGGCCGCCGACCAGGCGATGGCGCGGGTGATGCCCCGGGGCGCGTTCACCGTCGCCCGCACCGTCTCCTCGGACATGTGGAAGCTGCCGTCGAAGCCGGTGAAGGTCCAGCTGGTGACAAGCAGGCCGAGCATGCCTCCGTAGAGCCCGTTGGTGAAACCGGTGTTGTTCACGAAATGCGTCACGAAGGACGCCGACCGGTGCTCGTCCGGGCCGACGACCAGTGCGCCCACGATCACCACGAGCCCGATCAGCAGCCACCACACGGAGATCCGGTTGAGGACCGCGACGAGACGCACCGTGTAGGTGTTGGCCAGCCCCTGGATCACGATGATCAGTGCGGTGATCAGCACGGTCTGGTGCGCGGTCGGCCGGTAGGAGGGCCACTGGAGGGCGAGGAACGCCTGGATGAACGTGGCGGCCGCGTATCCGGTGGCCGCGGTGCCGCCCACCTGGCCCACGAAGTTGAGCCAGCCGGTGTACCAGGACCAGGCGCCCCGATGCCGTCGGGCTAGCTTTCCGGCCGAGAAATACAGGGCCCCGCTCGTCGGGTAGGCGGACGCGACCTCCGCCATCGCGGCACCGACGAAAAGCACCATGACGGAGACCCCGATCCAGCCGAAGACGAGAATGCGCGGGCCACCCGCGTTCATTCCGAAGCCGAACGAGGAGAAAATTCCGGAGAGAATGTTGATGATGGTGAAGGATATGGCGAAATTGTCGAAGGCCTGAAACCTCCGGGTGAGTTTCCGCGGATATCCCATCGCGTGCAGGGTGGCGTCGTCGTCGATCGCGACGGGATCGCGGCCGGCACGCCGTCTCGTACGGGGCGTCGACATCCGTTCTGACACAACCGGACCTTTCTGTGGGGGTTGACGGTCGGGCGGCAAGACGGGGTCAGGCAGCTCCCGGCACGGGCAGCCCGCAGGCGCGGCGGGCTCTCGAGAGCTGTTCCTCGGGGTCGCCGAACACGCTCCACGGCATACGGGAGGCAAAGGGCCCCATGGCCACCAGGACGGCGCGCGCCTCGAACACACACTGGGCCATGACCAGCGCGTGCGCGAGGTATGCCAGGTCCAGCACCGGTGTGAAGCGGTATCCGGAGATCTCCGGCAGCCAGTTCTGGTAGACCGCGAGCGCGGTGGAGCGCCACTGGGGTTGTTCCCAGACGTGGTCGGCGAGTGACTCCGCCGGGTTGTAGCTCTCCACGAGCGCGACCAGTGGCAGCAGCCGCAGGGGCGAGGTGACGGGTGCCCGCTGGCCGAGAAAGGCGGCGACGTCCCAGGCGGCGTTCGCCGAGCCGCGGTGGCGGCTGAAGAAGTAGGCGAGAAAACGGTGGTGGCCCTCGCGGTGGAAGGGGTCGAGCCGCAGGATGTGCGAGAACAGCTGCCAGGGGCCCGGCGGCGCGGTGAGCAGCCCCTGCGGTGCGGGCTCACGGATCTCGTGCAGACGCGTGAGCGCCAGCCTGGCCACCCAGGGGGTGGGGTCGCGCGGCGCCATGACGGTGGCGCGGGCGCACGCCTTCAGCGCGATGCGCTCCAGTGGGCGGGTCCGCTCGTCGTGGGCGTCCGCGGCGCGCAGTGCCCGCACGACGGCGACGCGCGCCCACAGCAGCGCGGACTCGGCACTGGGTTCCTCGGCGAGCCAGCGCTCGGCCAGGTCGGAGTCGGCGGCCTCGGAGGCGAGGACCAGGGAGCGGTGGGCGCGCAGCCCGAGGTCGTCGCGGGTCTCGGCGAGCAGTCCGTTGGCGCCCAGATAGCGGCCGGCCCGCACTTCCACGCATACGCTGGCCAGCTCGCGGTCGTCGGCCGCCGGATGCCACACATACTGCCCTGCGAATAACCCCGCGGCCATGCTCCCCTGTCCGTCCCCGTACGACACCGGCGGTTGCGCACCAGCACCTTACTCACCATGCGGCACAACCGGAATGCCGTTTCCCGTCTCCTGGACAGCCCTGATCCTGAACAGCCCCGATGATTGATTCGTGAACAGTTCAATGCGGCACCACATTCCGGGCCACCCCCGCCCTGGGCGCTCACGTAAACTGTGCACCCGGAAAATGCCCGCGCCCCTTCCCGTCCAGGAATCGCCATTCACACGCTCGCCTCCCGCCTGCTGCGGCTGCCGCCCTCCTGCGGCCCCGTCCGCCTCATCGGCGTCGACGGGCACGCCGGCTCCGGGAAGTCCACGTTCACCGGACAGTTGGCGTCCGCGCTCGGCGGCGCGCCGGTGCTGCACCTCGACGACATCGCCACCCACGAGGAGCTGTTCACCTGGACGGACCGGCTGCTGCGCGAGGTGATCGCACCGCTGGGCCGGGGCGAGACCGCCCGCTATCGGCCCTACGAGTGGCGCACCCGGAGCTTCGGCCCCGCCCGCTCGCTGGCGCCCGCCGAGGTGGTCCTCGTCGAGGGGGTCGGCGCCGGACGCCGCGCACTGCGTCCGCACCTGGCACGGCTGCTGTGGATGGAGACGCCGCGCGAGGAGGCCTGGGAGCGCGGACGGTCCCGGGACGGCGAGGAGCAGAGCGCGTTCTGGGCGGGATGGGTCGCGGCGGAGCGGCGGCACTTCGCCGAGGACCCCTCGCGACCGTCCGCCGATCTCCTGGTGCGCCAGAGGCCGATGGGTTATCAGGTGCTGCGAGGACCCGCCGCGCCCCCTGGCCCGGACCAGTTGCTCACCCTCAGTGACGGACCCACGTCGTTGTGCTGAACATGTGAAGACCCTTGTGGGCGAACTTCTTTGACTGCATCACGTCGGCTTGACCCGGGGGCGGGACAGGACTTACGTTCTCAATGTGCGGTTTCGAAGCCGCCCCCAGAAACGCGAAGCCCCCGGTTGTTCCCCCGTGATCGGGGGCTTCGTTCTGCCCTGACCCCCCTCTCCGGGCGTTGTCAGGCGTGATCTGCTCACCCTCGGTCACCATGCGCAGTGCGCCCCGTCCGCCCCCACCTCGTCGAACGGGTTGTGCGGCACCCTTCGGTGCGCGACTCCCCCGCAGGTACGATGCCTCTCGGTGCGACCTTCGGACCGCTGCCTCGCGCACCGTTCCAACTCCGGTCCGCGGCACAGCAGTTCGAGCAAGGCGGCCGGCGGGCACGGGCCCGGCGGTGAACCACGGGGGCACGGTTTGTGGGGGACGTGATGGACTTCGGCACGCGGGGCCCCGAGGCCCCGGCCGACCTCGCCTGGCTGCGAGGCGTCGACGCCTACACGATGGGCGCCTATCCGCAGGCGGAGGAGGAGTTCCGCGCGGCGGTCCGGATGGACCCCGGGATGGCCGACGGCTGGCTCGGGCTGCACGCGCTGCGCGTGGACACCACGACCGCGCTGCTGCGGATGTTCCGCCACCGCGACCGCTTCGGGGAGCAGCGGGCGCGGCACCGGCGGAACCTCAACTCCTGGTACTGGCTGGGCTGGTGGGTGCAGCCGGTGCTGGAGAGCCCGCGAGACCTGCTGCTCGCGCACGCCTCGCACTGGCTGGACGGCCGCCATGTACCGGAGCTGGACCGGGCACTGGCGGGGCTGCCGCCCGTCGACACCGACCCCCAGGTCCGCTTTCTGCATGCCTGCCGTGCTTACCTCGTCAAGGACTGGGAGCAGCTCGTCCGGCACACCGATCCGCTGATCGACGACCCCATGCTGGGCATCGAGGCCGGACTCTTCGGCGGGATGGCCCGGGTCCGCCTGGAGATGTACGGACAGGCCGAGCCGCTGCTGTCCGCCGCGCTGATGCGCTGCCGCAGCGAGCAGCCGCAGCGCAAGGAGCTTCGGTACTGGCTGGCCCGGGCACACGAGGGCACGGGCCGTTCGGCGGCCGCCCTGCCCCTGTACCGGGCGGTCCACCGGGTCGACCCCGCGTTCATGGACACCTCCGCGCGGCTCGCCGCGATCGCCGAGGGCGACGGGTACGACGAGGCGGCCGACCTCACGGCGGTGGCGCTCGCCGGGAGCGGCGATGTGCTGGAAGGGCCGGACGGTCTCGACCCGTTCTTCGGCACCGAGGGCCGGGAGGTGAAGCTGTCCGAACCGGACCCCCCGCCGACGGGCCCGCTGCCGGCGCAGGGCGACCTCGTACGGGAGAAGGCCACGGCCTCCTCGCCGCCGCTGCCGACGGGCCCGACGGATCCGGCGCTGCTGGAGGAGGCACTGGCCGAGCTGGAGCGTATGGTCGGTCTGGAGCCGGTCAAGCGCCAGGTGAAGGCCCTGTCGGCGCAGTTGAACATGGCGCGGTTGCGGGCCGGCCAGGGCTTACCCGTGCAGCCCCCCAAACGCCACTTCGTCTTCTCGGGTCCGTCGGGCACCGGCAAGACCACGGTGGCGCGCATCCTGGGCCGGGTCTTCTACGCGCTCGGCCTGCTGGGCGGCGACCACCTCGTGGAGGCCCAGCGGGCGGACCTGGTCGGCGAGTACCTGGGCCAGACCGCGGTGAAGGCCAATGAACTGATCGACTCGGCGATCGGCGGCGTGCTGTTCGTGGACGAGGCGTACTCGCTGTCCAACTCGGGCTACGGCAAGGGCGACGCGTACGGCGACGAGGCCCTCCAGGTGCTGCTGAAACGTGCCGAGGACAACCGCGATCACCTGGTGGTGATCCTCGCCGGCTACCCCGAGGGCATGGACCGCCTCCTGGCCGCCAATCCCGGCCTGTCCTCCCGCTTCACGACCCGGGTCGACTTCCCCTCGTATCGGCCCCTGGAGCTGACGGCGATCGGCGAGGTCCTGGCCGCCGAGAACGGCGACGTCTGGGACGAGGAGGCTCTGGACGAGCTGCGCTCCATCGCCGGTCATGTGGTGGACCAGGGGTGGATCGACGAACTCGGTAACGGGCGGTTCCTGCGGACGCTGTACGAGAAGAGCTGTGCCTACCGGGACCTGCGACTGATCGGTTATCCCGGGGCACCGACCCGGGACGACTTGTCGACTTTACGGCTCCCGGACCTGATGCAGGCGTACGGCGAGGTCCTGTCGGGCCGGGCGCCTCAGGACCCCTCGGGCCGCTGACCTCGATCACAGCGGTTCACCCGCGCCCGTGGGGCGCGGGTGAACCGCTGTTCGATCAGCTTGCCACCGCTTCCCGCTCCTCCGGCATGCGCGGCTGGGGCGGGGCCTCGCGGTGGGCCGGGTCCCTGACCTCGCCCACCAGCAGTTCCAGCACATCCTCCAGGGCGACCAGGCCGAGCACCCGGCCGGAGCCGTCGGCCACCTGGGCGAGGTGGGTGGCGGCCCGGCGCATCACCGTGAGCGCGTCGTCGAGCGGCAGCTCCGCGGCGAGCGTGGTCATCGGGCGCCAGAGCCGCTGCGGCACCGCCCGCTCGGAGTCCTCCAGGTCGAGGACGTCCTTGACGTGCAGATACCCCATGAAGGCACCATTCTGTGCGACCACCGGGAAACGGGAGTACCCGGTGCGCGCGGTGAGCGCCACCACCTGTCCGGGGGTCACCGTGGGCTGCACGGTCACCAGCAGGGCCGGGTCGAGGAGCACGTCGGTCACCGGTCGTGAGCCCAGCTCCAGCGCGTCCTCCAGACGCTCCTGCTCCTCCGGTTCGAGCAGTCCCGCCTGGCCGGAGTCCTCCACCAGCTGGTTGAGCTGCTCGCTGGTGAAGACGGCCTCGACCTCGTCCTTCGGCTCCACCCTGAACAGCCTGAGGATCACCCGGGCGCAGGCGCTCAGCGCGACCGTCACCGGCCGGCACAGGCGCGCGAACGCCACCAGCCCCGGGCTCAGCCACATCGCGGCCTTCTCCGGCGCCGCCATGGCGAGGTTCTTCGGCACCATCTCGCCGATCACCAGGTGGAAGAAGACGACGGCGGCGAGCGCGATCACATAGCCGAGCGGATGGACCATCCCGTCCGGGAGGTGTGCAGCCTCGAACACCGGTTCAAGCAGGTGTGCCACCGTCGGCTCGGCGACAGCGCCCAGCGTCAGTGAGCAGACGGTGATGCCGAACTGGGCCGCGGCCATCATCTGCGGGAGCCGCTCGAGGCCGTAGAGCACCTGGCGGGCCCGTGCGGTCCCGAGCGGCTCGATCTGGCTGCGCCGCACCGACACCAGCGCGAACTCGGCGCCGACGAAGAGCCCGTTCACCAGCACCAGCAGCGCGGCGAACACGAGTTGGAGCAGGCTCATCGCACCGCCTCCGCGGCCGGCGCGGGGGCGTCCGCGACCTTGACCAGTCTGACCCGCTCGGCCCGGTAGTGCCCCACCTGGCGCACCGTGAGCCGCCATCCGGGCAGCTCGGCCCGGTCCCCGGGCGCCGGGATCCGGCCGAGCAGATCGGCGACGAGTCCCGCGACCGTCTCGTACGGCCCTTCCGGGACTTCCAGTCCTATCCGCTTCAGGGTGTCCACCCGGCAGCTGCCGTCGGCCTCCCAGGCGGGGCGCCCGTCCTCGGGCGGCGCTGCGGCCAGTTCGGGCAGGTCGTGCCCGTCGTGCTCGTCGCGTACCTCGCCGACGAGTTCCTCGACGATGTCCTCCAGGGTGACGACGCCCGCCGTGCCGCCGTACTCGTCGACGACGACCGCGATGGGCTGCTGGCTGCGCAGCAGCTCCAGAAGGGGCTGCACGGGCAGTGTCTCGGGAACGAGCAGCGGTGTCTGGGCGATGCGGACCACCGGGGTGCGGCGCCGTTCGTGCGCCGGCACCGCGAGCGCGTCCTTGAGGTGGACCATGCCGACGACCTCGTCGATCCTCTCTCGGTAGACGGGGAAGCGGGACAGACCGGTGGCCCGGGTCAGATTGACCACATCCTCCGCCGTGGCGGACGACTGCAGTGCGCTGACCTTCACTCGCGGGGTCATCACGTGCTGCGCGGTCAGCTCGCCGAGGGAGAGCGTCCGGACGAACAGGTCGGCCGTGTCCTGTTCCAGCGCCCCGGCCCGCGCCGAGTGCCGGGCCAGGGACACCAGCTCCCCGGGCGTGCGCGCGGAGGCCAGCTCCTCGGCGGGCTCGACGCCGAGCGCGCGCACCAGCCGGTTGGCGACCGCGTTGAGGGCCGCGATGACGGGCCGGAACAGCCGGGAGAACAGGTACTGGGGGCCCGCGACGAAGCGTGCGACCTGGAGCGGCCGGGAGACCGCCCAGTTCTTGGGTACGAGCTCGCCGATCACCATCTGCGCGGCGGACGCCAGCAGCATGCCGACGACCACGGCGATGCCGTCCGCAGCGCCCTCGGGGATGCCGGTCAGGGTGACGGGGCCGTGCAGCACGCGGGTGAGCGCAGGTTCGGCGAGCATGCCCACGACGAGCGAGGTGATGGTGATACCGAGCTGGGTGCCGGAGAGCTGGAAGGACAGCTCCTTGAGCGACTCGACGACCGTACCGGCCCGTCGGTCGCCGTCGGCCGCGGCCTTCTCGGCGTCGGGCCGTTCGACCGTGACCAGTCCGAATTCGGCCGCGACGAAGAATCCGTTGGCCAGGATGAGCAGGAAGGCCGCCCCGAGGAGCAGCAGGGTGGTGGTCATGATGCCGCCGCCTCCGCTTCGACACGGACCTCAAGGATGCGGTCCGCGCTATGTCGGCAGGGGGCGGCGCAGGTACTACAGGACGATCCGTCCATCGCCGGAGGGAGTCACTCCTCGGGTAGCAGGAACCCCTGAGCACCGGGCGGAACCTCAGGGGCGAAGGCGCAACGGAAACGCCTCTGCACACCAGATTAATCAAGATTCCGTCGTACGCGTCAGGGCGGGCGCCCCGGAGTCAGCCCGGATGTCGCCCGGGATCGGCCGTGGAGCGGGCCTCGGCGAGCGCGCGCAGCGCCCGTGCGTCCTGGATCGCCCGCTGTCTGGCGATGCCCGGCTGGATGCCCAGGGCAGGCAGGCTGGTGCCGTCGCTCAGATCGAGGAACACCCAGGGATCACCCGGACGCAGGTTGACCCGCAGAATCTCCGCCCAGTCGAGACGGCGCGAGCCGGCGATGTTGACGACGGTGACCCCGGACTCGTCGGCGACGACCTTGGGCCGGGAGAGCAGCAGCAGCACTCCGCACAGGAGGGCCGCCGTGACGATGAAGCTGAGCCGTTCCCCGGCGGTGAGCGGCTGCAGCAGCAGGCCTACCGTGGTGATGACGGCGAATATGGCGATCGCCGCGGTGACCAGCACCACTCGGGTGCGGGCGGGCCGGAAGGTCACGGGCAGGGCGGGCAGGTCCGACATCGGTGTGCGATCCCTCACAGACGGCAGGCGTGGATCGCCGTGGTCAGGATGGCCCGGGCACCGATGGCGTACAGGTCGTCCATGACCCGCTGGGCCTCCTTGGCCGGGACCATGGCGCGGACGGCGACCCAGCCCTCGTTGTGCAGGGGGGAGACGGTGGGGGACTCCAGGCCCGGGGTGAGGGCGACGGCCTTCTCCAGCTGCTCGACCCGGCAGTCGTAGTCCATCATCACGTACGTCCGGGCCACCAGGACGCCCTGGAGGCGGCGCAGGAACTGCTGGACCTTGGGTTCCTCGGTGTCGGCGCCGGTGCGGCGGACGACGATCGCCTCCGACTTCATGATCGGCTCGCCGATGACCTCCAGGCCCGCGTTGCGCAGCGAGGTGCCGGTCTCGACGACGTCCGCGATGACCTCGGCGACACCGAGTTCGATGGCGGTTTCGACGGCGCCGTCCAGGTGGACGACGGAGGCGTCGACACCCTTGTCCGCGAGGTGCTTGGCGACGATGCCCTCGTAGGAGGTGGCTACCGTCATGCCCGCAAGGTCCTCGACGCCGTTGGCGGTGCCGGGCTTGGTGGCGAAGCGGAAGGTCGAACGGGCGAAGCCGAGCGGAAGGATCTCCTCGGCGTTGGCGCCGGAGTCGATGAGCAGGTCCCGCCCGGTGACGCCGATGTCGAGGCGGCCGGAGGAGACGTAGATCGCGATGTCGCGGGGGCGGAGGTAGAAGAACTCGACCTCGTTCTCCGGGTCGACGATCCTGAGCTCCTTGGACTCCCGCCGCTGCTGGTAGCCGGCCTCATGCAGCATCTCCGCCGCAGGGCCGGACAGTGAACCCTTGTTGGGGACGGCGATGCGCAGCATGAGGTCGGCTTCCTTTGCTCGTTCGTGGGGACCTGTGTGCGGGCTGGCTCAGAGGTGGGCGTAGACGTCGTTCAGGGAGATCCCGCGCGCCACCATCATCACCTGGACGTGGTACAGCAGTTGCGAGATCTCCTCGGCGGCCGCCTCCTTGCCCTCGTACTCGGCGGCCATCCAGACCTCGGCGGCCTCCTCGACGATCTTCTTGCCGATGGCATGGACCCCCTTGCCCACCAGTTCGGCGGTGCGGGAGGTGGCGGGATCGCCGTGGGCGGCCTTGTGCTGGAGCTCGGTGAAGAGCTCCTCGAACGTCTTCTTGGACATGGTGGTGCTAACCCTAGCGCTCCGGGCGCTGTCTCAGTGCCAGGGCTCGGATACCGAGCGCAGCGTCGCCGCGGTCGCCACCGCCGCCGTGACGGCTTCGTGGCCCTTGTCCTCGTTGGAGCCCTCGAGGCCGGCGCGGTCCAGAGCCTGCTCCTCGGTGTCACAGGTCAGCACGCCGAAGCCGACGGGGACGCCGGTCTCGATGGACACCTGGGTGAGGCCCTGGGTGACCCCCTGGCAGACATAGTCGAAGTGAGGGGTTCCGCCGCGGATGACGACCCCGAGGGCGACGATGGCGTCGTAGCCGCGGCCCGCCAGCACCTTGGCGGCCACCGGCAGCTCGAAGCTCCCGGGGACCCTCAGCAGTGTCGGTTCGTCGATCCCCAGCTCGTGCAGGGCGCGCAGGGCGCCCTCGACCAGACCGTCCATCACCTTGTCGTGCCACTGTGCCGCGATGACGGCGACCCGCAGGTCGCTCGCGTTGCGTACGGACAGCTCCGGTGCACCCTTGCCGCTCACGTCTCTCCTCCGTGCTCTCTTACTGGTTGCCGCAGGCGGACACGGCGGTCGTGTCCAGCCACGGCAGGTCGTGCCCCATCCGGTCCCGCTTGGTGCGCAGGTAACGGAGGTTGTGTTCGCCCGCCTGTACGGGCATCGGCTCCCGCTCGGTGACCTTGAGGCCGTGGCGGACCAACGCCTGGGTCTTGTCGGGGTTGTTGGTCATCAGACGCAGGCTGCGGACGCCGAGGTCCTCCAGGATCTGGGCGCCGGCGGCGTAGTCACGGGCGTCGGCGGGCAGGCCCAGCTCCAGGTTGGCGTCCAGGGTGTCGCGGCCGCGTTCCTGGAGTTCGTAGGCGCGCAGCTTGGACAGCAGCCCGATGCCGCGTCCCTCGTGGCCGCGCAGATAGACCACCACGCCCCGCCCCTCGGCCTGGATGCGCTCCAGGGATGCCTCCAGCTGGGGGCCGCAGTCGCAGCGCAGGGAGTGGAAGACATCGCCGGTGAGGCACTCCGAGTGCATGCGGACCAGGACGTCCTCACCGTCGCCGATCTCACCGTGCACGAGGGCGACGTGCTCGACGCCGTCGACGGTCGACCGGTAGCCGTACGCCGTGAAGGCGCCGAAGGCGGTCGGCAGGTGGACCTCGGCCTCACGGCGGACGGTGGGCTCGGAGGTACGGCGGTAGGCGATCAGGTCCTCGATCGAGATGATCGTCAGGCCGTGCCTGCGGGCGAACGGGATCAGCTCCGGCAGGCGCAGCATGTGGCCGTCCTCGCCGGCGATCTCCACGATCGCGCCGGCCGGGCGCAGTCCCGCGAGCCGGGCGAGGTCGACGGCGGCCTCGGTGTGGCCGTTGCGGACGAGGACGCCGCCGGGCTTGGCGCGCAGCGGGAAGATATGGCCGGGGCGGACGAAGTCGCCGGGGCCCGCCTCGCCGCCGGCGAGCAGCCGCAGGGTGGTGGCACGGTCGGAGGCGGAGATACCGGTGGTCACCCCGTGGGCGCCGCTCGCGTCGACGGACACGGTGAACGCGGTGCGCATCGACTCGGTGTTGTGGTCGACCATCTGGGGGAGCTGGAGGCGGTCGAGTTCGTCGCCCTCCATGGGGGCGCAGATCAGGCCGCGGCACTCGCTCATCATGAAGGCGACGATCTCGGGAGTGGCCTTCTCGGCGGCGATGACGAGGTCGCCCTCGTTCTCCCGGTCCTCGTCGTCGACGACCACGACCGGGCGGCCGGCCGCGATGTCGGCGATGGCCTGCTCGATCGGGTCGAGCGAGAAGTCCTCGACGTCGTCCATGCTGTACAGGACCGGCGCGGTGGTCATGCGTGGGCTCCTTCCAGAACGGGCCGCGCGGCCCTGCGGGAGCGCAGCCACCAGTCGCGCATGCCCCACAGGACGAGCGCGCCGTAGATGACGTAGACGAATCCGGAGAAGGCGAATCCGTTGGCGAAGTTGAGGGGGACGCCGACGGCGTCGACCAGCAGCCAGGCGAACCAGAACTCGACCATGCCGCGCGCCTGGGCGTACATGGCGACGATGGTGCCGACGAAGATGTAGGCGTCGGGCCAGGGGTCCCAGGACAGCGACGGGAAGGCGGTGAACAGGCCCGCCACGGCGAGCGTGCCCGCGGCCGCGGCACCGGCCAGCACTCCGCGCTCGCGCCAGGTGGCGAACCGCACGGCGATCTGGCCGTCCTCCGCCTGGCCCTTGCCGCGGTTCCACTGCCACCAGCCGTAGACGGCGACGACCATGACCACGATCTGCTTGCCGGCGCTGCCGGACAGATGGGCGGTGGCGAAGGCCGCGAAGAGGACGAGTCCGGACACGAACTGGGTCGGCCAGGTCCATATGGAGCGCCGCCAGCCGAATGCCAATCCGACCAGGCCGATCACATTACCGATCATGTCCGACCACTTGATGTGCTGGCCGAAGACGGCGAATGCCTCGGAGTTGAGCCAGTTCACCGGGTGGCCCCCTGGTTCGCCAGCAGCCGCTCGACGTACTTGGCGACGATGTCGACCTCGAGGTTGACCGGGTCGCCGGGCTGCTTGAGGCCGAGCGTGGTCAGGGCGAGGGTGGTGGGGATGAGGCTGACGGTGAAGTAGTCCGGGCCCGCGTCGACGACCGTGAGGCTGATGCCGTCGACGGTGATGGAGCCCTTCTCGACGACGTAGCGTGAAAGTCCCGCGGGCAGCGCGACCTTGACGATCTCCCAGTTCTCGGAGGGCTTGCGCTCCAGCACCGTTCCGGTGCCGTCGACGTGGCCCTGCACGATGTGTCCGCCGAGGCGCGCGCCGACGGCGGTGGGCCGTTCGAGGTTGACCCGGGAGCCGACCGTGAGGGCGCCGAGGCTGGAGCGCTCCAGGGTCTCCGCCATGACGTCGGCGGTGAACTCGTCACCCTCGTGCTCCACGACGGTGAGACAGACGCCGTTGACGGCGATGGAGTCGCCGTGCCGGGCTCCCTCGGTGACGACGGGGCCACGGAGCCTGAAGCGGGAGGAGTCGCCGAGGTTCTCGACGGCGGTGACCTCACCCAGCTCTTCGACGATTCCGGTGAACACTTCCCGGGTCCTCCTGCCTCAGTAGGGCACGGACTCCGGGGCCTGTCGATGACGACAGCAGAAACGGACGAGGACACCGGGACGACGCCGGACAGGGCCCGTCCTGTGGACGAACCGGTACGGCGACGCGCATGGATGCCCGCCCGCCGCGCACTGCCTCCCATCCGGACTTTAACCGTCGGTCCAGGAATTTCACCTGGTCAACCGATCGCTGGAAGCGACCGGGTCGCGGACTGTAACCGCCGGTTCGGACTTTCACCGACCCCGGAGTGCGCTGCTTTTGGTACAGGCTCAGTCTGCCACGCGCGATCGACGGCCATGCGGGTGAACCGCTGTGGGCTGCCTCACATGTTCACATACTGGACTTCCGTGCCCCGTTGCGAGGGACCGCCGATCGACTGCCGGTCGCACATCACGGGCAACGTCCGCCCGGTGAAGGGCATTTGACAATTGGTCCATACCTATTGACGCGTCTGGTCTAGTCCTTTTAGTGTCGGCGGTCCCGGCGTGGTGCGCCGTCCCCGAACGGCCCGGCGGTGGTGACGGAGGCCCTTGCCCCGCCGCCGGGCCCCCACCGGGGCGCCTGGGAGGCTGTCGGGTGTGAGGACGCACACCGACACGTTCGAGAGCCACCGTCCGCGCCTGTTCGGTCTCGCCTACCGGATGCTGGGGTCCGCCGAGGAGGCGGAGGACACGGTGCAGGACGCGTTTCTGCGCTGGAGTGCGGCCGACCGGGACGCCGTGGAACGGCCCGGGGCGTGGCTGGCCAAGGTCGTCACCAACCTCTGTCTCACCCGGCTCACCTCGGCCCGCGCCCGGCGCGAGGTGTACCCCGGACCCTGGCTGCCGGAGCCCGTGGTCACCTCGGACGGCACGCTCGGCCCCCTGGAGTCCGCCGAACAGCGCGATGCCGTGTCGTTCGCCCTTCTGGTCCTGCTGGAGCGGCTCACCCCGGCCGAGCGTGCGGTGTACGTACTGCGGGAGGCGTTCGCGTACGGCCACCGGGAGATCGCGGAGGTGCTGGACCTCGGGGAGGCCAACTGCCGCCAGCTGTACCGCAGGGCGGTGCGGCGCCTGGCCGCCGACGACACGCGGTTCGAGGCGGAACCCGAGCGCAGGGCCCGGCTGCTGGAGTCGTTCCTGACGGCGGCCCGGGACGGTGATCTGGCCGCTCTGGAGAAAGTGCTCGCGGCGGACGTGACCTGGTGGGGCGACGGCGGCGGCAAGGTCAGCGCGGCACGGCGGCCGATCGAGGGGCGCGAGAAGGTCCTCCGCTTCCTGGCGGGCGGCTTCCAGCGCTTCCTCTCGCACGTCGGCCTCGCGGTGGAGGAGGTCAACGGCGCGGCGGGGCTGGTGGCCCGAGACGGCGACCGGGTCGTGGCGGTCGTCACGATCGAGATCCGCGACGGGCTGGTCGCCCGGCTGCGGGCGGTGGTGAACCCGGACAAGCTGGCGTTCGTCGAGCGCCAGCTCGGCCGCCCCTGAGACTGTCACATTCGGCGGGTGCCGTCCGGTCGTAGCGGAGAAGGGGCGTTCCAGCAGGGAGCGGCCCCACGCGAAGGGACGGAACACACATGACCACGATCCTGGTGACCGGCGGCACCGGAACCCTCGGCCGACTCGTCACCGAGCGGCTGCGGGCGGACGGCCACGAGGTGCGTGTTCTCGCCCGTCATGCGCAGCCCTACGCCGTCGATCTGATCCGGGGCGGCAGCGGTCTCCAAGCGGCGGTCGAGGACGTCGGCACAGTCGTGCACTGCGCGAGCACGCCCCGCGGAGGCGACGAACAGGCCGCCGCGCATCTGATCGAGGCCGCGCGCCGGGCGGGCGTGGTCCATCTCGTGTACATCTCGATCGTCGGAGTGGACGCGGTGCCGGTCGGCTACTACAAGGCCAAGCACGCCGTCGAGCGGCAGATCCAGGAGTCGGGTCTGGGCTGGACGATCCTGCGGACGACCCAGTTCCACGATCTGCTTGTGCGGGTGTTCGAGGCCATGGGCAGGCTGCCGGTGCTGATGCTCCCGGCGGGTGTGAGCGACCAGCCGATCGCGGTGGCCGAGGTGGCGGACCGGCTGGCGGAACTGGCGGTGGACGGGCCGGCCGGGCGGGTCGAGGACATGGGCGGCCCCGAGGTGCGGACGTTCCCGGAACTCGCCGGGGCCTGGCTGCGGGCGACGGGGCGCCGTCGGCCGGTCGTCACCGTGCCGGTCCCGGGCAAGGCGTTCCGCGCGCTGCGCGCCGGTGGCCATCTGACCCCCGGGAAGGCAGTGGGCAAGGGCACGTTCGAGGAGCATCTGGCGGCGCGGTACGCGGGCGAGGCGACGGCTCGCTGACGGGTGCCGCGACCGAGGTCAGCGGGCCGGGGGCGCGAAGAGGTCGTCCTGCGCGCCGTCCCGCGCGGTCAGCAGCGCACCGCGCAGGACCGCGCCGCCGCCCAGCGCACTGGCCCGTACCTCGGTGGTCAGCGGCGACATACGGACGAGCCGCTCCCGGACGCGCCCGGCGAGCATGTGCCCGCCGGCCTGTCCGACCTCGCCGCCGAGCACCACACAGCCGGGGTCGAGGACGGCGGTGACGGACGCGGCGCCGATGGCGAGTCGGTCGGCGAGTGCGTCGAGGAAACCGGACGCGGTGTCCTGGTCCGGAGCGCCCGGTCGGCCTGCGCCGGCTGGCGGTCCTTCCCCGGCAGCCGGTCCATCTTCGATAGCCGGACCCTCTCCGGCAGCCCGGTCGGCTCCGGCATCCCGGCCCTCCACCGCCCGTACGGCCCGGCGGACCAGTGCCGCCGCGCCCGGGCCGTCCGACTGCCCCTGGGTCGGCATCCCGTATTCCTTGGCCAGTTCGGCGATGGCGGCCGCTCCCGCCAGGGAGTGGAAGCCCCCCTCGCAGTCCGTCGCCGACGGCAGCGTACGCGTGCCCGGGACCGGCAGAAAGCCGATCTCGCCGGTGCCTCCCGAGGCTCCGCGACGCAGGGCGCCGTCCAGCACCACGGCCGCACCGGTGCCGTGTCCCAGCCACAGCAGCACAAAGGTGCCACGGTCACGCGCGACGCCCTCGCGCTGCTCGGCCAGCGCCGCGAGGTTGGTCTCGTTCTCCACGATCACGCGCGCGGGCAGCCGCTCCTGGAGCGCCGTGACCAGACGGCGATGCCATGCGGGCAGCCCGGTGGTGTCACGCAGTTCCCCGGTGGCCGGGTCGATCAGTCCGGGCGCCCCGATCCCGACCGTGTGCAGCGAAGCGGCACCGGCCTCCTTGGCGGCGCGTTCCACCAGCGTCACCGCCTGCTCGACCGCGGGCCCCGTACCCGTGTCGCCGCCGATGGGCACCGAGGCCCTGGCGAGGACCCCGCCGAGCAGATCGGACACCAGGACCGAGACACCACCGGTGCGCACATCGAGAGCCGCGAGATGGGCGCGGCCGGCGACGATCCCGTACAGCCGCGCCTTGGGACCGCGCCGCTGCTCGCCCGACTCCCCCACCACCGCGATCAGCCCCGCCACGGTGAGCCGTTCGACGAGGTCGGCGACCGTGGGCCGGGACAGTCCGGTGAGCTGCTTCAACTGCCCTGCCGTCAAGGGGCCTTCCTGCTGCATCAGGCGCAGGGCGAGCCGGTCGTTGATGGCCCGGGCGGTGCTCGGGGATGCGGGCATGCCGGAATCCTCCCAGCCGGGCCGCTCGAGGGGCGACTCCCTCCCCTGTCTATCAGGCAGGGTTCCTGATAATTTCCGCCCGCAGCGGGGCGGACACACCCGGGGAGGGGCCCCAGAATGAGCGTGATGACCGCAGGGATCTACGAACAGCGCGAAGTGAGGCGCGCCCGGTACGCCGTGGCCGCCGTGTTCGCCGTGCACGGCGCCGTCACCGGTTCGTTCGCGACCCGGGTGCCGTGGATCCAGGACCACGCCTCGGTCAGCGCGGGCCAGCTGGGACTGGCGCTGGCGTTCCCCGCGCTCGGTGCGTCCGTCGCCATGCCGCTCGCGGGCCGCGTCACCCATCGCTTCGGCGCCCGCAACGCCCTGCGCGGCCTGATCGGCCTGTGGACGCTCGCCCTGGTCCTGCCGTCCCTCGCCCCGAACCTGCTCACCCTGTGCCCGGCGCTGTTCGTCTACGGCGCCACGGCGGGCATGGCGGACGTCGCGATGAACGCCCTCGGCGTGGAGGTCGAGAACCGGCTCGGCCGGTCGATCATGTCCGGTCTGCACGGCATGTGGAGCGCGGGCGCCCTGCTGGGCTCGGCGGCCGGCACACTCGCCGCGCACCTCGGCGCCGACGCCCGGGTCCACCATGCCCTGGCGGCCGCCGTCCTGACCACGCTGGGACTGGCCGCCTGCACCTGGGTGCTGGACCTCCAGCCGGCCGAGGACGAGGAGCCGCCGCCCCGGTTCGCACTGCCGCCGAAGTCGGCGCTGCTGATCGGTGCGATCGGGTTCTGCGCGGTGTTCGCGGAGGGAGCGAGTCTGGACTGGTCCGCCGTGTACCTGCGGCACCAGCTGGACACCTCCGCCGGGCTTGCGGCCGCGTGCACGACGGGCTTCACGCTCACCATGGCCCTGGCCCGGATCGCCGGTGACAGGGTGGTCGACCGGTACGGCCCGGTGCGCACGGTGCGGGCGGGCGGCGTCCTGGCCGTACTGGGCGGCCTGCTGATCGTGAGCGCGGGCCGTCCGGCGGTGGCGATGACCGGGTTCGCGCTGATGGGCCTCGGTATCGCGGTCGTCGTACCCCTGTGCTTCGCGGCGGCGGGCCGCAGCGGGCCGAACCCGAGCCAGGCCATCGCCGGCGTCGCGACCATCACATACACCTCGGGACTGGTGGCTCCGAGCGCGATCGGCGGACTGGCCCAGGCGACCAGCCTCGTCGTGTCGTTCGGCCTGGTGACGGTGCTCGGCTGCGGGCTCGTCGCATGTGCGGGCGTGCTGCGCACGGGCGAGCGCGGCAGCCTCGGGGTCAGTCGGCCGGACGCAGCAGTTCCCGGCCGACGGTCCTGAACCGCTCGCTCCACGAGGCCGGGCGCAGCGTCGCCGCGTCGAGCCGGACGAGGACCCGGGTGCCGTGCGCGTACGTCACCGCTCCGTCGGCCGAGCAGAACCGGAACCCGTACGTGAGGCCGGTGTTCCCGAGTCGCTCGAGCCACAGGTGGACGGCGTACGCGCCCGGCTTGGCCACCGGGGCCTCGTAGGTGATCCGCAGCTCCTTGACGGCGTTGCAGAAGTCGCCCGCTGCCTGCCAGTCGCCTTCGAACGTGAATCCCTGCTCGTGCCAGAGGGCCGACCAGGCGCGCTCGACCATCACCGGGTAGCGCGCGTTGTGGAGCAGACCCAGCGCGTCCAGGTCGTCGAAGTGCACGACGGCGGGGATCAGCCGGCCGTACGACACGACGGGCGCGGCCTGGGCTTCGACGGTCACGGGCGGAGCTCCTGAGAAGTACCTGCTGAGGCGCTCGCGACACTGCGGCGCTGGACCCTGTCATGGTAAGCGGTCGCTCAGCCGATTCCCTCCGCGGGTCCGGTCCGACCCGGTCGGCCGCCCGACAGTCCCTTGGCGTCCAGGGTGTGAAGCGTTTGGCGGTCAGCACCCGGGCGTCGTTCCGCCAGGCGCGGTCCTCGGCGGGACGGGCCGCTTCTCGCCGTGGAATCCCTTGGCGTCGACGGTCGTGTACTGGGTCGTCTCGCCGTCGATCCAGCGCATGACGTTCCAGCGGGAGGCGCCTTCGCCGCCATCGCACCGCACATCGGCTACCGCCGACGCACCGGGTGGGAGGGCGACTTGGGGATGCGCCGGGAGCGGCCTCCGCTGTGCCGGTGATGGCGGCGACGGTGGCGATGGCGACGATGGCGGATCACAGACATCCGATCAGGGACGGCCGTCGTGCCGCCGTCGAAGATCCGTCGCGCGTGGCGGGGAAAACCGGCGGCCGGAGGCCGGCAGAACCGCAGCGATCCCGGCTCGGGGGAGGTCAGCCGGTGACGCGGAGCTCGACCAGTACGGATCGCTTGCTGGTGTCGCCCGCCTCGCCGACCGGCGTGTAGTCGTTCTTGGGGGCGTTGACGACGGTTTCCTTGCCACCGGTGTCGAGGGTTGCCTGAACCGGGTGGTCCTGGGTCCAGATGCCATAGGCGTCGGGGAGTTCCATGGTCAGGAACCCCTGCTTGCCGCTGACCTTGAAGCAGAAGTACATGCCCGCGGTCCGGGACTCGACCTTGATGTCGAAGGCCGAGGCGCAGTCGGTGAGCAGGATGTGGCCGTCGCCGCGCTTGAGCGTGATCTTCTGCTCCGCCTGGATCTTCGCGGCTCCGGGATAGTCGTAGGTCTCGACGGCGGACGGCATGCCCGTGTCGGTGGGCGCGGGCTCGGTCGGCGAGGCCGACGCCAATGTGGCAAAACCCACAGAGCTCACTACAGCCGCTATAGCGCCAACAGCGAGGGTTTTTCCGGCGCGTGACATCGTCACGGGTTCCCTTCGGTCGGTGGGGGCTTGATCATCCCCGATGAGGTGCACAAGTGAAGCATATGTAAGGTACCTGCGAAGGACCCCCCAACTACTTCGAGTTTCAACCTAGTTGACGTGCCGTCATGACGGGCCGCATGCCCGGCGGACCGCATTCCGGACAGCATGCAAATTCACCATCGCCAATAGTGAGGTGGGCGCATGAGCCACCGGGTGAACGCACCAAGACCTCGTGAAGCTCATTCGGTATGAAAAGGACTTCGCATGAAGAAACGTTGGCGCCCCGTACGGGCGTCACAGGGCCGGGCAATTGAGTCCATAAGGGCCCGCACCGCCACCACCCTGCGCGGGACGGCCGCCGGGCTGGTGCCGCTGACCCTGGCGGCCGGACTCCTGGGCGCCTCACCGGCCACAGCCGCAGACGACGACTCCGACTACTCCCTCGACCGGGGGCTGGTCGTCGAGTACTGGCAAGACGGCGGCAGCGGCGTGAAGGACGCCGCGGAGCGCGCGTTGCTCGGCGGCGACGACGACATCCGCGCGTTCATCCGTGACGAGCCGGCCCTGCAGGCCGTCGACGACCGGGTGGACATCAGCCGGATCATCAACGCCGGCGGCCCGGCAGTACGCCAGGCGGCCAAGACCGCCCTCGGATCACAGAACCCGGACGATGTGACCGCGTTCCTGCGCGGCGGCTGGAAGGCCCCGCTGGAGCAGGACCAGCGCGTCGAAGCCTCCAGGGTGATCAACCTCGGCGGCCCGGGCGTGCAGGACGCGGGCAAGGCGGCGCTTGAGGGCACGCCCGAGGACGTGGCGACGTTCCTGACCCAGGGTCAGTACTCCGCACGCGAGGCCGACAACCGCGTCCAGGTCTCCCAGCTGGTCAGCTCCGGTGGCCCGGCGATGAAGGCGGCCGGGAAGGTCGCCTTGCAGGGAACACCGGATGACATCGTCGAGTTCCTGGAGGTCGGCCAGTTCACCGCCCGCAACCGCGACCAGGAACACGCCACGATCGCGCAGCTGACCGAGCAGGCCAAAGCGGCCGGCGAGCAGGCCGACGACGCCACCGAGGCAGCGCAGGAGGCATCCGCCAAGGCGGTCGCCGCCTCGGAACTGGCCAAGGCGGCAGCCCAACGCGCGGCGAAGGAGACCGCCGAGGCCAAGGACGACGCGATCAGGGCCGCCTCCAAGGCCCGGCAGGCAGCCGAGGCGGCCCGGGCCGCCTCACAAGCCGCGCAGACCGCGATCAGCGCGGCCAACGCCGCCGACCGCTCGGCACGCATCGCCGCGCTGGCGGCAGCCCAGACCGCCGCGGCGGCCACCGCCGCCGCCAACGCCGCCGGCGCCGCCTACAAGGCCGCCGCCGACGCGGCCGGCGACAAGAACAAGGCCGACTCCGCACGGGACTCCGCCCGCGCGGCCCGGGCCGCCGGAGCCCTGGCGAAGTCCTCCGCGGCCGCCGCGGAACAAGCCGCCAGAGCCTCACTGGCCGCCGGTGCGGCCGCCAGGGCCTCCCTGAGCGCGACCGGCAACGCCAACGCCGCCGCGGACGCAGCCGACGAAGCCAACCGCCAAGCCGACGCCGCCGGCGCACACTCCGCCCAAGCCCAGGCCGCCGCCGCCGAGACCCGCCGCCACGCCCGTGAGGCGAACCGGGCAGCCAACGCCGCCCAAGCCCTGGCAAGCGAGTCCGCCCAGGCCGCCTACGATGCCCGGGACGCGGCGAACTCCGCGGCCACCCACGCCGAGAACGCAGCCGATGCGGCGGAGGAAGCCGCCAAACAGGCCGGCAAGGCCACCAACGCGGCCAACGAGGCCGCCAAGCAGGCCGCCAAGGCCAAACAAGCCGCCGACACCGCCACCGCGGCCGCCGCCACCGCGCACAAGGTGTTCACCATCGCCCGCAAGACCGAGGCCGAGGACCTCGCCACCCGCACCAACGCGGCCATGGAAACCGCCCAGTCCCAAAAGGACGCCACCGACACCTTCACCTCCCAGCTCGCCCAAGTCGCGCTCGAGGACAAGCAGATCGGCCAGGACACCGCCGCCCTCGCCGCGCAGGCCGACAAGCCCGGAGCCGACACCACCGCCATCGCCGCCAAGGGCCGCGCCATAGCCCTGCGAGCGTTGAAGCAGTACGGATTCTGGCGGCAGGAAGCAGCCGCCCAGGCGCTCTCGGGTGACGATGCGGCGGTTCTGGACTACCTGAGGTCCGGTGCGAAGCAGGCGGAGACCGACGAGATCCGCCAGCAGGTCACCGACCTCGCGTCAGCCAGTGAGTATGAGAGCGTGCGCACCGGTGCAACGGAGGCGCTGAAGGGCGGCGACCAGCAGATCCGGGACTTCTACACCTCCGGTCAGTACACGGTGGCCACCGCGGACTACCGGGTCCTGGTCTCGCAGATCAACAACGCCGGCGGCCCGGCCGTCAAGGACGCCTCCAAGGCGGCTCTGGCCGATGGCAGCCCGCAGGCGATGATGTCGTTCCTCAACGGCGGCCAGTACCAGGCCCGCAACCAGGACGAGCGGGTGCTGGCCTCCAAGCTGGTCAACGACGGCGGTCCGGAGGTGCAGGCGGCCGCGAAGATCGCACTGACCGGCCCGGCGGACGAGCTGCACGAGTTCATCGAGGTCGGCCAGTACATGGCCGACCGCAAGGACAAGCTCGCCCGGACCCACACCGCGCAGATGCAGCGCCTGCTCAACGAGGCCGACGGCATCGCCGCCCTGGCGCGCAAGGACAGCTGCCTGGCCGCCAACGCCGCCGCCACCGCCAAGAACGCCAAGGACGAAGCGAACAAGGCGGCAGCCGAGGCACACAAGAACGCCGAACAGGCAGGCAAGTACGCGGAGGACGCGAAGAAGTCCGCGGACCAGGCACAGGACAGCGCCAACCAGGCAGCCGAATCCGCCAAGGCCGCCCGCAGCGCCGCCGACCGAGCCGACCAGGACGCCGCCAACGCCGACGATTCGGCAGCCCAGGCGGAATTCTCCGCCAACTACGCACGGGACTCGGCCGCCGCCGCCGACGATGCGGCTCAGCGTGCCTGGGGAGACGCCTTCGAGGCGGGCAAGAGCGCGACGGAAGCCGACGGAGAGGCCTCCAAGGCCTGGTCGGATGTGGCGACCAAGCGCCGGGCCGAGGAGGCCGAGGCCCGGAAGCAGGCCGAGGAGCTGCGCAAGCAGCAGCGTGAGAAGGAGAAGCAGGCAAAGAACAAGAAGCACTGCATCGCCTACATGTCGCGGGACAGCCTCCCGCCGTGTGCTCTGGCCGGTCAGCCTCTCGAACTGCCCACGCCTTCCCCGGACCTGGCCAAACTGCTGCTCAAGGGCGGCATGGAAGTCCTCGGCATCAGCGACCTGGTCGACTGCGCCAAGGAACCGACACTCGGCAAGTGCACCCTCGCCGTGGTCGGCGTACTCCCCATCGGCAAGCTGAAACTGGCCAAGAAGGCCGCCGACGGCGTCGAGGACCTCGCCAGGGCCTCCCGCGCCGCGAGGGCCGCCGAGAAGTGTCTGGAGTGCTTCCTCGCCGGCACCAAGGTCCTGATGGCCGACGGCTCGTCCAGGAACATCGAGTCCGTCAAGGTCGGCGACTCGGTCCTCGCCACCGACCCCCTGACCGGGGCAACCGGCCCGCGAGCGGTCAACAAGCGGATCGTCACCGACCACGACAAGCGGTTCGACGAACTCACCCTGCGCACTCGCCACGGCATCGAGCACCTCACCGCCACGAGTGAACACCCCTTCTGGTCCGCTTCCTCACACACCTGGGTGGCGGCCGGGCACCTGCGAACGGGGGCGGCCCTCCGCACGGTCGACGGCAGCACCGTCGCCGTCGACGACAACCGCTCCTTCGAGAAGACGGCCCGGACATACAACCTCACCGTCGACGACCTGCACACGTACTATGTGCTGGCAGGAAAGACGCCGGTCCTCGTCCACAACAGCAGCTGCCCAGTCCCCATCTCGAAGGGGAGATGGGACCATATCTGGGACCGTCATGTAAATCGAGGCAAGTATCCGAACAAGAGCAAGTTCAACACGACGAGCAAGGCGAAGATCCAGAGTATGATCAATCGCGCTCTTGATGGAGCGACCGGGGACGGCGTCTACTACTACCGATTCCCGTCGGCGATCGGTACGACTGCCAAGGGTGACCCGCAGTACTACATCAGAGTCGTGGTGCGGGACCGAAAGCTCATTACCGCGTTCCCGTCCGATGCTCCGTGAGGTGATTGCTGTGGCGAGTGCGTTCGAGGAGTTGCCGCCATGGGCGTAGATGTCGTGTTGAAGCAGGTGAGCCAGCCGGGAACGAGCCCGAAAAGGCGTCGCCTGCAACAAGTGGACGCCGTTCTCGACGGGTCCGACGTGTTCGCTCGCATCTGCGAAAGCAGCAACCTGCCCATGCTGAATCGAGTAGACCCCTATGGGACTCTGATTCTGACCGCGCAGGACATGCCGCAGTTCCTTTCCGAGGTTGATGCGGTGACAAGTTCGGTCGACAGGGGTACGGATCGCGACATCCTGACCGCTATCCGGAGTCTGGCTCAGCAGTGTGCGGCCGAAGCGTCGATGGAGCTGCATCTCGAGGGAGACTGACTCGGCGTCGCGCAATGCGCATACGGGAGTCCTCACCCAAGCGTGGGCTTGGTGGGGGCTCCTGCGCCGTAAAGGCCGCGGAGAAGTACCTCCGATACCGGCAGCCAAGGCCCTCCGGCTGGGAATGGAACCTCATGAGCCGGAAGTCGGAGACATGGGTGAAGATGCCGTCGGAGCCCTCCGGTGAGGCGGCGGCCGCCCGGTTCAGCAGGGCGGCCTGCCGGTCGGCCGGGTTCCAGCCGGAGTGGCCGCCGTCGTAGCAGACCCGTGCCCGGGGTTCGCGGTCTTCGGGACACGTCCGGGACGACCTCGCCGGAGCCGGGCCCGGCCGCGAAGGCGTCGGTCCAGGCGTCGTGCGCGCCGAGACCGGGCGCACCACCCCGCGAGGCCCCTGCGCGGTCGCGGTCCGGGATCGCGTACGGCACCAGAACCGGGACCCGGCCCCGCGCGGCGGCGGGCGAGGGGTCGGTGGCGTGGAGGGCGCGCCTGCGGGCCGCCCGGCGCGCGACCGGCCGCCGGGCGCGTGCGCCTGGCACCTGCTCCCCTTCCGATTCCGTCCCCCTGATGGCCCACAGCGGGCGTCCCTCGTTCCGGGGAAGGCCACGGGCCGATGGCGCCCCGGTCGGCCCAGGGCTGGAACTCTGCCCCCATGGTGCGGTTGGAGCAGTTCACGACCGGGGTGGACACGGTCGTCTCACGCATGCGGGCGCTCGACGGAGCCTGGCCGGAGCACGATGGCGTCGCGGTCTTCAACCGCGTCTACCTCGCCGTCACCCAGGAGGTCGACCGCCGTCTGGACGCGGCGTACTTCCCGGACCCACGGGCCGCGATCGCGCTGGACGTACGGTTCGCCGAGCGGTATCTCGCCGTCGCCGAGGAGGGTCCGGTGCCCGCCTGCTGGCGGCCGTTGTTCCAGTTCCGGCGCCATCCCGGGGTACGGCCGCTGCAGTTCGCGCTCGCGGGCATCAATGCCCACATCGGCCATGACCTGGCGCTCGCCGTCGTGGACACCTGCCGTGCGCTCGGCTGCGAACCGGCCGGTCTGGAGGACGCGTTCGAGCGGGTGGGCGATCTCCTCGTCTCGCTGGAGGAGCGCATCCGCGACGAGCTGATGCCCGGACCCGATCTGCTCCAGCTCGCCGACCCGTTGACCCATCTGCTCGGTGCGTGGAGCCTGGAGCGGGCCCGGGAGGCCGCGTGGTCGGCGGCCCGGGCGCTGTGGGCGCTGCGGCACCTGCCGGACGTGGCCGAGGAGTTCGGGCGCCGGCTGGATGCGGCCGTGGGATTCGCGAGCCGGATGCTGCTCACACCCCTGCCGCACTGATCCGGCCGTCGGCGCCTGTCGCGCCGGGCGGTGCCCCATGGCCGCTGTACGTTGATCAGGAGGACCATCCATGGCGAAGGAGCGACAGGCATGGCGACCCGGCTCGGACTCGGCCTCCCCCAGAACCAGCAGTACGACATCGGGCGGGACGTACCGGACGTCGCACGCGCCGCCGAGGAGATGGGCTACGACAGCCTGTGGGTGTACGAGCGGGCCCTGTTCCCCGAGTCCACGGCCCAGGGGCTGTACGGCGTCGAGGGAAGGCCCTGGCCGGAAAGCTACCGCGGGGTGGCCCACCCCCTGGTGACGCTCGCCCTGGCCCTCACGGCCACCCACCGCGTCCGGCTCGGCACGAGCGTCCTGGTGGCGCCCCTGCACGGCCCGTTCCAGCTCGCCAAGGCGCTCGCCTCGCTGGACGCGGCGAGCGACGGCCGGATCGTCGCGGGCCTGGGCACCGGCTGGTCCCTCGACGAGTACGCGGCGGCCGGGGTCCGCCCGTTCGAGGAACGCGGCCGGGTCATGGACGAGATCATCGATGTCTGCCGTGCCGTCTGGGGCCCCGACCCCGTCTCCTACGAGGGAAGGCTCACGACGATCTCCTCGGCGGTGGTCGCGCCCAAGCCGGCCCGGCCGATCCCGATCCTGCTGGCCGCGACGAACAGCACCGCCCAGCGGCGGCTCGTCGACAAGGCCGACGGCTGGATCCCGGTGGGCCTCGGCGCCGAACGGCTGGCGGCGCAGTGGCGCGTGCTCCAGGACCTGGCCGCCGAGATGGGCCGCGTCGAGCCGCTGCAGACGGTGATGCGCGCGAACGCCGCGTACTCGGCGAAGGCGTACGACGGGCCGGACCGGGGCCCCTTCCAGGGCAACGTCGACCAGATCGTGGAGGACCTGGCGGCCCACGCCGAGGTCGGCGTCGAGGAGATCCTCATCGATGTGCAGGGCTCGGTCCGGGACGCGCAGGAGCTGAAGGACGTGGCCGCGAAGCTGTACACGACGGCGCGGGCGGCCGGCATCTGACCGGCCGCCCGCTCGTCCACGGTCCGGCTCAGTCCTCCGGCAGCTCCACCGGCGCGATCTCGTCGTAGGCGTCGCCGGGGCCGGGGTTGGCCGGGTCGGTGGCGCCGCCGAAGTGGTGCATCACGCCCCACACGGCGTTGAGCGCGGTCTGCACGGCGCCCTCGGCCCAGCCGGCCGTCCAGGAGATGTCGTCGCCCGCGAGGAAGATGCCCCGCTTGTCGGCGGGCAGCCGGTCCTGCATGAAGTGCGTGAACAGGCGGCGCTGGTAGCGGTAGTGGCCGGGCAGGTTGGCCTTGAACGCGCCCATGAAGTAGGGCTCGTTCTCCCAGGAGACGGTCACCGGGTTGCCGATGATGTGCTTCCTGATGTCGACCTTCGGGTAGATCTCGCCGAGCGACTTCAGCATGACCTCCATCCGCTCGCTCGCGGACAGCGGCAGCCACTTCAGGCTGTCGTCGCACCAGGTGTAGGACAGGCAGATGACGGCGGGCTTGTCCGGACCGTCGTCCAGCAGGTAGGTGCCGCGGGTCATCCGGTCGGTGAGCGTCATCGACATCACGTCCCGGCCGGTCTCCTCGTCCTTGTCCAGCCAGAACGGCCGGTCCACGGGCACGAAGAGCTTGCTGGACTCCATGTAGTGGGTCCGCTCGATCGCCGTCCAGTGGTCGATCGGGAACAGCGCGTCATCACAAGCGATCTTGGAGAGCAGCATCCAGGACTGGGCGGTGAAGATCGCCGCCTTGTAGGTGCGGATGTCGCCGTTCGCGTCCGTCACCGTGATCTGGTTGCCCGCGGTGCGGTGCAGCCGGGTCACGGCGGGCCGGGGCTCGCCGTTCTCGTGCAGCGACTTCAGGGACGTCCCGTGGGCCCAGTGCAGGATCTTCCCCGGCTCACGCTCCCACAGGCGCAGCGGCAGCTGCTGAGAGCCGCCCACGATGCCGCGGTGGTGGTCGTCGGCCTCGGTGTAGACGACCCGGAGGATCTCCAGGATGGAGTTCGGGAAGTCGGTGTCCCAGCCGCCGGTGCCGAAGCCGACCTGGCCGAAGATCTCGCGGTGCCGGAAGGACTTGAAGGCCTCGGAGTCGCAGAGGAAACCGTAGAACGTCTGGTTGTCGAGCTTCTCGACGAGCTTGGCCCAGATCTCGCGGATGCGCGGGACGTCCCGCTCGCGCATGGCGCGGTTCATGTCGGAGAAGTCGGCGCCCTCTTCGAGGCACTTGTTCCAGGCCACGGCGACGTCCCGGTAGACCTGGGGGAGATCGTCGACCGTCTCGGCGTAGTGCGACTCGCCCTTGAGGTCGACGACGGTCGAGGGGGTAGCCTCCGCCAGCGGGTTCGGGAACGGCGTGGTCTTCAGGCCGACCAGGTCGATGTAGTGCTGGAGTGCCGTGGAGGACGGCGGGAAGCGCATGGCGCCCATCTCGGCGGTCAGCGACGGGTCGCAGCCGTCGAAGCCGACGGTGCGCAGCCGGCCGCCGATCTTGTCGGCCTCGTAGACGACGGGCTTGAGGCCCATCTTCATCAGCTCGTACGCGGCGACGATGCCGGACAGGCCACCGCCGATGACGGCGACCTCGGCGCCGTGCTCGGTCGCGGGTATCTGGCCGAGGCCCGCCGGGTGGGCGAGGTAGTCGTCGTACGCGTACGGGAAGTCCGGGCCGAACATGGTGATCGGCGGCTGCTGCTCGTCTGCGTGCTCGACGGCGTTGGGCACCGTGGACGTCATGGGGTACGGACTCCTTGCGCGGGAAGAACTCGGGGGGAGGCTGCGGGGGTCAGACGAGGGACCCGTAGAGGCCGGGGCGGCGGTCCTCGAGGTACGGGTTCGCCTCGCGGGAGGCGGCGAGGTGGGCGGGGTCGACGTCGGCGAGGACGAGTTCCTCGATGTGGCCCGCCCGGGCGCGGGCGACGCCGTCGGGTCCGGCGAGGGTGGACAGCCCGACGAACTCGAACTCCCCCTCCTGCCCGACGCGGTTGACGTAGGCGACGTACATCTGGTTCTCGAAGGCCCGCACCGGCACGAGGGACTCGGCGACGAACTGGAACGGATGCATCTGGGCCGTGGGGACCACGAGGAGGTCGGTGCCGGCCAGGGCGTGGGCGCGCACGTTCTCCGGGAACTCCACGTCGTAGCAGATCATCAGGCCGATGCGCAGGCCGTTCAGCTCGGCCTGGGCGACCGGCCGGTCGCCCGGCGTGAAGTGGTCCCGCTCGAAGCAGCCGAAGAGGTGGGTCTTGCGGTAGTTCGCGAGGCGGGTGCCGTCGGCGGAGATGAGCTGGGCGGCGTTGAAGACGGTCTCGCCGTCCCGCTCCGGGTAGCCGTAGGCGATGGCCAGACCGTGCCGGGAGGCGATGTCCGCGATCGCGTCCGCGGAGTCGCCGTCGGCCGGCTCGGCGAGCCGGGCGATCGCGTCGCCGATCGCGTATCCGGTGAGGAACATCTCCGGCGCGACCAGCAGCCCGGCTCCGGCGCCGGCGGCTCGGCCCGCGGCCTCGTCGAGCACCTTGAGGTTCTCGGCGACCGAGCCGGGGCGGCCGGAGCTCTGGAGGAGGGCGGTGCGCATGCGTGTTCTCCACCGGTACGGAAGGGTTGGGGGGCCAGTTAGACGGTACGGTCGGGGCCCTCGGCCGGACAAGGAGGAGCCGTTGCGCGCCCCTGAGCGGATCGTTGCGTGCGGGGCGGAGTGACCGGCGATTCGTTGCGTGCCGCCGACGCTCGCCCCGGGGCTCCCCCGGGGCTTCGGGCTCACAGCTCGCGCAGCCGCTCCACGATCTCCCGCAGCAGCTCCGGGTCGGCCGCGGGGGCGCCCGTGGGCCGGAGGCGCGGCTCGTCGATGCGCACCAGACCGGCCTCGGCCAGGTCGCCGAGCAGCACCCGGACGACGGTCAGCGGGAGGTCGGCGTCCGCGGCGAGTTCCACGACCGGCCGCGGTCCCCGGCGCACCATGTCGAGCAGGGACGCCCGGGCGTGGTCGACGTCCGTGCGGGAGCCCTCCATGTCCAGGGCGGTGACCTGCGACATCAGGTCCATGGAGTGCCGGTGCGAGGGGCGGGTCCGGCCCCGGGTCACGGTGTAGGGGCGCACCATGGACCCGGTCTCGTCCTCGTACCAGTGGTCGTCTTCGGACACGGCCGGTCAGGTGCCGGCGGGGTCCGGGGCCGACCGCAGGGCGGCGTCCATATGGCGGCCGACCCGGCGGACGAGCAGCGCCATCTCGTGCGCCAGCTGTCCGACGTCGGTGCGGGCCTCGCTCAGTACGGCCAGCCGGGTGCCGTCTCCGGCCGGGGTGATGAACAGATAGGCGTCGTCGAGCATCACCATGGTCTGCCGGACCTTGCCGGCGCCGAACCGCTCCCCCGTTGAGCGGGCCAGGCTGTGGAAGCCGGAGCAGACCGCCGCGAGGTGCTCGATGTCCCGTCGGCGCATGCCCTCCGAGGAGCTCAGCGGGAGGCCGTCCGCGGTCAGCAGCACGGCCTGGCGTACATGGTCGGTTCTGGCCACGAGATCGTCCAGCAGCCAGCCCAGGTCCGTGCCGGGCGGCTGGTCGGCCTCGGCGGGGTGCTCGGGGCTCTGGTCACGGCGCATCGTCGGCGTCCGTCCCTTCCTCGGTGTCGGTTCGCTCCGTGGGGGTCTCGGTTCGCCCGGCGGGGCCGGGCTCCGTGGGGATGCCCTTGCGGCCGCGGTCCAGGCCACGCTGGTACGCGCCGAAGATCGCCCGTACCTCTTCGGCGCTCACCTCGCGCACCGGGGCCTCGTCAGGATCCGGGGCCCCGGTGCGCAGGCCGGGGGCGAGGGAGGTCTGACGGACGCGGGTGGGCAGGGCGGGAGCAGTGGGGGGCGGGACGTGCTCGGTCCCCTGCGCGCGTGGGTGCTCGGTCCCCCGCTCACGCGGGCCTTCGGGCCCTGCCTGTCGCGCGTGCCGCGGGTCCTCGGACCCCTCCTCCCCCGCCGGCCGCTGCTCCGGCTCCCCCTGCCGCTCCCGGACGAGCACCGCCGTCCTGCCCCGTACGGGCAGCGTCCGGACCTGCGCGTCGCCCCGCGGGGCCGGTGTCGCCGGTGTCGCGGGCTCGACCTCGGCCAGGATCGCCTCCGGCAGCAGCACGACCGCCGTGGTGCCGCCGTACGGCGAGCGGGTGAGGGTGACCTCGACCCCCTGCCGGGCGGCGAGCCGGCCCACCACATACAGCCCCAGCCGGTCGTGGCGCGTCGGGTCGAACCGGTCCGGGGCCGTGAGCGTGCGGTGGGCCGCGTCGATCTCTTCGGGGCCCAGCCCGAGACCGCGGTCGTCGATCTCCAGGACGAAGCCGCCGCGGACACGGTCGGTGCGCAGCGTGACCCGGGTGTGCGGCGGGGAGAACACGGTGGCGTTCTCGAGGAGTTCGGCCAGCAGATGCACGACGTCGGCGACGGCGTCCGCCGCGATCCCCACCTCCGGCATCGGCGGGATCACCACGCGCGCGTAGTCCTCGATCTCGCTCACCGCGGAGGACACCACGTCGGCGACGGGCACCGGCCGCCGCCATCTGCGGCCGGGAGCCGCACCCGAGAGGATGATCAGGCTCTCCGCGTGCCGCCGCATACGCGTGGTCAGATGGTCGATCCGGAACAGCTCCTCGAGGACGTCCGGGTCCTCGGTGCGCCTCTCCAGGGTGTCGACGAGCTTGAGCTGGCGGTGGACGAGGGCCTGGTTGCGCCGGGCGATGTTGAGCAGCACGGCGAACAGTCCGCGGCGGAGCGTGGCCTGCTTCACGGCGGCCTCGACGGCCGCGCGGCGTGCGGCGTTGAAGGCCCGGCCGACCTGCCCGATCTCGTCGGGGCCCGCCTCGCCCTCGGCCAGCGGCGGCGCCTCGACGAGGGCGTCCACCTCCTCGCCCGCGCTCAGCCGCTCCATGACGTCGGGGAGCTGCCGGGTGGTCAGCAGGTCGGCGGAGTCCCGCAGTGTCTCCAGGCGGCGCGAGATGCGCCGGGCGCCACGGACCGCCAGCCACAGCGACAGGCCCACGGCGGCGAGTCCGATCACCCCGACCGCGGCGGCCTTGGCCAGCTCCCGGTAGGCGAACGCCCGGCCGTGCGCGGCCGCGTTCTCGGCGGACCGGGTGCACAGCAGCATGTAGCGCTTCACGGCCCGGTCGGTGGTCGTCCGCCACGAGTCGGCCGAGACCGCCCGGCCCGCGCCGTCGGCGCCCGCCCGCAGCAGGGCGTCCTCGCCCGCGGTCAGGGCGCGGTGCACGCTGTCGCCCTGGAACCGCTCGAAGAGCGCCCGCGAGTCGGACGGCAGGTCGGGCACATAGGTCCGTTCGAAGACACGGCGGTCCTCGATGGTGGCCGTGAGCATGTCGTACTGACGGTCGGTCAGCCGCCCGGCGGCACGCGCCCCGGCGACGAGCGCGTCCTCCCGTGAGACGAACTCCCGTACCCGCACCAGCTCGGTGACGACCTGTGCCTCCCGCGCGAGGCGGCCGGCCTGGAGCGCGGTGATGGCGGACTGGACGTCGAAGTCGGGTTCCACAAGGGCGCTGTACTCGGTCACCGCCCGGTCCCAGGAGATACGGCCCGACAGCACACGCTCCCGCAGCCCCTCCAGCTTGCCCGTGGCGGCGACCGCGGAGTCGAGCGCCCGCCGCTGCCCGTCGGACAGCCGGCCGCGGTCGCCGTCCCTGACCGCTTCCCGCAGGGCGTTCACGGCCCGGTCGGTGCGGCGCTGCTGCTCCAGCAGGTCCAGGGCCGCCCCGTTGCGGTGGCCCCCGCCCAGATACGCGGCCGCGAGCCGCCGTTCGATCTGGATCTGCCCGATCGCCGTGTCGACGGGCGTGCCGAAGTCCACGTACACGCCCTGGAGCCGGACGAGTGCCCGGAGTTCGCCGGTGACCGACACCATGGCGAAGCTCCACAGCGTCAGCAGGGCGATCGCCGGAGCCAGCGAAAGTGCCACGATGCGCGCGCGAACCGTGGTGGGACGGCCGAAGGGCCAGCGCATGGTCTCCCCCGGGAGGACATGACGGTCGGGTGCCGGGCGGGGGGCGCATGACCCGCAGGTATTACCCGCCGGTAGTGAGTGCGGCACAACCTACGGGATGGGTCACGCCACCGCAATGGTTGCTGGGGTAACCCGGAGTCAGGGCCTTTGGGGAACGGCGAAGGTGGTGACCACCGCCGCGTGGTCCGAGGGCCAGTCGTTACCGGCGACTTCGGGCCAGGCGCTCGGACTGCCGACGACCACGGTGCGGGAGTCGAGCACCGCGAGGCCCCGGTGGAGCACGTAGTCGATGCGGTCCTGGGGTTCGGGGCGCCCGCTGCCGTCCTCGTGCAGAGGGTGGATCGGGGACCAGGTGTGCCCCGGGTCGCGGACGGGGTCCGGATGGGCCTCGCGATAGGAGTCGCGCAGTCCCGCCTCCTCGGCGGCCTTCGTCACCGGCCACTCGACATCCGGCCAGTCCAGGTGCGAGGGGCAGTTGAAGTCGCCGACGAGCACGAGCGGAACGCCGTCGGCGGCCGACTCGTCGATCCGGCGCAGGGTGTCACGCATCTGGGCGAGCCGCACCTCCTCGTGGGCGATCAGCTCGGCCGCGGGCAGTCCGTCGAAGGCGGATTCGTAGGGCCCGTACGGGGTGTAGTGCAGGTGGGCCGTCCAGACGTCGACCTCGCACCCCGGCGCGACGCGCACCCGGACGCCCGCCGCCCCGTAGAAGCCCACGTCCGGGTCGCCGAAGCGGGCGGTGATGGGGTACCGGCTGATGACGCCGAGGTTCTCCCCGGCCCGGTCGTGGTGCCAGCCGAGTGCCTCGGCCAGTTCCTGGGCCGCCGTGCCGCCCGTCTCCTGGAGGCCCACCACATCGGCCCCCGTCTCCAGGACGGCCTTGAGCTGCTTGGCCCGGTGGTCGTCGACCATGCTGCCGCCGAGCCACAGGTTCCAGCTCATCACGCGCAGTTCGCACGGCAGCAGGGCCCGCAGCCGCTCGGGCGTGACCTCCTCCAGGCTGGCCAGCACGGTCCGCCCGGGCGCGGGCTCGATCGGTGCGAGCGACGGTACGGCGAGCACCGCGCAGCCCGCCGCCTCGGCGGAGGCGACCCCGGTCGGCGTGTCCTCCACGGCCACACAGCCGGCGGGGTCGACGCCGAGCGCGTGGCACGCGGCCAGATACGGGTCGGGCGCGGGCTTGGTGCGCTCGGTGTCGTCGGCGGTGACGGAGACCGCGAAGCGTTCGGCGCCCAGCGCCTCGAGGACGGTGTCGGCGACGGCCCTCGGGGAAGCGGTCACCAGCGCGGTGGGAATGCCGTCGCGGGCGAGGGCATCCAGCAGGGCGACGGCGCCGGGGCGGGGCTCGACCCCGTCCCGGACCCGGTCGGCGAACTCACGGTGCAGCTCCGCGGCGATGCCGGCGGCCGAGGCGCCGGTGAGCGAGGCCAGCCAGTCCGCCGTGTGCTCGACGGGACGGCCGAGCACCTCCCGCTGGTCGTCGGCGTCCAGCGTCCGGCCGAGTCCGGCCGTGACCCGCTCCACCGCCTCCCACCACAGCCGCTCGGTGTCGACGAGCGTGCCGTCCATGTCGAACAGGAGGGCCTGGAGTGGGCGTCGGGTCACGGTTCTCTCTTTCCTGGGTGGGGGGAAGGCTTGCATACGAGGGGGCGTGGGTCAGCGGGCGCGCTCGGCTACCAGCACGGGGCGCTCCGGCAGCGTCACGGTCACGGCGGCTCCGGCGCTGAGCGTGGCCGCGTCGTGCGCCGGCAGGTCGGCCTTCAGCTCGGTGGCGTCGGCGAGGCGCACGGTCAGCCGGACCGTGGCGCCGAGGAACGCGGTGGCGACCACCCGCGCCTCCCCCTTCTCGTCCGCGGTCACCCGGACCGCCTCGGGCCGCACCAGCACGTCCACCTCGGTCGCGGCGGGTGCGTCCCCGTCGACGGGCAGCCGCTGCCCGAGCACCTCGACGGTGTCCGAGGACAGCCGTCCCGGGATCCGGCTCATGGTGCCGACGAACTCGGCGACGAAGGCGGTGGCGGGACGGCCGTACAACTCGGCGGGGACGGCGCACTGTTCGAGCCGTCCGGCGCGCATGACCGCGACCCGGTCGGCCATGGACAGGGCCTCCTCCTGGTCGTGGGTGACGAACAGGGTGGTGATGCCGAGTTCCTGCTGAAGGCGGCGGATCTCCTCGCGCAGGGTGAGCCGCACCTTGGCGTCGAGCGCGGAGAGCGGCTCGTCGAGCAGCAGTACGCGCGGGCGCAGGGCGAGTGCCCTGGCCAGGGCGACGCGCTGCTGCTGTCCGCCGGAGAGCTGGTGCGCAAAGCGCTCGCCCTTGTCGCCGAGGCCGACCAGATCGAGCAGTTCGGCGGCCCGGGCGCGCCGCTCGGCGGTGCGCACCTTGCGCATGCGCAGCCCGAACGCCACGTTGTCGAGCACGGTCAGATGTGGGAAGAGGCTGTACGACTGGAAGACCATTCCGGCGTCGCGGCGGTGGGCCGGGACGCGGGTGACGTCCTCGCCGTCGACGAGCACCGCCCCGGAGTCGGGGTGCTCGAATCCGGCGAGCATGCGCAGCGCGGTGGTCTTGCCGCAGCCGGACGGGCCGAGCAGGGCGAGGAGTTCGCCCGGCTGGACGGTCAGGTCGAGTCCGTCGAGGGCGACGGTGGCGCCGAACTCCCGGTGCAGGCCGCGGAATTCGACCGTGGCGGCCTTGTCGGGAGTGACGGCCTCTTCGAGCGTTGCGGCCTTGTCGAGCGTCATGAGGTTCATCCCTTGGCGGCGGTTCGGGAGCGCCCGCCGAGGACGGCGAGCGAGAGGAGCAGGGCCCAGGTGACGAGCAGGCTGAGCACGGAGACGGCGACGGACAGCTGGGCCTGGGAGCCGCCGACGCTGTAGATCCACACGGCGAACGGGGTGAAGCCCAGCAACTGGGCGACGGTGAACTCGCCGAGGACCAGCGCCAGCGTGAGGAAGGAGGCGTTCAGCAGGGCCCCGCGCAGGTTCGGCAGCACCGCCTGGACGAGCGCCTGGGCCGGGCTCGCCCCGCAGCTGCGTGCGGCCTCCACGAGGGTGCGCACATCGATGGCGCGCAGGCCCGCGTCCAGGGACCGGTACACGAACGGCAGCGCCATCACCACGTAGGCGAGGACGAGCACGACGGGGAAGTCCTGGTTCTGGATCGCCACGAACGTCTGGAACAGCGGTGTCCGGGAGAGATGGTCGGGTCCCCACTTCAGGACCGTGGCGATGCCCGCGACGAACGCGATCGGCGGGACGACCAGCGGCAGCGAGCAGACCACCTCGACGACCGGCCGCAGCCGGGACGCGTCCAGCCGCAGGGCGACGGTGGCGGGCACCATAAGCAGCAGCACCACGACGATGGTGGCGGCGGCCAGCTCCAGCGACAGCAGCAGGCCGGAGCCGAAGCCGGGGGTGGAGACGATCTGGCGGTAGGCGTCGAAGGTGACGCCCTGGCCGGGCACGTCCACAGTGAAGACCACGGAGGCGGCGAGCGGGACCAGGAAGTACAGGCCGGCCAGGGTGAGGACGCCCCAGCGCCACAGGTTCAGGCGAGCCATCGCGCACTCCGTCGTTGCAGGGGCAGATACACGGCCATGACCAGGCCCGCTACCAGGACCATGTCGAGGCTGAGGGCGAGCGCCACGTTCTCCTGGCCGACCAGGACGTTGCCGGAGAGGGCGTCGGCGATCTGGAGGGTGACCAGCGGCACCGCGCTGCCCACCATGGCCGCGGCGGTGGCGTAGGCGGAGAAGGCGCTGCCGAACAGCAGCACGAACCCGCCGAGCAGCGAAGGACCCAGCACGGGCAGGGCCACATGGCGCCAGTACTGGACGTTGGTGGCGCCGTTGTTCTGCGCGGCCTCCCGCCACTGCGTGCGCAGGCCTTCCAGCGCCGGAGTGATGGTGAGGACCATCAGCGGGATCAGGAAGTACAGGTAGACGATGACCAGGCCCCAGAAACTGTAGAGACTCCAGCCCTTGTCGGTGAGGCCCAGATGGCGTGTCACCACACCGGAGTTGCCGAGGGTGGCGACGAAGGCGAAGGCCAGCGGGACACCGCCGAAGTTGGCGAGGACGCCCGAGGCGGTCAGCACGGCCTCGCGCAGGGCGCGGAAGCGGGAGGTCACCACGGCCTGGGCGAGCAGCAGCCCGAGGACGGTGCCGAGGGCGGCGCAGACGGCGGACAGCTTCACACTGCCGAGCAGTGCGGTGAGGTAGGCGCCGTGCAGCGAGACGGTCAGATTGGCCGTGCCGTAGGACGTGGCGCCCGTCGTCGGGTCCTCGACACTGAAGGCGCCGTTGAGCATGGCCACCGCCGGAACACCGAAGGCGACGGCCGTGAAGACGAACAGCGGGAGGACGGCGAGCGAGCCGGAGAGGCGGCGCCGCCGCTGCCGCGGAGCAGCGGCGGGCGCCACCTCGGCCTCGGTGAGGACGGCGGTCATCCGGAGACGGCCTTACCCCAGCCCTGGGCGATGACCGTCTTGGCCTTGCTCTGCTGGTCCTCCGTCGGGAAGGACGGCGTGCCGGAGACCTGCGGGAGCTTGGCCGCGGCGGTCTTGTCGAGCGTGCCGGCCTTCTCCATGGCGGGCATCAGCGCGGGGCGGGCGTATCCCTCGAGCCAGAGGTTCTGGCCCTCGGCGCTGTAGAGGTACTCCTGCCACAGACGGGCGGCCGCCGGGTGCGGGGCGTCCTTGGTGATGGCCTGCGAGTAGTACTGGGCGTACACGCCGTCGCTCGGAACGGCGACCTTCCAGTCCAGGCCCTTGGACTTGAACTCGTCGGCGTATCCGGCGTTCAGGTAGTCCCAGTCGATGCTGATCGGGGTCTCGCCCTTCTCGACGGTGGCCGGGGTCGACTCGACGGGCGTGTAGTTGCCGTTCTTCTTCAGCTTGGCGAAGAAGCCGAGGCCGGGCTGGATGTTGTCGAAGGAGCCGCCGTCTGCGAGCGCGGCCGCGTAGACGCCGCCGAAGGCGGAACCGGACTTGGTGGGGTTGCCGTTGAGGGCGACCTGGCCCTTGTACTGCGGCTTGAGGAGGTCCTTGAAGGTGGTGGGGCACTCCTTGACGCGCTTGGCGTCGCAGCCGATGGAGATGTAGCCGCCGTAGTCGTTGTACCAGCGGGCCTGCGGGTCCTTCTGGCTCTCGGCGATGCCGGCGTAGCCCGTCACCTTGTAGGGCGCGAGCAGTCCCTGCTGGGCGGCGCTCAGCGCGAAGGAGCTGCCGAGGTCGAGGACGTCGGGGGCGCGGTCCTGGCCCTTGCGGGAGGTGACGGCGCTGATCTCGTCCTGGCTGGAGCCGTCCGGGTTCTCGACCTGCACCTTGATGCCGTACTTCTTCTGGAAGCCGTCGATCAGGGCGCCGTAGTTGGCCCAGTCGCGGGGCAGGGCGATCGCGTGCAGCGTGCCCTCCTTCTTGGCTGCCTTCACCAGGGCGTCGAGGCCGCCGAAGTCCGCGGCCGAGGTCGCGGTGGCCGCGTTCTTGCCGTCGGCGGTGGTGGACGCGTTGTCGGGGGCCGCGCCACAGGCGCTGAGGGCGAGTGCGGCGGCGACGGCGAGGCCACCGGTGAGGACGGCGGTTCTCGGCAGGAACACGGTCACTGTCTCTCCAGGAGTACGCGCGAGCGGTGAAACTGAGGGAGGGAGGGCTTGTTCAACTTGTCTGAACAAGTTGCCCCTAGTACGCCCGCCGTCGGTGTCCTTTTCGTAAACGCCGGCGAAACCCTGGACGCCTCTTGCCTGCACAATCCCGACGATGGAAGATCACGCCCAGGTCTCGATTAGGCTGGCCATGCTGTGAACAGCAGCCGACTCAGAGGGGAAGCATGGCGGCGCGACACGAGGAGATCGCCGACGAACTGCGGCGGGCGATCGACCGCGAGGAGTACACAGTGGGCGGTCTGCTGCCCACCGAGACGGACCTCGCGGCCCACTACGGCGTCTCCCGCGGCACGGTCCGCCAGGCGGTCGCCGCCCTGACCACCGAGGGGCTCATCGGGTCCCGGCAGGGCGCCCGCCGGGTGGTGCTGGCCAGCCGCCGCAGCCAGAGCTTCGCGGAGCTGCGCAGCTTCGCGCAGTGGGCCCGCGCCATGGGCCGCCAGGCGACCGGCCACGTGGTGGCGCAGGGGTACCGGCCGGCCACCAAGGAGGACGCGGTAAGGCTCCACCTGGCCGAGCGCACGCCGGTGCTGCATGTGCTGCGGGTACGCGGGCTGGACGGCGAGCCCGTACTGCTGGAGCGCACGGTGTACGCCGACTGGATCGCCCCCGCGGTGGAGTCCATCGAGCCGGACTGCCCCTCCGTCACCCAGCGGCTCTTCGAGCAGACGGGCCTGGTCTTCGCGTACGGGGAACACGTCATCGACGCGGTCGCGGCGGGCGCGCAGGACGCCGAACTGCTCGGTGTCCGCCGGGCCGGCCCGCTGCTGCGGGTCCGCCGGGTCACGACCACCCGGGAGGGACGCCCGGTGGAGTGGTCGGACGACCGCTACCGCTCGGACGCCGTGAGCTTCAGCGTGCACAACTCCATCGGGAACAACGCGTTGGCCCGGAAGACCGCGGAATAGCGGCATAGAGGGCGGGTGCGCGCCTTGACGGGACGCGCCCGTCGACCGGCCCTATGGACCGGGCGCGCCCCTCAGCCGGGGCGCGCCCCCTACGTCGGCGAGCCCCCTACGTCGGCGAGCCCGACGAGAACCGGCGCAGCAGCGGCGACAGGACGAGCACCGACTTCGTGCGCTCCACGAACGGCTCCCCGGCGATCCTCTCCAGCACACGCTCGAAGTGGCGCATGTCGGAGGCGAAGACCTGCGCGATCGCGTCCGCCTCACCGGTGACGGTGGAGGCGGCCACGACTTCCTGGTAGCGCTCCAGGCCCCGCTGGATGGTCTCCGGGGAGGTGTTGCGCCGGCAGTAGATCTCGACGTACCCCTCGGTCTCCCAGCCGAGCGCCGCAGGGTCCACCCGGACCGTGAACCCGGTGATCGCGCCGGTCGCGCGCAGCCGGTCCACCCGCCGCTTGACGGCCGGCGCGGACAGTCCGACCAGGTGCCCGATGTCCGCGTAGGAACGGCGGGCGTCCTCGGCCAGGGCGTGGACGATGCGTTCGTCGAGATCGTTCAGCAAGGCGGGTGGTTCACTTCTCTACGGTGACTGCGGGTGCCGCGGGCTCCGCGGCGGCCAGCCGGGAGCGCCGGTAGCCATACAGGAAGTAGAACACGAGCCCGACGGCCATCCAGACCCCGAAGACCACCCAGGTGACGGCCGAGAGGCTGCCCATCATCCAGACGCAGAAGGCGAAGCCCAGCGCGGGCAGCACCGGAGACAGCGGCACCCGGAAGGTGCGGGTCATGTGCGGACGCGTGCGGCGCAGCACCACGACCGCGATGTTGACCAGGGCGAAGGCGAACAGGGTGCCGATGCTGGTGGCGTCGGCGAGCTGCCCGAGCGGGATCGCCGCGGCGAGGACACCGCAGAAGACGGACACGATGACCGTGTTGGCGCGGGGCGTTCCGGTACGCGGGTTGACGCGCGAGAACACCTTGGGCACCAGGCCGTCGCGGGACATCGCGAAGAGGATGCGCGTCTGGCCGTAGAGCACGGTCAGCACGACGCTCGCGATGGCGATGACCGCGCAGGCGGCCAGCAGAGTGCCCCAGAAGGTCTGTCCCGTGACGTCCTTCATGATCTGGGCGAGCGCCGCCTCCGAGTCGTTGAACCGCTTCCAGGGCTTTGCGCCCACGGCGACGGCCGCGACGACGACGTACAGCGCCGTCACGATGACCAGCGACAGCATGATCGCGCGCGGCAGGTCGCGCTGTGCGTTCTTCGCTTCCTCGCCCGCCGTGGAGGCGGCGTCGAAGCCGATGTACGAGAAGAACAGCGTGGCCCCCGCGGCGCTGACGCCGGCCATGCCGAGCGGCATGAAGTTCGCGTAGTTGCCGGAGCGGAAGCCCTGGATCCCGATCAGGCAGAAGAGCAGCAGCGCGGCGATCTTCACCGCAACCATGATCGTGTTGGCCCGTGCGGACTCCTTGGCACCGCCGAGCAGGAACGCCATGGCCAGCAGCACGACGATCAGCGCCGGCAGGTTGAAGATGCCGCCGTCACCGGGCGGGGCGGACAGCGCGTCCGGGATGGTGACGCCGATCGTGCCGTCCAGCAGCTCGTTGAGGTACTGGCCCCAGCCGACCGCGACGGCCGCTACCGATACGCCGTACTCCAGGACCAGACACCAGCCGCAGATCCAGGCGATCAGCTCGCCCATCGTTGCGTACGCGTACGAGTACGAGGAACCGGAGACCGGGATCGTGCCCGCCAGCTCGGCGTAGGACAGGGCGGAGAACAGCGCGGTGAGGCCGGCGATCACGAAGGACAGCGTCACCGCGGGGCCGGCCTTCGGGACGGCCTCGCCGAGGACCACGAAGATGCCGGTGCCGAGCGTGGCTCCGATGCTGATCATGGTGAGCTGCCACAGCCCGAGCGAACGCCGCAGCGTTCCGCCCTCGCCCTGGCCGCCCTCGGCGACCAGGCGTTCCACGGGCTTGCGGCGCACAAGCCGCGCACCGAGGCCCAGGGACGGCTGGTCTGGATGACTGTGGGTCTGCAGGGGTGCGCCTTGGTCGAGCACGCGTCAGCTCCTTATCGCTGCCGGTCAAGGGGGCAGGCGGGGACCGGCGGCACCCCGGGACGGGGACCACCGAGCGGGGTCCTCGCCACGCCACGTACAGCGCATGACCCTATGAGTCCGCCCTTCACGGGCGTAATGCAGCAACCTTGCGCATCTTCGCAAGATCATTGCGTTCATCGAGAAGTGGCGGGAATTTGTTGCGCGAGCCCTTTCGATGTTTGCGCCGGGCCTCGCACGGCCGATGGCGGCCCCCTCCACGGGCCCCGGCGATCCCCCTTCTCCGGCCCGGCATGCGGACGGCCTCCGCTCCCCGGAACCGGGGAGCGGAGGCCGTGGCCGAGGACGTCTCGGGTCAGCTCCAGCTGGCGTGCAGCGGCTTGCCCTCCGCATAGCCCGCCGCGCTCTGGATGCCCACGACGGCCCGCTCGGCGAACTCCTCCAGGGAGGCGGCGCCGGCGTACGTGCAGGAGGAGCGGACGCCCGCGATGATCGAGTCGATCAGGTCCTCGACGCCCGGGCGGGCCGGGTCGAGGAACATGCGGGAGGTCGAGATCCCCTCCTCGAACAGCGCCTTGCGGGCCCGGTCGTACGCCGACTCCTCCGACGTGCGGTTGCGGACCGCGCGCGCCGACGCCATGCCGAACGACTCCTTGTAGAGGCGGCCGCCCGCGTCCTGATGCAGGTCACCCGGGGACTCGTAGGTGCCCGCGAACCACGAGCCGATCATCACGTTGGACGCACCGGCCGCCAGCGCCATCGCGACGTCGCGCGGGTGGCGGACACCGCCGTCGGCCCACACGTGCTTGCCGTACTTCCGCGCCTCGGCCGCGCACTCCAGCACCGCCGAGAACTGGGGCCTGCCGACACCCGTCATCATCCGCGTGGTGCACATGGCACCGGGACCGACACCGACCTTGACGATGTCCGCGCCGGCCTCGATCAGGTCGCGCACACCCTCGGCGGCGACGATGTTGCCCGCCACCAGCGGCACCTTCGGGTCGAGGGCCCGCACCGTCCTGATCGCGCCGACCATCGACTCCTGGTGGCCGTGCGCAGTGTCGATCACGAGGGTGTCCACCCCCGCGTCGAGCAGCTGCTTGGCCTTGCCCTCGACGTCACCGTTGATGCCGACGGCGGCGGCGATACGCAGCCTGCCGTTCGCGTCGGTGGCCGGCGTGTAGAGCGTGGCACGCAGGGCGCCCTTGCGGGTGAGGATGCCGGCGAGCTTGCCCTCCTTGTCGACGGCGGGCGCGTAGCGGCGGTTGGCGCCGTCGAGGACGTTGAACGCCTCACGCGGGTCGATGTCCGCGTCGAGCAGCAGCAGGTCCTTGGACATGACCACTTCGAGCTGGGTGAAGCGGTCCACCCCCGAGAGGTCCGTGTCGGTGACCACACCGATCGGCCGCTGCTCCTCGTCGACGACCACGCCCGCGTTGTGCGCGCGCTTGGACAGCAGCGCCAGGGCGTCGGCGACGGTCTGGTGCGGGGCGAGCACGATCGGGGTGTCGAGCACCAGGTGGCGGCTCTTGACCCAGGAGATGACATCGGTGACCACGTCGATCGGGATGTCCTGCGGGATGACGACCAGCCCACCGCGCCGGGCCATCGTCTCCGCCATACGACGGCCGGCGACCGCGGTCATGTTGGCGACGACCAGCGGGATGGTGGTGCCCGAACCGTCCGGGGAGGCGAGGTCCACGCCCTGCCGGGAGCCGACCGCGGAGCGGCTCGGCACCATGAACACATCGTCGTACGTCAGGTCGTAGGCGGGCTGGATGTCATTGAGGAAACGCACGTGCTGCACATCCCAGTCGATCAGAGGCGGCCCCCCGACAGGTCAGCCAGGGGGAAGAGCACGTACTTCATTGTCCCATGGCGCCGCTCGTACGGTCCCCGGGCCGATCATCCAGGCAGGTCAGAGGGTCTTTGGTAGGATCATCCAAGCTCCAGCGCCACGGACAGCTCCGGCGTCCCCGCCGCGGACTCGGAGAACACCTCCTCGGCGATCCGCCACTCCTCCGGCCGCTCCCTCGCGTACGTCCGCCAGCCCCGCACGACGAGCAACAGGCCCCGCTCCACGGCAGCGGACGGCCAGACCGTGAGATCGGTCAGCGAGTCGGCGAGCGCGTCCCAGTTGCGGCCGAACCACTCCGGGAGGTCCAGGGCGGAGGCGACCCGCTCCATGAAGGCGGACTTGTCGGTGACCCCGTCGAGGTCCAGCGGGACCACGAGGCGGCCCACCAGGTCATCGGTCATCTCGGCACCGCCTGAACGGGTTGTAGTGATCGTCGGTGCAGTGGATCTCACCGCTCCGCCCGGCGACGAGGCGCCGGGCCCGGGGCTCGCGCGAGCCCCGGGCGGGAACCGCGTACGCGCGGTCCTCGGGCCGAGGGGCCCTGGCCGGCCGGCGTCGGGGTCCCAGGGCCCTCGGGGCCCTCACGTTCCGTCGGGGTCCGCTCGGTGCAGGGCGGGAGTCGGTGTCGGGCCCGCCGTCATCAGGCAGTCCGCCGCCGACGTGTCCGTCACCAGACTGGTGACGAGCCCGGAGCGCAGTACCGCGTCGATGGCGGACGCCTTCCGCTGCCCGCCCGCGATCGCGACGACCTCCGGGATACGCCGCAACTGGTCCGCCTTGACGGTGATGCACCGTTCCCCGAGGTCCCGTCCGATCCGGCGGCCCTCGGCGTCGAAGAGGTGTGCGGACATCTCGGCGGCGACACCGAGCGACGCGTAGTGCGCCCGCTCCTCGTCACTGAGCATGTCGTGCACCGTCGAGATGCCGGGCTCCCAGGAGCCGATGGAGACACAGGCGACCGTGACCTTGTCGAAGTACTCGAAGGCCCGGGCGATCCCCGTCTGGTTCCGCAACGCCGCAGCCGTCGCCGCGTCCGGCAGCAGCATCGGCGCGTAGATCGGGTGCGCGTCCCCGCCGGACACCTGTGCGGCACGGCGGACGGCCTCCACCGAGCCGCGCTCGGCGGTCCCGGCGTCGTACACACCCGTCAGCTGCACCACCGTGCACGGTGGCAGCCGGTCCAGGGCGGCCGCCATATGGATGGTCGACCGGCCCCAGGCGAGGCCCAGCACATCCCCCTCGGTCACCAGCTCGCCGAGCAGGTCGGCGGCCACCTCCCCGAGGTTCTCGGGATCGGGCGACTCCTCGGCCTCGGCCGGCGACTCGACCACGACGGCGTGCCTGAGGCCGTAGCGGGCGCGCAGCGCGTCGGAGCGCTCCGCGTCCAGCTCGGCCGGCACACGGATCTCGATCCGTACGAGATCCCGTTCGAGGGCGGTCTCCAGGACCCGGGCCACCTTGAAGCGGCTGACGCCGAACTCCTCGGCGATCTGGATCTTGGACTTGCCCTCGAGGTAGAAGCGGCGGGCCATGGCCGCCGCCTGCACCAGCTCAGCGGGTCCCATCCGCATGGCTGACCGGCCCGCCGACATACCCGACACGGCCATCTCCTCACTGCTGTTCACACTCTGCATTCGCCGTTCATCCTTGCAGATCCGGCGGATTCGATCAGCCCGGACGGTCGGCGTTCAGGTTCCGTTGGCTCAGTCGTCGCACGCCCAGGACGCGCGGGCCGTCGCCGCCTCCGCCTGAGTGCGTAGTGCACGTACCGCCGCGGCGGGGTCGGCCGCCCCGTACACCGCCGAACCGGCCACGAAGACGTCCGCCCCCGCCTCCGCGCACCGCTCGATGGTGGAGGCCGAGACACCGCCGTCGACCTGAAGCCACAGCTCGAGGCCGTGCTTGCTGATCAGCTCACGGGTGCGGCGGATCTTCGGCAGCATGATGTCGAGGAACGCCTGACCTCCGAAGCCGGGCTCGACGGTCATGATGAGCAGCATGTCCAGCTCTGGCAGCAGGTCCTCGTACGGTTCGATGGGCGTCGCCGGCTTGAGCGCCATGGAGGCCCGGGCGCCCTTGGCCCGGATCTCCCGGGCCAGCCGCACGGGCGCACCGGCCGCCTCGGCGTGGAAGGTGACCGATCCGGCACCCGCTTCGACGTACTGCGGTGCCCACCGATCGGCGTCCTCGATCATCAGATGGCAGTCCAGCGGGGTGTCCGTCGCCCGCGCCAGGGACTCTACGACCGGCACGCCGAGCGTGAGGTTCGGGACGAAATGGCTGTCCATCACGTCGACGTGAAGCCAGTCGGCACCCTCCACCGCCCTCGCCTCCTCGGCGAGGCGGGCGAAGTCGGAGGACAGGATGCTGGGGTTGATCTGCACGGCCATGCCCCAAGACTGCCATGCCCGCCGTCGATCGCTCTCCCCGGTCCGCCCCGAGCGGTTCCCCCGGCCCCCGCCCGTCAGGCCGGCGCGTTGAGCCGCGCCTTGGCGATGAGCACCTCCAGCAGCGAGAGCAAGGCGCTGCGGACGTCCTCCCGGGAGCGGGCGTCGAGCAGGAGGACGGGGCTGTTCGGGTCGCGCAGGTGCAGGGCCGCGCTGATCTCCTCCACGGTGTACGGCTGCTCGCCGTGGAAGCAGTTCGCGGCGACGACGAAGGGCAGTCCGCGGTTCTCGAAGAAGTCGATGGCGGGGAAACTGCGGTCCAGACGCCGGGTGTCGACCAGGACGATCGCCCCGAGCGCCCCATGCAGCAGGTCGTCCCACAGGAACCAGAAGCGTTCCTGGCCCGGTGTCCCGAAGAGATAGAGGACGACTCCGGCGTGGTGGAGGGTGAGGCGGCCGAAGTCCATCGCGACCGTGGTCGCCGTCTTGCTCTCGATGCCGTCGAGGTCGTCGACCCCGACGCCCGCGGCCGTCAGCCGCTCCTCGGTGCGCAGCGGATCGATCTCGGAGATCGCCGCGACCAGGGTCGTCTTGCCGACGCCGAAGCCCCCGGCTATGAGGACCTTGACGGGGGAGGGTTGCGGTGCGGCGGTGTCATAGTCGGGCAAGGCTGTCCCTGATTTTCATGAGCAGGTGGACTTCGGAGGTCTCGGAGGCGTCCAGCGGCGGCCGGTGGAGGATCAGACCGCGGTCCAGCAACTCGCCGAGCAGGACCGCCATGGGGGTCAGGAGCATCTGCATCCGGGCGGCGATCTCGGCGACCGCCCGTCCGTCCGGCGACGGGCACATGGCGAGGATCTCCTGCCACTCCGTGGGCAGGCTCCCCAAGGCGTCGGCGTCGGCGGCCGCCGTGATCATCGTGTCCATCGTCAGGCCGTGCCGGGACGCCGCCGTACGTCCGTCGGTGAGGGCGTACAGACGCGTCCGGCGGCGCCGTCCGGGCTGGGTGTCGGCCACCGTCACGCCGTGGGCACGTGTGAGCGTTCGGGGGTGTCCAGCCACTCGCCGAGGGCCTGCGAGGCGCGCACCGCCTCACCGCCCAGTTCCCCGAGCCGTGCCTTGCGGGAGGCCACCACGATCAGGGTGCTGCCCGACCCGCATCCGACGATGCACAGGTACCGGTCGTCCATCTCCACCAGCTGGCGGATCACCGCGCCGCCGGCGATCTCCCGCGAGATGGCCTTCATCGTGGACGCGATACCGGAGGCCGCCGCGGCCACCCGCTCGGCCTGGTCCCGCTCCAGCAGGTAGGCGCTGAGCCTGATCCCGTCGTTGGAGAGGAGCACGGCTCCCTGGACTCCCGCGATCCTGCTCAGGTTGTTGTCCAGGATGCCGTAGATGACATCGTTCTGTGTCGTCGTCATGACTGGTCCTGTCGGAGCTCGAGTTCCGCTTGTCGGGTGCTGTCTTCGTAGTCCGCCCAGGCGTCGGCGACTTCTTCGGGCGTGGCCGCGTCCTGACCGGCCGGTGCGGCCGCGCGTGGCTCACGCAGTTGCTCGGCCATATGCGTCTGCGGGACGCGCTCGGGGAGCGCCGGCCGGGCGCAGAGGCCCTCGGTGCCGCGGGGAGCCGCCCCCGCAACCGCGGACCGTGCCCCTCCCACCGGCTCCTCTCGCCGGCGGCGCGGGAGCCCCGACGCGATGGGGGCGGTGCCGTCCTCCCGGTCGGCGGCCCCCTGCCGTGGAACGGCCTCGGGCCGGCGTTCCTCGGCGGGCCGCCATGCGGACGCGGGCTTCGGCGCCGGCTCGGGGAGCGGGCCGCGCTTGTGGGTGTCCACCAGGTGCTGACCCGGGACGATCACCACGGCGGCTGTCCCGCCGAACACGGACCGGCGCAGCGTGACCCTCGCCCCGAGCTGATCGGCGAGGTGGCCGACCACGAAGAGGCCGAGCCGGTTAGCGTTCCGGGCCAGCACGGAGTACGGCGGGGCCGAGTGCAGCCGGCCGTTCATCTCCTCGTATCTCCGGCCGGTCACCCGAGGGCCGCGATCCTCGACCTCGATGCAGAGGCCGTCGGCCACGAGTTCGGACCGGATGTCGACTCTCGACGCCGGCGGGGAGAAGCGGGTGGCATTGTCCAGCAGCTCTGCCAGGAGGTGGCTGAGCCGGCTGACCGCGCCGGGCTCCACACTGATCTCGTCCAGGGCGTGACGGTCGATGCGCCGGAAGTCCTCGACCTCCGCGGCCGCCTCCCGCAGCAGGTCGGCGACGCGCATGGGATCGGTATGCGGGTCGGGGATCTCGCCGCCCGCCAGGATGAGCAGGTTCTCGATCTGCCTGCGCATACCCACCGTGAGCTGATCGGACCTCATCAGGTCGGCGAGGAGCGCCTCGTCCTGGCCGAAGGTGTCCTGGAGGTGCTCGGTGAGGGCGAGCTGCCGGCTGACCAGGTTCCCGGTGCGGGAGGCGATACCGGAGGCGAACATACCGAAGCCCTGTCTCTCGTCGGCGAGCTTGCGGTGGCCCTCGACGGACACGGTGACGACGCGGGCGAAGGCGTCGCTGATCCTGCCGACCTCGTCCTGCTCCCCCTGCGGCTGCGGCAGCGCTTCGGGGCCGACGGTCTGTCCGCGCCGAAGCCGGGCCACGATGTCCGGCAGGGTCTCCTCGGCGACCGTCACCGTCCGGTCGTGGAGGCTCTTCAGACGGCGCAGAACCGAGCGCGTGGTGAAGGCCACCACGACGACGACCAGCAGGAGCGCGGTGGCGCTTGCCGCCACCAGCACGGCCACCTGCCTGTCCAGTTGCGCTGCCCGGTCGTCGGCGTGGCCGAGCAGCTCCCGCAGCCCGCTCTCGTTGAAGGTGTTCAACCGGGCGGCAAGGGCGTCGTACGCAGTCCGCCACTCGCGGATGCCGTAGGGCAGCACGACCCCAAAGGGAGCGTCCCGGTGCTCGGAGATGACCGCCCGCTCGACTCGGGACTTGGTCTTCCAGGCGTCCGAGGCGAGGATCCGTTCGAGGGCCCGCCGGTCGCCGGCGGTCAGTTCGGGGGCAATCGTGTCGTACAGGTAGTCACTCGCGCCGACGGCTTCGATGAACTCGGTGAACTGAGCGGCGGTCAGCCTCCTGGAGGGGCCTGACAGCGCGAGGATCGAGTCCTCGCGGGCCACCACCTCCGAGGCCGAGAACAGGGAGACCAACGACGCTCTCTCCTGCGTGAGTCCGCCGTCGTCCACGTGGCTGAAGTCCTCGTAGCTGCGAATCGCCTCGTGGATCACGCCTGTGTACCAGTCCACGGTGTCGCCAGGACCGCCGTGCCGCGCGTCGGCGCGCTCGCGCCGGGCGCTCAGGCCGGCCAGGCGCCGCTCGACCTCCTGGAGGTGGTGCCGGGCCCCGTCCTCGTGGACCTGGCCGGGATCGGAGGACCTCAGGAACGCGGCCACGGCCCGGTCGGTGTCGGCTCGGCGGCTGCGCAGTTCGGTTGCGGACACAGGCGAGCCCGACCAGGACGCGGCGGTGATCGCGCGCTCGGCCTGCATCTTGATCATCAGCTGGTACAGGGGCGTGCCGGTCCGACGGCCGGCCACCACGTCCTCGCTCAGGTGCTGCGACTCCCGCAGCAGCCGGCTCGAACCGATGAGCACTTGGACACCCATGGCCACGGTGGGCACCACCGCCAGCCAGATGAGCAGGGTACGCAGGCGCACCGCACGCCGGTGAGTGCGGGCTGTGCGCCGGGATCGAACGGATTGCACACCGAAAGATCACATGGGGGACGCAGCACCGCAAAGCGGAAACCGCGGTTTCCCTACCTATGAGCGAGGGTTCGAACCTTCAACCGTCCCCCGTGGGTGAGCACCCGCGAACGGTGCCGGTCAGGCGGTGCGGCGGACCAGTGCCAGATACATCGCGTCGGTGCCGTGCAGATGCGGCCACAGCTGTACGTCGGGGCCGTCGCCGAGGGCGGGTACGCCGGGCAGCAGCGGCCGGGCGTCGATGAGTTCGGCGCCGCCGTACTGCTTGAGGACGTCGTCGACCACCGCCCGGGTCTCGGCGAGATGGGGCGAGCAGGTGGCGTAGCCCACGACACCCCCGACCCGTACCGACTCCAGGGCCGTCCGCAGCAGGCCACGCTGGAGGGGCGCGAACCCGTCGAGATCCTCGGGCCGGCGCCGCCAGCGGGCCTCGGGCCGTCGGCGCAGCGCACCGAGCCCCGTACAGGGGACGTCCATCAGGACCCGGTCGAAGGAACCGGGGCGCCACGGCGGCCGGGTCCCGTCGGCGGCGATGACCTGGTACGGCCCCGGGTTCCCGGCGAGCGCCCTGGCCACGAGGCCGGCCCGGTGCGGCTGCTTCTCGGAAGCGAGCAGCGCGGCACCGCGCTCGGCGGCGACGGCGGCGAGCAGCGCGGCCTTGCCGCCGGGCCCGGCGCATCCGTCCAGCCACCGCTCGTCCGGCCCGTCCAGGGGCGCGTTCGCGAGGGCGAGCGCGACAAGCTGGCTGCCCTCGTCCTGGACGCCCGCACGGCCGTCCCGCACGGCCTCCACGGCCCCGGGATCGCCGCCCTCGGTGAGCCGGACGGCGTACGGCGACCAGCGGCCGGGCGCCGCGGCCTCCTCGCCCAGCAGCTCCTCGGTGGTGGCGCGTCCGGGCCGGGCCACGAGCGTCACCTCGGGCCGCTCGTTGTCGGCCTCCAGCAGGTCCTCGATCCCGGCGCGCCCGCCGCCGAGGGAGTCCCACAGGGCGGAGACGACCCAGCGCGGGTGCGAGTGCACCACGGCGAGGTGGTCCTCGGGATCCTCGTCGTAGGGCGGGGCCACGCGTTCCAGCCAGCCGTCGAGGTCGCTCTGGGCGACCTTGCGCAGGACGGCGTTGACGAACTTGGCCCGCCCGTCGCCGAGCACCACACGGGCGAGCTCGACGGTGGCGGACACGGCGGCATGGCTGGGGATCCGTGTCCCCAGCAGCTGGTGGACGCCGAGACTGAGCACGTCGAGCACCGGCGGGTCGACCTCGCGCAGCGGCCGGTCGACACAGGCCGCCAGGATGGCGTCGTACGTGCCCTGCCGGCGCAGCGTCCCGTACACCAGCTCGGTGGCGAGCGCCGCGTCCCGCCCGTCCAGGTCGCCCTTCTCCCGTGCCTTGCGCAGCAGCGGCGGCAGGACGAGGTTCGCGTAGGCGTCCCGCTCGTCGACGGCCCGCAGCGCGTCGAAGGCGAGCATGCGGACGGGGTCTTTCTTGGGCCGGCGGTAGGACTTGCCTGGCTTGCTGGGACGACGGGACTGGTCGCTCACGAAAAAGGTGCTCCGGGTATGGGACGGCGTGCGCTTCCCAGCGTACGTCCGGGGGGTGGCGGGCGGGCGGGGAGGTCAGTCGCCGAGGGTCTCCGAGGCGCCGATCCGCACCCCGCGCGCCCAGTCCGCGGCCTGCATCGGCTTCTTTCCCTGGGCCTGCACCCACACCAGCTCGACGGCGTGGGAACCGGTGCCGACGTACACGTTGTTCTTGCCGGCCGACAGCTGTCCCGGGGCGAGATCCGTGCGTTCGGGCACGGGCGTGACCTGGATCAGCTTGAGCCGCTCGCCGCGGAAGGTGGTCCAGGCGCCGGGGGCGGGAGTGCAGGCCCGTACCACGCGGTCGACACGGAGCGCGGGCGTGGCCCAGTCCACCTGTGCGTCCTCGACGGTGATCTTGGGTGCGAGCGTGACGCCCTCGGCGGGCTGCGGTACGGCCTTGAGGGTGCCGTCCTCGATGCCGTCCATGGTGGCCGCGAGCAGTCCGGCGCCGGCGAAGGCGAGTCGGGTGAGCAGGTCACCGCTGGTGTCGGTGGCACGGACCCGCTCGGTGACGGTGCCGTAGACCGGACCCGAGTCCAGTCCTTCCTCGATGAGGAAGGTGGAGGCCCCGGTGATCTCGTCGCCCGCCATGACGGAGTGCTGCACGGGGGCCGCGCCACGCCAGGCGGGCAGCAGCGAGAAGTGCAGGTTGACCCAGCCGTGGGCCGGAATGTCGAGAGCCGCCCGGGGCAGCAGCGCGCCGTAGGCGACGACGGGACAGCAGTCGGGCGCGATCTCCCTCAGCCGGGCGAGGAAGTCCTCGTCACGGGGCCTGTTCGGCTTGAGGACCTCGATCCCTGCCTCCTCCGCCCGTTCGGCGACGGGGCTGGCGACGAGCCTGCGCCCTCGACCCGCGGGTGCGTCGGGCCGCGTGACGACGGCCGCCACCTCGTGCCGCCCGGACGCGAGCAGGGCGTCCAGCGCGGGAACGGCGACCTCGGGGGTACCTGCGAAGACAAGCCTCATGGGTGGGTGACGGCCTCTCGGGCGGGAGTCGGGACGCGCCCGGACGCCTGCGGCGGGCCGAGGCGCGCGGGTAGCGCACCAGTCTATGGGGGGCCAGGGCACCGGAAGCAGGAAGGGCGCCCTGATCCAGGACGAATGCTTCGCACAGCGCACACCGCCCCGGGGGGCGTACATACGTCTCCTTACGCCCCCGCACCGTGACCAGAGCCCCGCATGCGCGTTGGTCAAGAAAGAGTTGACCACAACGGGCCGCAATCGCGGCCCGATTCCTTTCAACGCCGGTTCGAGAGGCTTGTTCATGGCCGACCACGCAACCCACGACGCCCAGGCTCGGGCCAGCCTGCACCTGCTGGTGCGGGACATCGAGCGGGTCCGCCGACAGGTGGACGCGCTGCGCACCCTCACCGCCCAGTTGGGCAATGTCTACCGCCCGCGCCGCTCCGGCCCCTCCACAGGCTTCGTCGTCTACGGACGTGCCCCCGCCCCGACCGTCCGTCTCGCCCAGGAACTGCGGGACAGTGTCGAGACCCTGGTGACGGCGGCCGTGGACTTCGACCGCTCACTCGGCTTCTCGTGGGACGCCGTGGGCTCCGCACTCGGCGTCACCAAGCAGGCGGTGCACCGTCGTTACGGCGCCCGCCGGGCCGCCGCCCAGGCGGCGACCGAGGCCGAACGCGCGCAGGAGCCGGCCGGCACCCGCACGCTCAACATGGGCACCGGCATCCCCACCGTGCCGGCGGCCCGTTCGATGCCGACACAGCCGACGGCCGGCAGCCCCACGCTCCGCGACGAAGTGCGGCCGACGGCCTTCCCGGGCCCCCGCAACGGCTGAACGGCCCTCCGCCTGCCTCCCGGCCGCACCGGGAGGCAGCCGTGCGGCCGCGCCGCCCACATGCGGCGGGCGAGAGGCCGTACGGCGGACACGCCACCGCGCCTGAGCGCCGAGGTCGGGATATCGGTACGCCGGACCCCGAGCCCATCGCCCCGTCCCGCGCACCCGACCCCCAGGCCCACGCCCCGTCCCGCGTACCAGGACCCGGGCCCATCGCCCGTCCCGCGTACCAGGACCCGAGCCCACGCCCCGTCCCGCGTACCGGGCCGAACTCCGCGCGTCAGCCGATGTCCGGTGGGTCGATCCGGATCCGGACCGCGTCGCTGCCGCCCGTCCCCCCACGAGCCGTCCGGGCCGCCAGCGCGGTCTTCAGCGCGGCGGCCAGCGCGGCACCGCTCCCGGGCGGCACCCGGATGAGCGCACGCTCCCACCGCTCCCCCGGCGGCGGCCCCCCGGCGCGCCGTGGCCGCCCGGCCTCGGTGACCGGCACGGGCACGGGTCCCAGCACCTCGGCGTCCGGCGGGAGTCCGGCCCCGGCGAGAAAGTCCGCCACGGCCTCGGCCGGCCCCGACACCGCCGCCATCCGCGACACCGGCGGAAAGCCCAGCTCGGCCCGCTCGGCCAGTTCCCGCACCGCGTGCCCGACGGGATCCCACCGGACCAGTGCCTGCACGGGCCGCAGCGTCGCCTCGGCGACGACAACCACGGTTCCGCCCGCCGACTGCGGCCGGACCAGCGCACCCGCGCCGATCCAACGCCGCAGCGCCTCCTCGCCCGCCCGCAGATCCGGCCGCCCGAGCATCGCCCATCCGTCGAGCAGCAGCGCGGCCGCGTACCCGCCCTCGGCGACGGGCTCGGCCCCCGGGGTGCTGACGACCAGGGCGGGGGTGTCCGCAACCGTGTCCAGCACCTGCTCGCGCCCCGACGTCCGCACCGGTACCGCCGGGAACGCGCGCCCCAGCTCCTCGGCGGTCCGCCGGGCACCCACCACCTGGGCGCGCAGCCGGAAACCGCCGCACTCCGGGCAGTGCCAGGCGCTCTCCTCCCGCCCGCACCAGCCGCACCGCAGCTCCCCGGCGTCCTGGGCCGTCAGCGGCCCGGCGCAGTGCCGGCAGCGGGCGGGCGCGCGGCAGTGGGCGCAGGCCAGCCGGGGAACGTATCCCCGCCGGGGCACCTGCACCAGCACGGGACCGTGCCGCAGCCCCTCGCGCATCACCTCCCAGGCGAGCGTCGGCAGCCGGGCCGCCCTGGCCGCCTCGTCCCGCGCGAGGTCCCCGTCCCCCACGGTCCGCACGAGCGGCGCCGCGGCCCGCACCTGCTCGCGGTCGGCGACCAGCGGTGCCGCCCAGCCGCTCTCGACGAGCTGCGCGGCCTCCACGGTGCAGCTCCAGCCCCCCAGCAGAAAGGCGCACCTGTCGCGCGACGCCCGGAGCTCCAGGACCTCGCGGACATGCGGGAAGGGGGCGTTGTCGTCGCTGTGGGCGGCATCCCCGTCGTCCCAGACGGCGACGAGCCCGAGGTCGCGGACCGGCGCGAACATGGCGGCCCGCGTCCCGACGACCGCCCGCACGGCTCCGCGTCGTATCGCGAGCCACTCCCGGTACCGCCGCTCCTGCCCGGCGTCGGCGGTCAGGACCGCGTGCCGCCCCTCTCCCATCAGCGCGCGCAGCGCGGCGTCGACCCGGGCGGCGGGCCGGCCCGCGGGTACGACGACCAGGGCGCCCCGGCCCGAGGCGAGAGTGGCCTGCACGGCCCGGGCGATCTCCTCCGCCCACTGCGGCCCCGGCAGGGCGGTCCACACGGCCCGTGGCGCACCGCCGGAGGCCAGGGACCGCAGGAACTCCGGCCCTCGCCCGTACCTCCGCCAGGACCCGGGATCCGGAGCGGCGGGCGGTGCCGGCGGCGGACCGGTCTCCGTGGCCTCGGCGCGGGCGTGCCGCGGTGGTACGGCGAGCTGGAGCACATCGGCGAGACTGCCCGCGTACCGGTCGGCGACGGCGCGGGCGAGCTCCAGCAGCTCGGTCGAGAGGACGGGCTCGGGTGACACGACCTGGGCCAGGGCCGCGAGAGGCCCGGTGTAGTCGGACTCGGGCAGTCGCTCGACGAGGAACCCGTCGATGAGCCCGCCGCCTTCGCGCCGCCCCTCGCGCACCGTGCGCGCGCCGGCGCCGAATCTCACCCGGACCCGGACCCCGGGCCGGGCCACGGCGTCCAGCTCCTCCGGCACGACGTAGTCGAAGTACCGGTCCAGATGCAGCACGCCCTTGTCGACCAGGACGCGGGCGACGGGCAGCTCCTTGGCGAGGGCGGCTCCCCGCCAGGTGCGCGGCTTGGCCCGGGGTGCCTTGGCCTTGCGCACGGCCTCACGGATCAGCGCAAGCTGCTCGGGCGGCGCGGCATCGTCCCCGCCCGCCGCTCGCTGCTGCCCGTTCCCGCTGCTCACGCTTGCATTCTTACCAAACCCCACTGACACCGCCGTGCGGACTTCGCGTCGCGGGCGGCCGTTGGGTGGGTGACATGCCAAGACCCGGCTCCCTCAGGGGAGCCGGGCCTCGTGCACGAGCGGGGGACGGCTTACAGCCCTGCCGCCGCGCGCAGTGCCTCCACACGGTCCGTGCGCTCCCAGGTGAAGTCGGGGAGCTCGCGGCCGAAGTGGCCGTACGCGGCGGTCTGGGCGTAGATCGGGCGGAGCAGGTCCAGGTCGCGGATGATCGCGGCCGGGCGGAGGTCGAAGACCTCGGTGATCGCGTGCTCGATCTTCTCGGCGTCGATCTTGGCCGTGCCGAAGGTCTCCACGAACAGGCCGACCGGCTCGGCCTTGCCGATCGCGTATGCGACCTGCACCTCGCAGCGGGAGGCCAGGCCCGCCGCCACGACGTTCTTGGCGACCCAGCGCATCGCGTACGCCGCCGAGCGGTCCACCTTGGACGGGTCCTTGCCGGAGAACGCGCCACCGCCGTGCCGGGCCATGCCGCCGTAGGTGTCGATGATGATCTTCCGGCCGGTCAGGCCCGCGTCACCCATCGGACCGCCGATCTCGAAGCGGCCCGTGGGGTTGACCAGCAGGCGGTAGCCGTCGGTCTCCAGCTTGATGCCCTCGTCCAGCAGGGCCTTCAGCTCCGGCTCGACGACGAACTCACGGATGTCGGGGGCGAGCAGCGACTCGAGGTCGATGTCGCTCGCGTGCTGCGAGGAGATGACCACCGTGTCCAGGCGGACCGCCTTGTCACCGTCGTACTCGATGGTGACCTGGGTCTTTCCGTCCGGGCGCAGGTAGGGGATGGTGCCGTTCTTGCGGACGTCGGACAGGCGCTTGGACAGGCGGTGCGCCAGGAAGATGGGCAGCGGCATCAGCGTCGGGGTCTCGTCCGTCGCATAGCCGAACATCAGGCCCTGGTCGCCCGCGCCCTGGCGGTCCAGCTCGTCGTCGTCGCCCTCGACACGGGACTCGTACGCCGTGTCCACACCCTGCGCGATGTCCGGGGACTGCGCGCCGATCGACACCGAGACACCACAGGACGCGCCGTCGAAGCCCTTCTTCGACGAGTCGTAGCCGATCTCCAGGATCTTGTTGCGCACCAGCGTCGCGATGTCCGCGTACGTCTTGGTCGTGACCTCGCCGGCCACGTGCACCAGACCGGTCGTGATCAGCGTCTCCACGGCGACCCGGGAGGTCGGGTCCTCACGCAGAAGCGCGTCGAGAATGGTGTCACTGATCTGGTCAGCGATCTTGTCGGGGTGACCCTCGGTCACGGACTCCGAGGTGAACAGGCGACGGGACACAACGCTCCCTGGGGTTGCAGCGGCTGCTGGCTGATCATTGGCGGACGGGACGGGGGGCTGCACCCGGCGTCGTCCGAGAACAGTTTATCGGTCGCGCTCGACCGCCGGCCCACCTGTCTCGCCTCTCGGGAGCCCTGTGACCTGCGGCACGCGCATTCTGCCCAATGCCGCGCGCTCTTTTCCAGGGCCGCCACGCGGGAATGTGGCAAGGTTCGAGCGGGCCTCGAGGCGAGGGACGTATTCAGGACAGGCGGCGCACCACGAGGTTCCACACCGTCTCGGCCAGTGCTTCCTTCGGCCCGTACGGCACGGGGGTCTCACTGCCGTCGGCCCCGAGCACCACTGCCTCGTTCTCCTCGGAACCGAAGGTCTTGCGCTCCCCCACCTCGTTGACCACGAGCAGGTCGCAGCCCTTGCGTTCCAGCTTCGCGCGGCCGTTGACCAGCACGTTGTCCGTCTCCGCGGCGAAGCCCACGACCACCTGGCCGGGGCGGGCCCGGTCGGCCGAGATCTCGGCGAGAATGTCCGGATTCCTGATCAAGGCGATGGGCCCGGGGTCCTGGTCGTCCTTCTTCTTGATCTTCGCGGAAGCGTAGGCGGCGGGGCGGAAGTCCGCCACCGCGGCCGCCATGACCACGGCGTCCGCGTCGGCGGCCGCCTTCAGCACCGCCTCGCGCAGCTGTACGGCCGTGCCCACCCGGACGACGTCCACTCCGGCCGGATCGGGCAGGCTCGTGTTCGCGGCGATCAGGGTGACGCGGGCGCCCCGGGCGGCGGCCGTGCGCGCGAGGGCGTAGCCCTGCTTGCCGGAGGAGCGGTTGCCGAGGAACCGGACGGGGTCGAGGGGCTCGCGGGTGCCGCCGGCGGTGACGAGGACGTGACGGTCCCGGAGGTCCGGCTCGGTCGCGCCCCGGGCCAGCACGCGGCGGCAGACCTCGAAGATCTCTGCCGGGTCGGGCAGTCGACCCTTGCCCGTGTCGACGCCGGTCAGGCGGCCGACCGCCGGTTCGATGACTATCGCTCCACGCCGGCGCAGCGTGGCCACGTTCTCCTGGGTGGCCGGGTGCTCCCACATCTCCGTGTGCATCGCGGGGGCGAAGACGACCGGGCAGCGGGCGGTGAGGAGGGTGTTCGTCAGAAGGTCGTCGGCGAGACCGTGGGCCGCCTTGGCGAGGGCGTCCGCCGTCGCGGGGGCCACGACGACCAGATCGGCCTGCTGGCCGATGCGTACGTGGGGCACCTCGTGGACGTCGTCCCAGACCTCGGTCGAGACGGGGTGGCCGGAGAGCGCCGACCAGGTCGCGGCTCCGACGAAGTGCAGCGCGGAGGCGGTGGGCACGACGCGGACGTCATGCCCGGACTCGGTCAGTCTGCGCAGCAGCTCGCACGCCTTGTACGCGGCGATGCCGCCGCTGACCCCCAGAACGACCTTGGGCTTGTCCACCGTCTCTCCCCGGACTCGGATACGTACATCCCCATGCTGCATCACCGCGGGGGGACGGCCCCCGCACCCCCGAGCAGACCACAGGCCCGGCAGAGGCACTGCCGGGCCTGTGGAAAAACCTATCGCGATACGGCGATATGCATGCGGTATGCCGCTATGACATGCCGCACTGTCCGACTTACTGCGCCGGGCCCTCGATGGCCTCGGAGGTCAGCAGACCCGCGTTGATCTCACGCAGGGCGATCGAGAGCGGCTTCTCGTGGACGTGGGTGTCGACGAGGGGACCGACGTACTCGAGGAGGCCCTCACCGAGCTGCGAGTAGTACGCGTTGATCTGGCGGGCCCGCTTGGCCGCGTAGATCACGAGGCTGTACTTCGAGTCGGTGGCCTCGAGGAGCTCGTCGATCGGCGGGTTGATGATGCCCTCGGGCGCGGTGATGGAAGAGGACACGCTCTGCCTTCCGAAAGATGGGAAAAGATCAGACCTGATCACACAACCCTGATCACACAACGTTCATCAAGGCTAGCAGCTCGCGCGCCACGTCCTCGACCGAGGTGTTGACCAGGGTCTGGTCGAACTCGCGCTCGGCCGCCAGTTCGATCTTGGCCGCCTCCAGGCGGCGCTCGATCACCTCGGGCGGTTCCGTGCCGCGTCCGGTGAGCCTGCGCACCAGCTCCTCCCAGGAGGGCGGAGCCAGGAACACCAGCTGCGCCTCGGGCATGGACTCGCGGACCTGCCGGGCGCCCTGGAGGTCGATCTCCAGCAGGACCGGCACGCCGGCCTCCAGGTGCTCCAGCACGGCGGCCCGCGGCGTGCCGTAGCGGTTGCCTGCGAACTCGGCCCACTCCAGCAGCTCGCCGTTGGCGATCAGCTTGTCCATCTCGTCGTCGGTGACGAAGAAGTAGTGGAGACCGTGCCGCTCACCCGGGCGGGGCTTACGGGTCGTCGCCGACACCGAGAGCCAGGCCTCGGGGTGCTCCTTGCGCATATGGGCGACGACCGTGCTCTTGCCGACCCCGGAGGGGCCGGAGAGCACGGTCAGCCGCGGACGTTCACTCATGCAGCGATTATTCCAGCAATCCCGGAGTGCACCGGACTCAGCTGGCGGTGCCGCCGAACTCGCGCTCCAGGGAGGCGATCTGGTTGGAACCGAGGCCACGGACACGGCGGCTCTCGGAGATCCCGAGTCGCTCCATGATCTGCTTGGCGCGGACCTTGCCCACGCCCGGCAGGGACTCGAGGAGGGCGGAGACCTTCATCTTGCCGATGACGTCGTTTTCCTGGCCCTGCTTGATGACCTCGTGCAGGGAGGCGCCGGAGTGCTTGAGTCGATTCTTGACCTCGGCCCGCTCCCGGCGAGCCGCGGCGGCCTTTTCGAGCGCGGCTGCGCGCTGTTCAGGGGTAAGGGGCGGAAGAGCCACGCCTACGTCACCTCGGATGTCGAACTGTCGGATACGGACCGGTGAGGAACCTAGTCGCCCCACACCTGGGGAGCCACGAGCAACACGCTTGCCCGTTCTCTCGTCGGAGACTAGCGGGCAAGTCCGCCAGAGTCAGCGAGAACAGCGGAAAAGTCCTGGTCAGCCTCTGTCGAGCCGGACTTTTGGGACATACTGCCCCGGATTTGAGGATGTATTCAGACTCAAGCGGCTCCGTGGACACGCCCATGACGACTCCCGCGACCGCCTCGGAAGGTCTAGCCGGCCGCCACGGCGGCCCGGATCTCCTCCGCGAAGCGTTCCGCGGCGTCACGCAGCGCGACGACATCGGGACCGTGCCGCAGCACGCCCCGGCTGACGTTCGGCACCACGTTGCGCACGGCCTTGCCGAAGACCCGGGGAAGGTCGGCCGGAGTGGCTCCCTGGGCGCCGATGCCCGGCGCGAGGAGCGGGCCGCCCATGTCGAGGTCGTACGACGACAGGTCGCCGAGCGTGGCCCCCACCACGGCCCCGAAGGAGCCGAGGGGCTCCTGCCCCGCGTTCTCGGCCGCGAGGTGGGCGAGCATCGTCGCACCCACGCTCCGGCCGTCGGGGCGCACGGCGTGCTGCACCTCGCCGCCCTCGGGGTTCGAGGTCAGCGCGAGCACGAACAGTCCGGCGCCGCTCTCGCGCGCGAGGTCCACGGCCGGCTTGAGCGAGCCGTAGCCGAGGTAGGGCGAGACGGTCAGGGCGTCGGAGAACAGCGGAGACCCCTGGTGGAGAAAGGCTTCGGCGTACGCGGCCATGGTCGAGCCGATGTCACCGCGCTTGGCGTCCATGACGACCAGCGCCCCGGCCGCCCGCGCCTCCTCGACCGCCTTCTCCAGGACGGCGACCCCACGGGCCCCGAAGCGCTCGAAGAAGGCGCTCTGCGGCTTGAGGACGGCGACACGCTCGGCCATCGCCTCCACGACCGTGCGGCTGAACCGCTCCAGGCCCGCCACGTCGTCGTTCAGGCCCCACTGGGCCAGCAGCGAGGCGTGCGGGTCGATGCCGACGCACAGCGGGCCACGCTCGTCCATGGCACGGCGCAGACGGGCGCCGAAGGGTTCCAGACCGGTCATGCGGACTTCCTCACATCGGCGCCGACCGCGTCGGCGAGGGTGGCGTAGGGGCTCGTACGCAGACGCGCCGCGAGTCCCTTGTGGACGGCGCGGCTCCAGAAGGGCCCCTGGTAGATGAACGCGCTGTAGCCCTGCACGAGCGTGGCACCGGCCAGAATGCGCTGCCAGGCGTCCTCGGCGCTCGTGATGCCGCCGACGCCCACCAGGGTGATGCGGTCGCCCACGCGCGCGTAGAGGCGGCGCAGCACCTCCAGGGAGCGCGTTGTCAGCGGCGCGCCGGACAGTCCGCCGGTCTCCTTCACCAGGGCGGGGTCGGAGGCCAGTCCGAGCCCCTCGCGCGCGATGGTGGTGTTCGTGGCGATGATCCCGTCCAGGCCCAGCTCCACGGCGAGGTCGGCGACGGCGTCGACGTCCTCGTCGGCGAGGTCCGGGGCGATCTTGACCAGCAGGGGGACGCGCCGGGTGGTGACGGTGCGGTCGGCGGCCTCGCGGACGGCGCTGAGCAGCGGGCGCAGCGCCTCGGTCGCCTGGAGGTTGCGCAGGCCCGGGGTGTTGGGCGAGGAGACGTTGACGACCAGGTAGTCGGCGTACGGTGCGAGCCGCTCGGTCGACTTGACGTAGTCCCCGACGGCCTGCGCCTCGGGTACGGCCTTGGTCTTGCCGATGTTGACGCCCACGACGGTCCGGAAGACGGGCGTACGCGAGGCCAGGCGTGCGGCGACCGCCAGCGAGCCCTCGTTGTTGAAGCCCATACGGTTGATCAGCGCCCGGTCCGGGACGAGCCGGAACAGCCGCTTCTTGGGGTTGCCGGGCTGCGGCTCCCCGGTCACCGTGCCGATCTCGACGTGGTCGAAGCCCATCATCGCCATGCCGTCGACGCCCACGGCGTTCTTGTCGAAGCCGGCCGCGAGCCCGAACGGGCCGTGCATGCGCAGCCCGAACGCCTCCGTGCGCAGCTCCCGGTAGCGGGGCGCGAGGACGGCGGCGGCGAAGGTGCGCAGCACGGGGATGCGGGCGGCGCGGAGGATCCAGCGGAAGGCCAGGTGGTGGGCCTGTTCCGGGTCCATCCGGGAGAAAACCAGACGGAAGAAAAGCTTGTACATGTCCCTGTGTCCTCACCAAGAGGGGGACACCGTTTCCGATGTCCCCCTCGAGGGCTGCTAGTCGCGGGCCGCGGTCAGCTGTTCCGCGTGTTCCTGGAGCGAGCGGACGCCCACGTCACCGCGGTTGAGGGCGTCGATGCCCTGGACGGCTGCGGCGAGCGCCTGGACCGTCGTCAGGCAGGGCACGGAGCGGGCCACCGCGGCCGTGCGGATCTCGTAGCCGTCGAGGCGGCCACCGGTGCCGTAGGGGGTGTTGACGATGAGGTCGACCTCGCCGTCGTGGATGAGCTGGACGATGGTCTTCTCGCCGCCGGGGCCGGTGCCCTCGGACTGCTTGCGCACCACGGTGACATTGATGCCGTTGCGCTTGAGCACCTCGGCCGTGCCGGAGGTGGCGAGCAGCTCGAAGCCGTGGGCGACCAGCTCCCGCGCCGGGAAGATCATCGATCGCTTGTCCCGGTTGGCGACCGAGATGAAGGCGCGGCCCTTGGTCGGCAGCGGACCGTAGGCGCCGGCCTGCGACTTGGCGTACGCCGTGCCGAAGACCGAGTCGATGCCCATGACCTCGCCGGTGGAGCGCATCTCCGGGCCGAGGACCGTGTCCACGCCCCGGCCGTGGATGTCGCGGAACCGCGACCACGGCATGACGGCCTCCTTGACGGAGATCGGCGCGTCGAGCGGGAGCTCGCCGCCGTCGCTGTTCGCCGGAAGCAGGCCCTCGGAGCGCAGCTCGGCGATGGTCGCGCCCAGCGAGATCCGGGCGGCGGCCTTGGCCAGCGGCACCGCGGTCGCCTTCGAGGTGAAGGGAACGGTGCGGGAGGCCCGCGGGTTGGCCTCGAGGACGTAGAGGATGTCCCCCGCCATGGCGAACTGGATGTTGATCAGTCCGCGCACCCCGACACCCCGCGCGATGGCCTCCGTGGAGGCGCGCAGCCGCTTGATGTCGAAGCCGCCCAGCGTGATCGGGGGCAGCGCGCAGGCCGAGTCACCGGAGTGGATGCCGGCCTCCTCGATGTGCTCCATCACACCGCCCAGGTACAGCTCCTCGCCGTCGTACAGGGCGTCGACGTCGATCTCGATCGCGTCGTCGAGGAACCGGTCGACCAGCACCGGACGGGACGGGCTGATCTCGGTCGACTCGGCGATGTAGGCGGCGAGGCGGGCCTCGTCGTAGACGATCTCCATGCCGCGCCCGCCGAGGACGTACGAGGGCCGTACGAGGACCGGATAGCCGATCTCGTCCGCGATCGCCTTGGCCTCGTCGAACGTGGTGGCCGTGCCGTGCTTGGGCGCCGGCAGCCCGGCCTCGGCGAGCACACGCCCGAACGCGCCGCGGTCCTCGGCGGCGTGGATCGCCTCCGGGGATGTGCCCACGATCGGCACGCCGTTGTCCTTCAGCGCCTGCGCCAGGCCCAGCGGTGTCTGGCCGCCGAGCTGGACCACGACGCCCGCGACCGGGCCGGCCTGCTGCTCGGCGTGGACGATCTCGAGCACGTCCTCCAGCGTCAGCGGCTCGAAGTACAGCCGGTCGGAGGTGTCGTAGTCCGTGGAGACCGTCTCGGGGTTGCAGTTGACCATCACGGTCTCGTACCCGGCGTCGCTGAGTGCGAAGGAGGCGTGGACGCAGGAGTAGTCGAACTCGATGCCCTGGCCGATGCGGTTGGGGCCGGAGCCCAGGATGATGACCGCGGCCTTCTCGCGCGGCGCGACCTCGTTCTCCTCGTCGTAGGAGGAGTAGAAGTACGGCGTCTTCGCGGCGAACTCGGCGGCGCAGGTGTCCACCGTCTTGTAGACGGGGCGTACGCCCAGCGCGTGCCGGACCTCGCGCACGACGTCCTCGCGCAGCCCGCGGATCTCGGCGATCTGCTGGTCGGAGAATCCGTGCCGCTTGGCCTCGGCCAGCAGCTCGGGGTCCAGCCGCTCGGCGGCGGCCAGCTCGTCCGCGATCTCCTTGATGAGGAAGAGCTGGTCGACGAACCAGGGGTCGATCCGGGTGGCCTCGAAGACCTCCTCCTGGGTGGCGCCCGCGCGGATGGCCTGCATGACCGTGTTGATCCGGCCGTCCGTGGGGCGGGCGGCCTCGCGCAGCAGCGTGGCCTTGTCGCCGGTCTCGCCCACGAAGGTGAACTGGCTGCCCTTCTTCTCCAGCGAGCGCAGCGCCTTCTGGAACGCCTCGGTGAAGTTGCGGCCGATCGCCATCGCCTCACCGACCGACTTCATGGTCGTGGTCAGCGTGGAGTCGGCGGAGGGGAACTTCTCGAAGGCGAACCGGGGCGCCTTGACCACGACGTAGTCGAGGGTCGGTTCGAAGGAGGCCGGGGTCTCCTCGGTGATGTCGTTCGGGATCTCGTCGAGGGTGTAGCCGACGGCGAGCTTGGCGGCGATCTTGGCGATCGGGAAACCGGTCGCCTTCGAGGCGAGGGCGGACGAGCGCGAGACCCGCGGGTTCATCTCGATGACGATCACGCGACCGTCCTCGGGGTCCACCGCGAACTGGATGTTGCAGCCGCCGGTGTCCACGCCGACCTCGCGGATGACGGCGATGCCGATGTCGCGCAGGGTCTGGTACTCGCGGTCGGTCAGGGTCATCGCCGGGGCGACGGTGATCGAGTCACCGGTGTGCACGCCCATCGGGTCGAAGTTCTCGATGGAGCAGACGACCACGACGTTGTCGTGCTTGTCGCGCATCAGCTCCAGCTCGTACTCCTTCCAGCCGAGGATGGACTCCTCCAGGAGCACCTCGGTGGTCGGCGAGAGGGTGAGGCCCTGGCCTGCGATGCGGCGCAGCTCGTCCTCGTCGTGGGCGAAGCCGGAGCCGGCGCCGCCCATGGTGAAGGAGGGACGGACGACGACCGGGTAGCCGCCGAGCCGCTCGACGCCGGCGAGCACCTCGTCCATGGAGTGGCAGATCACGGACCGGGCGGACTCGCCGTGTCCGGTCTTCCTGCGCACCTCCTCCACGACCTCCTTGAACCGGTCGCGGTCCTCCCCCTTGTGGATCGCCTCGACGTTCGCCCCGATCAGTTCGACGCCGTACTTCTCCAGGACGCCGTTCTCGTGCAGCTTGATGGCCGTGTTCAGCGCCGTCTGACCGCCCAGGGTGGGCAGCAGGGCGTCGGGGCGCTCCTTGGCGATGATCCGCTCGACGAACTCGGGGGTGATCGGCTCGACGTAGGTGGCGTCCGCGATCTCCGGGTCGGTCATGATCGTGGCCGGGTTGGAGTTCACGAGAACGACCCGCAGCCCCTCGGACCTCAGGACCCGGCACGCCTGGGTGCCGGAGTAGTCGAACTCGGCGGCCTGGCCGATGACGATCGGGCCGGAGCCGATGACCAGGACGGACTGGATATCGGTGCGCTTAGGCACGCTGGCCCTCCATCAGGGATACGAAGCGGTCGAAGAGGTAGGCGGCGTCGTGCGGGCCCGCGGCGGCTTCGGGGTGGTACTGGACGCTGAAGGCCGGCTGGTCGAGCAGTTGGAGGCCCTCCACGACGTTGTCGTTGAGGCAGACGTGGGAGACCTCGGCGCGGCCGTAGGGCGTGTCGGAGACCTTGTCGAGCGGGGCGTCGACGGCGAAGCCGTGGTTGTGCGCGGTGACCTCGACCTTGCCGGTCGTACGGTCCTGCACAGGCTGGTTGATGCCGCGGTGGCCGTACTTCAGCTTGTAGGTGCCGAAGCCGAGCGCACGGCCGAGGATCTGGTTGCCGAAGCAGATGCCGAACAGGGGCGTCCTGCGCTCCAGGACGGCCCGCATGACGGAGACGGCGTGGTCGGCGGTGGCGGGGTCGCCGGGGCCGTTGGAGAAGAACACACCGTCCGGGTTCGCGGCGAACACGGCCTCGGCGGTCGCCGTCGCAGGCAGCACGTGCACCTCGATGCCGCGCTCGGCCATGCGGTGCGGGGTCATGCCCTTGATGCCGAGGTCGACCGCGGCGACGGTGTACCGCTTCTCGCCGATCGCGGGGACGACGTACGCCTCCTTGGTGGCGACCTCGGCGGAGAGGTCCGCGCCCTCCATCTCGGGGGCCTGGCGGACCTCGGCGAGCATGGTGCCCTCGTCGGGCAGGGCGTGGCCGGAGAAGATGCCGACGCGCATGGCGCCCCGCTCGCGCAGATGGCGGGTCAGCGCCCGGGTGTCGATACCGCTGATCCCGACGACGCCCTGGTGGCGCAGTTCCTCGTCCAGCGAGCGCTTGGCGCGCCAGTTGGAGGGCACGCGCGCGGGGTCGCGCACGACGTAGCCCGCGACCCAGATCCGCTGCGATTCGGGGTCCTCGTCGTTGACGCCCGTGTTGCCGACGTGGGGGGCGGTCATCACGACGACCTGGCGGTGGTACGACGGGTCGGTGAGGGTTTCCTGGTAGCCGGTCATACCGGTGGAGAACACGGCCTCGCCGAAGGTCACCCCCACGGCCCCGTAGGCGCGGCCGCGGAAGATCCGGCCGTCCTCCAGGACGAGTACGGCGGGAACCTTGCAGATTCCCCTGGTGGAGGTCGTCATCGTGCGCCTTCCGTCTTGTCGATCATGTGGTTCAGGGTGTCGACCCAGTCGTTGTGCTCGGCCGCACGGTCGGAGCGGAAACCGGAGTCGAGCAGTTTGTCGCCGTGCTCCCAGGTCACGACCAGCAGTCCGCCCTCGGTGAGGACCTTGCCCGCGATGCCCTTGTCGAGCCGGGCGCCGCGCAGCCGCTCGGCGGGCACGAAGAAGTCGGTCGCACCGGGACGTACCACGTCGAGGCCGGCGTCCGTCAGCGTGAGCTCGGCCCGGCTGCGGGTGCCGAGACCGTGGGCCACGATGCGGTCCAGCCACTGCCCGGCGGTGGTGGAGCCGTGGTAGCGGCCGCTCATGTTCAGTTTCGCCGGGCCGGCATCCGGCGGCGCGGTGGGAAGCCCGGGCAGGTCGCTCTGGAGGGTGGCGCGCCACTTCCAGCCCTCGCGCATCAGCCAGTAGACGAGCGCGACGAAGAGGGCGAGCCCCACGAGCCAGCCGATGCGAGCGGCCCAGTCGGTCACTTCCGCCGATTTCCTCTCGGCGGCGAGCAGGATTACAGGTGTCACGCGAGCTTCCCGTCGACGAGCGTGGCCTTGCCCCGGAGCCACGTGTGGGTGACACGGCCCGGCAGCTCACGGCCCTCGTACGGAGTGTTGCGGCTGCGCGAGGCGAAGCCCGCGGGGTCCACCTGCCCACGGTATGCCGTGTCCACGAGCGTGAGGTTGGCCGGCTCGCCTGCCGAGACGGGGCGCCCGTGACCCGCGGCCCGGCCGATCCTGGCGGGCTTGAAGGACATACGGTCCGCGACGCCCGCCCAGTCGAGCAGCCCGGTGTCGACCATGGTCCCCTGCACCACGGACAGCGCGGTCTCCAGGCCGACCATGCCCATGGCGGCCGCGGCCCACTCGCAGTCCTTGTCCTCGTGCGGGTGGGGGGCGTGGTCGGTGGCGACGATGTCGATCGTGCCGTCGGCGAGCGCCTCGCGCAGCGCCAGCACGTCCCGCTCGGTGCGCAGCGGCGGGTTGACCTTGTAGACCGGGTTGTAGGTGCGCACCAGCTCGTCGGTCAGCAGCAGGTGGTGCGGGGTGACCTCGGCGGTGACGTCGATGCCGCGGGACTTCGCCCAGCGCACGATCTCGACGGAGCCGGCGGTCGACAGATGGCAGATGTGCACACGGGAGCCGACGTGCTCGGCGAGCAGCACATCCCGGGCGACGATCGACTCCTCGGCGACCGCGGGCCAGCCGCCGAGCCCCAGCTCCGCGGAGACGACGCCCTCGTTCATCTGGGCGCCCTCGGTCAGCCGGGGCTCCTGAGCGTGCTGGGCGACCACGCCGCCGAAGGCCTTCACGTACTCCAGCGCCCGGCGCATGATCACCGCGTCGTCGACGCACTTGCCGTCGTCGGAGAAGACGGTGACGCCGGCCGCCGACTCGTGCATGGCGCCCAGCTCGGCGAGCTTCTTGCCCTCCAGACCGACGGTGACGGCGCCGACGGGGTGGACGTCGCAGTAGCCGTGCTCCCTGCCCAGCCGCCACACCTGCTCCACGACGCCGGCGGTGTCGGCGACCGGGAAGGTGTTGGCCATGGCGAACACCGCCGTGTAGCCGCCGGCGGCGGCGGCCCGGGTACCGGTCAGGACGGTCTCCGAGTCCTCGCGGCCGGGCTCGCGCAGGTGGGTGTGCAGGTCGACGAGGCCCGGGAGCAGCACCTTGCCGTCGGCCTCGACGACCTGCGCGCCCTCGGCGGGCAGACCCGTACCGACCGCTTCGATGATCTCGCCGTCGATGAGGACGTCCTGCGGCGCGCCGCCGAGCACCCTCGCACCACGGATCAGGATCTTGCTCATGTGTCTTACTTCTCCTCGGTACGGGTCTGGGGGTGGGCGGGCGCGTTCCGGGTATCGAATACAGCCCCGCCGAGCAGCAGGTACAGGACCGCCATCCGGATCGAGACACCGTTCGCCACCTGCTCGATGGCGGTGCAGCGCCCGGAATCGGCGACCTCGGCGGTGATCTCCATGCCGCGGACCATCGGACCGGGGTGCATGACGATGGCGTGTTCCGGCATCCTCGCCATCCGGTCGGCGTCCAGGCCGTAGCGCCGCGAGTACTCGCGCTCGGTCGGGAAGAAGGCGGCGTTCATGCGCTCGCGCTGGACGCGCAGCATCATCACCGCGTCCGACTTGGGCAGCGCGCTGTCGAGGTCGTAGGAGGTCTCGCAGGGCCAGGAGCCCACGCCGACCGGCAGCAGGGTGGGCGGGGCGACGAGGGTGACGTCTGCGCCGAGGGTGTGCAGCAGGTCGACGTTGGAGCGGGCGACCCGGCTGTGCAGCACGTCGCCGACGATCGTGATGCGCTTTCCGGCCAGGTCGTGGCCCAGCCCGGCGTCCCGGCCCACCAGGCGGCGGCGCATGGTGAAGGCGTCGAGCAGGGCCTGGGTGGGGTGCTGGTGGGTGCCGTCGCCGGCGTTGATCACGGCCGCGTCGATCCAGCCGGAGTTGGCCAGGCGGTAGGGGGCTCCGGAGGCGCCGTGACGGATGACGACGGCGTCGACGCCCATGGCCTCCAGGGTCTGGGCGGTGTCCTTGAGGGACTCCCCCTTGGACACGCTGGATCCCTTGGCGGTGAAGTTGATCACGTCCGCGGACAGCCGCTTCTCGGCGGCCTCGAAGGAGATCCGGGTGCGGGTGGAGTCCTCGAAGAAGAGGTTGACGACGGTGCGGCCGCGCAGGGTCGGCAGCTTCTTGATCGGCCGGTCCGCGGCCCGGGCCATCTCCTCGGCTGTGTCGAGGATCCGGACGGCGTCGTCGCGGGTGAGGTCGGCGGCCGAGATGAGATGGCGCTGCATCTGTCAGGCTCCGTAAGGAAGTTCATCATTCGGGAGGATTCGGGCAGGCACGGGTGTGCGGAAGCGTGCTCGCGGGGCGTACGGCAGGGGTGTACGCCGGAGTGCTACTGCTGTGCGCCCGCCACGGTCTGCTTCACACCGAGCAGCACGGTGTCGCGACCGTCCTCCTCGGTGAGCTGGACCTTGACCGTCTCCCGCAGCGACGTGGGGAGGTTCTTGCCGACGTAGTCGGCGCGGATCGGAAGTTCGCGGTGGCCGCGGTCGACGAGGACCGCGAGCTGGACCGCGCGCGGACGCCCGATGTCGTTCAGGGCGTCCAGGGCGGCACGGATGGTGCGGCCGGAGAAGAGCACGTCGTCGACGAGCACGACGAGACGGCCGTCGAGCCCGTCGCCGGGGATCTCCGTCCGGGCCAGCGCACGCGGGGGCCCCAGGCGCAGGTCGTCGCGGTACATCGTGATGTCGAGGGAGCCGACCGGGATCGTGCGGCCGGTGATCTGCTCGAGCTTGAGGGCGAGCCGACGGGCGAGGAAGACGCCCCGGGTCGGGATGCCGAGGAGCACCACGTCGTCCGCGCCCTTGGCGCGCTCGACGATCTCGTGGGCGATGCGGGTGAGCACCCGCGCGATGTCAGGGCCTTCGAGAACGGGCCGAGCATCGGAATGCTGCGTGTCCATACGAGACGGACCTCCTTCTCCGCCTCACGGGACGGACCTTAAAGGACGTCGGAATTGCGCCAATCAGCCTACCAGCCCGCCGACGCCGGCTTGTCACCCCCCTGACGGTCCCCGGTCACCCGTCCGGCGTCACGGCATGTCGTCCTCCACGGAGGGGTCGGTCCGGACCATTCGGCTTGACGGGGCAGAGTCACGCTGCGTAACCTCACAGTGAGTCACCAGCCGCGCGGCGGAGCCGCATGTCGACACCGTGTCCGGGGAGCTATATGTCCAGCGAATACGCCAAACAGCTCGGGGCCAAGCTCCGGGCCATCCGCACCCAGCAGGGCCTTTCCCTCCACGGTGTGGAAGAGAAGTCCCAGGGACGCTGGAAGGCGGTCGTGGTCGGGTCGTACGAGCGCGGCGACCGCGCCGTCACCGTGCAGCGCCTTGCCGAGCTGGCCGATTTCTATGGGGTCCCGGTGCAGGAGCTGCTGCCGGGCACCACTCCCGGCGGTGCCGCCGAGCCGCCGCCGAAGCTCGTTCTGGACCTGGAGCGCCTGGCGAGCGTGCCGGCCGAGAAGGCGGGCCCGCTCCAGCGGTATGCGGCCACGATCCAGTCGCAGCGCGGTGACTACAACGGCAAGGTGCTGTCGATCCGCCAGGACGACCTGCGCACCCTCGCGGTGATCTACGACCAGTCGCCCTCGGTGCTGACCGAGCAGCTGATCAGCTGGGGTGTGCTGGACGCGGACGCGCGCCGTGCGGTGGCGTCCCACGAGGAGAGCTGACCTCATCAGCTCCAGCAGAAACGTGCCGCCGGGGTGGCCGGACCATTGCGGTCGGGCCACCCCGGCGGCGTTCTCATGTGCCGCTGCGTCGGCCAGGGGGCGCACACGCCTCTCGTGTGCGGCTGCGGCCCCCCGGGGGGCGCATACGCCAAAGGGCCCGCGGCGGTGCTGCGGGCCCTTTCGGTGGTCGTCCGGCTACTGCTCTCGGCGCAGCGACGGCTTCAGGTCCTTGAGCCGGCCGAGCAGACCGTTGACGAAGGCGGGTGACTCGTCCGTGGAGAACTCCTTGGCGAGCTGCACCATCTCGTCGAGCACCACGGCGTCCGGCGTCTCGTCCACCCAGATCAGTTCGTAGGCGCCGAGGCGCAGCAGGTTCCGGTCGACGACCGGCATCCGGTCGAGCGTCCAGCCGACCGCGTACTGCGCGATCAGCTCGTCGATGCGCTTCGCGTGCTCCGCGTAGCCCTCGACCAGCTGCATCGTGTACTCGCTCACCGGCGGCTGCCGAGTGTCGGTCCGCGAGTGCCGGATCCAGTCCGCGAGGACCGTGACGACGTCGGCCCCGCGCTGGTCGCCCTCGAAGAGGATCTGGAAGGCGCGCTTACGGGCCGTGTTACGGGCAGCCACGGTTAGCTGTTCACCCGGCCGAGGTAGTCGCTCGTACGGGTGTCGACCTTGATCTTCTCACCGGTGGTGATGAAGAGCGGGACCTGGATCTGGTGGCCGGTCTCCAGCGTGGCGGGCTTGGTGCCGCCGGTGGAGCGGTCACCCTGGACGCCCGGCTCGGTCTCGGCGATGGTCAGCTCGACGGCGGCGGGCAGCTCGACGAAGAGCACCTCGCCCTCATGCTGCGCGACGACGGCCGTGAAGCCCTCGATGAGGAAGTTCGCGGCGTCGCCGACGGCCTTCGGGTCGATGTGCAGCTGGTCGTACGTCTCCATGTCCATGAAGACGAAGTACTCGCCGTCCTTGTACGAGAACTGCATGTCGCGCTTGTCGACGGTGGCCGTCTCGACCTTGACACCGGCGTTGAAGGTCTTGTCGACGACCTTGCCGGAGAGCACGTTCTTGAGCTTGGTGCGCACGAAGGCCGGGCCCTTGCCGGGCTTGACGTGCTGGAACTCGACGACGGACCACAGCTGGCCGCCTTCGAGCTTGAGCACCATGCCGTTCTTGAGGTCGTTCGTGGAAGCCACGGTTGCGGAATCTCCTGGACTGACGTACGACCCCGGGGCACGCGCTACAGCGCGAGAAGCTCCTTGGTCGTGATGGTGAGTAGCTCGGGTCCGCCGTCCGCCTCGGGGCGTACGACGAGCGTGTCATCGATCCGGACACCGCCCCGGCCCGGAAGGTGAACCCCGGGTTCGACAGTGACCGGCACGCAAGCGTCCAGTTTACCCATGGCTGTCGGAGCCAACTGCGGGTCCTCGTCGATTTCGAGTCCCACACCGTGTCCGATGATCGACGCGAGGCCCCCGCCGTACCCCGCGGAGTCCAGCACCTGACGTGCCGCGCGGTCCACGTCCCGGCACGCTGCACCGGGTGCCAGGGCCTGGCGTCCGGCGCGCTGAGCGGCGAAGACAAGATCGTACAACTCGATCTGCCAGTCGGCGGGCGAGGTGCCGATCACAAAGGTACGGCCGATCTCGCAGCGGTATCCGCGGTAGGTGGCCCCGAGACAGACGGAGAGGAAGTCGCCCTCCTCCACCCGCCGGTCGGTGGGGCGGTGGCCTGGGCGGCCGGAGTTCGGGCCGGTACCGACGGAGGTGTCGAACGCGGGCCCGTCGGCGCCGTGGTCGATCAGGCGGCGCTCCAGTTCGAGGGCGAGATGACGCTCGGTACGGCCGACGAGGATCGACTCCAGCAGCTCGCTCAGCGCCTGGTCGACGATCTCCGCCCCGATGCGCAGCAGGGCGATCTCGTCCTCGTCCTTCACCAGACGCAGCTGCTCCACCGCCCCGCCGAGGTCGGTGAGCCGCAGCCGGGGGGCGACCTGCGTCAGGGCGCGGTGCCGGGCCACCGTGAGGTGGTGCTCCTCGACCGCCAGGAAGTCGGCGCCCTGCGCGGCGGCCAGGTCGGCCGCGGCGAGGGCGGGGTCGCCGGCGGACACCGGCAGCACCTGCACCCGTACCGCCTCGTCCGGCCGCCCGTCGATCAGCTCGTCGTCCGGCGCTCCCGCGCACAGCAGTACGTCCTCGTCCGCGCCGACCAGCAGGACGGCGCCCTGGGGCGCGGCGCCCGCGAGATAGCGGACATTGGCGGGGCGGGAGACCAGCGCCGTCGCACCGCCACCCACGCTGAAGCGGTCCCTCAGCCGCTCCCGGCGGGCCGCGTACACCTCTGGCATGACCCGAGCCTACGAGCGGTGGCCGGATACCGCCGGTCCAGCGGGTCCGGACGGGCGGCTGGGGCCCTCCGCAGGCGGCTCCGGGATCCCCAGGGAGGCCCGGGCAGGGGCCTCGGCGCGGGGCCGATCAGGCCCCTGAGCGCCCCTGCCGGCTCGCCACCGCCGCGCCGGAGCGCCTCACCACTGCGGCGGGCTCGCGATCGAGCGGGCCAGGACCTCGTCCAGTGCCCGGGCCGTACCCGCCACGTCGAGCTGGGAGTTGTCGATGATCGGCAGCCCGGAGCCGTACCAGCCGGCCATACGGCCGTGGATACGGGCGACCTCCTCGTCGGTGAGACGGCGATTGCCGGAGCGCTCCGCGTTGCGCTCCAGGACTATCTCCAGACCGGGCAGCAGGACGACCGGCAGCAGACCGGGGCCCACATGCCGTTTCCAGCCACCGAGGCCGACGACCGGGCGGTCCGGGAAGACGGCGTCGTCGAGGATGCACGAAATGCCGTTGGCCAGGAAGTTACGGGCCGCGAAGCCGCAGGTGCGGCGGGCGAGACGATACTGCGCCTCCGAGTTGTCGTTCCAGCCCGACTGGGGGTCGGCGAAGCCGGACCGCACCCATTCGCGTACGTCGTCGAGGCTGACGTGGGCCGTGGGGACGCGCCGGTGGTCGGCCCAGAACTTCGCGACGCTCGTCTTGCCCGCGCCCGCCGGGCCGATGAGCAGCACGGCGAGCGTGGTGGACGCGGGGTCCGGCGCGCTCGCGTCCGGGGGCATGCCCGGCATGCCGTCCGGGACGCCCGACGGCAGCCGGACATGGCCCCCGGGGTCCGGCGCGGGCGGTGCGGGCGCATGGTGCGAAGGGGCGGGGGTGTGCGGAGGGGCCGGGGTGTGGGGAGGGGCCGGGGTGTGCGGGGGCCCGGCAGGCATCGGCGGGCCCGCGAATCCCGGCGCGGGCGGGGCGTGCGGTGCGGGGCCCGGGTGGGCGCCCGGCTGTCCCGGCTGGTGTGCGGCCGATGACCAGGGGGTCGCCGGTCCATGCCCCGGCTGGTGGGGCGGCGGCAGCGGATCTCCCACTGCGTGCTGCATCCGGTGCCACTCCGTCTCGTTGTCTCGGGCTCGTTCGGCTCCGGGGGGCGGCACCCCGCTCCCCACCGAACGGTACCCTCCCCGGCCGTCGCTGTGTGAACGGCCGGGGACGGCCCGAAGTGCCCGTCGTCGCAGGCGAATCGGGGCAACCGGCACCCGGCGGAACGAGTCGCCCTCCGCTCGGGCCCCGGCGGCGAAGGCTACTGGCCCACTTCGCCGTACGCGGCGAGCAGCACCGCCGGATCCGGGCCCTCCAGCACGGTCGGCTTGGCCAGGCCGTCCAGGACGATGAAGCGGAGCAGGTCGCCGCGGGACTTCTTGTCGACCTTCATGGTCTCGAGCAGCCTGGGCCACTGGTCGTAGCGGTAGTGCAGTGGCAGCCCGACCGCCTCGAGGACGGTCCGGTGGCGATCGGCCGTGGCGTCGTCCAAGCGGCCCGCCAGACGCCCGAGTTCGGCGGCGAAGTGCATACCGACGGCGACGGCGGCGCCATGGCGCCACTGGTAGCGCTCGTTCTTCTCGATCGCGTGGGCGAGCGTGTGCCCGTAGTTGAGGATCTCGCGCAGGCCGGACTCCTTCAGATCGGAGGAGACCACCTCGGCCTTGACCCCGATGGAGCGCTCGATCAGCTCGGCGGTGTGCGGACCGGCCGGGGTCCGGGCGGCCTGCGGGTCCTCCTCGATCAGCTGCAGGATCACCGGGTCGGCGATGAAGCCGGCCTTGATGACCTCGGCGAGCCCGGAGACGTAGTCGTTGACCGGGAGGGAGTCCAGCGCGGCGAGGTCGCAGAGCACGCCCGCGGGCGGATGGAAGGCGCCGACCAGGTTCTTGCCCTCGGCGGTGTTGATCCCGGTCTTGCCGCCGACCGCCGCGTCCACCATGGCCAGCACGGTGGTCGGGATGGCGATCCAGCGCACTCCGCGCAGCCAGGTGGCGGCCACGAACCCGGCCAGGTCGGTGGTCGCGCCGCCGCCCACGCCGACGATGACGTCGGTGCGGGTGAAGCCGGACTGGCCGAGCGCCTTCCAGCAGTAGGCGGCGACCTCGGCGGTCTTGGCCTCCTCGGCGTTCGGGACCTGGATGGCGATCGCCTCGAAACCCTGTCCGGCGAGATCGGCGCGCAGCGCCTCACCCGTCTCGGCCAGCGCCTCCGGGTGGATCACGGCGACCCGCTTGGCCCGGTCACCGATCAAACCGGCCAGTTCGCCGAGGAGCTGACGGCCGACCAGAACCTCGTAGGGGTCGGTTCCGGCGGTGCCGCCGACCTGGATCCGCGTCACTGCCTCGCTCATGCTTCCTTCAACTCCACTGCGTCCATGACGGCTTGGGTCACCTCTTCGGGGCTGCGCGCGTCGGTGGGCACGACAGCCGTGGCGACCTCTTCGTACAGATGGCGGCGCGCCTCCATCAGCTCACGCCACTGGCGGCGCGGGTTGATCGCGAGCAGCGGGCGGGCCACGTTGAGCCCGGTGCGCCTGACCGCCTCCTCGACATCCATGGAGAGGTAGACCACGCGCTGCCCGGCGAGCAGCGCACGGGTGTCCTCGTCGAGGATCGCGCCGCCGCCCAGGGCCAGCACACCGTCGTGCTCGGCGACCGCCCGGCGCACGGCCCGCTTCTCGATCTCGCGGAAGGCGGACTCGCCCTCCTCCACGAAGATGTCCGCGATGCTCCGGCTCTGCTCGGCCACGATGTCGTCGTCCGTGTCGCGGTAGCCGACCCCCAGCCGCTCGGCCAGCAACCGCCCGACGCTGGACTTGCCCACCCCCATCGGACCGACGAGGACGACCGCGGGCACCGCGCTCACCGGATCTCCAGGCTGTCGAGGTACGACCGCACATTGCGGCGGGTCTCGGCCACGCTGTCGCCGCCGAACTTCTCCGCCACCGCGTCCGCGAGGACCAGCGCGACCATCGCCTCGGCGACGATGCCGGCGGCCGGGACCGCGCAGACGTCGGAGCGCTGGTGGTGCGCCTGCGCCGGCTCGCCCGTGGACACGTCGAAGGTCCGCAGCGCGCGGGGCACGGTCGCGATGGGCTTCATCGCGGCGCGCACGCGCAGCAGCTCACCGGTGGACAGACCGCCCTCGGTGCCGCCGGAGCGGCCCGTGGCCCGCTTGATGCCCTCGGGGGTCGTGAGGATCTCGTCGTGCGCCTTCGAGCCCGGCACCCGCGCCAGCTCGAAACCGTCGCCGACCTCGACGCCCTTGATCGCCTGGATGCCCATCAGGGCCGCCGCGAGTCGAGCGTCGAGCCGGCGGTCCCAGTGGACATGCGAGCCGAGGCCGACAGGGACCCCGTAGGCGAGGACCTCGACCACGCCACCGAGGGTGTCGCCGTCCTTGTGCGCCTGGTCGATCTCCGCGACCATCGCCTTGGACGCGTCCGAGTCCAGGCAGCGCACGGGGTCGGCGTCCAGCTTCTCCACGTCGGCCGGGGTCGGGTACACGCCGTACGGCGCCTTCGCCGACGCCAGTTCGACGACGTGCGAGACGATCTCGATGCCCGCCGTCTCCTTCAGGTACGACCGGGCCACCGCGCCGAGCGCGACCCGGGCCGCGGTCTCACGGGCCGACGCGCGCTCCAGGATCGGCCGCGCCTCGTCGAACCCGTACTTCTGCATGCCGGCGAGGTCGGCGTGGCCGGGCCGCGGCCGGGTCAGCGGCGCGTTGCGGGCCAGTCCCGCCAGCACCTCCGGGTCCACCGGATCGGCCGCCATCACCTGTTCCCACTTGGGCCACTCGGTGTTCCCGACCATGACCGCAACCGGGGAGCCCAGGGTGAGGCCGTGCCGGACACCACCCAGGAAGGTGACCTCGTCCCGCTCGAACTTCATCCGCGCACCGCGCCCATAGCCCAGCCGCCGCCGCGCGAGGTGGTCCGCCACCATCTCCGTGGTGATCGGCACGCCGGCGGGAAGGCCCTCCAACGTCGCGACAAGTGCGGGACCATGGGACTCCCCCGCGGTCAGCCAGCGCAACCTGCTCAACGGTGCTCCTCAGTGCTCGCGCCTGGTACTGCTGCGTACGCGCGTCCTCGCGCACAGCGACAGCGCGACCGGGTGCGCGGCCCCGGCCCGCCACCACCGATCCTCCCACGTCCGGCGGCGGGAACCGGTCCCAGGTCCATCAGTCGGACGTCGGCGCAGTCGGCCGTCCGGCTCGGGGGCAGGCGTGAGCGGGGGAGAACGGGCGTCCGCTACCGGGCCGCCAGGGCATGCTCCCCGGCCTTGCGCATGGCGTCCAGGGGGGCCGGGGAGCGGCCCGTCATCTGCTCCACCTGGAGCACCGCCTGGTGCACCAGCAGGTCGAGGCCACTGACGACGGCACCGCCGTACCCGGACCAGCGCGCCGCGAGGGTGGTGGGCCAGGGGTCGTACAGCACGTCGAAGAGGGCAGCGGGACGCTCCGGAACGGCGGCGGCGAGCGCATCCGTCGTCCCTGCCGGGGTGGTGGCGACGACCAGCGGCGCGCGCAGCGCACGGTCGGCGTCGGACCAGTCGGCCGTACGGACCTCCACGCCGATCCGCTCGGCCCACCGCCGCATCTCGGCGGCCCGTGCCTCGCTGCGGACGTAGGCGACGACCTCGCCGGTGCAGATGCGGGCCAGGGCGGCCAGCGCGGAGGACGCGGTCGCGCCGGCGCCGAGGATCGCGGCCGAGTCGACCTGCTCGACGCCCCGCTCACGCAGCGCGGCGACCATTCCGGGGATGTCCGTGTTGTCGCCGACGCGCCGCCCGTCCTCGGTGAACACGACCGTGTTCACCGCCTCGACGCAGGCCGCGGTGTCGCTGACCGAGTCGAGCAGGGGGATGACGGCCCGCTTGAGCGGCATGGTCAGCGAGAGCCCGGCCCATTCGGGCCCGAGGTCCGCGAAGAACCCCGGCAGTGCCTCCTCGTCGATCTCGAACCGGTCGTACGACCAGTTCTTCAGCCCCAGCTCGTCGTATGCGGCGCGGTGCAGCACCGGGGACAGGGAGTGGGCGATCGGGGAGCCGAGGACGGCGGCCCGGCGCTTGCTGGTGGTGCCCGTCATTGTCCCTTCTTCTGCTCTTCCAGGTACTTCTCGCGGTTGCGGTTCTGCTCTGCGTTGGTCTCGGCGAACAGTGTCTCGTTGTCGTTGATCGAGACGAAGTAGTACCAGTTTCCCTTGGCCGGCTTGAGCGCGGCCTTGATGGCCACCTCGCCGGGGTTGTCGATCGGGCCGGGGGGCAGGCCCTTGTACCGGTAGGTGTTGTACGGGTTGTCGATCTTCCGCAGGTCGTCGACGGAACCGGTGGCGAGCTTGGACTGGCCGCGCAGGTAGTTGACCGTCGAGTCGAAGTCCAGCAGGCCGTTGGTCTCGGTGTTGTTCGGCTTGAGCCGGTTGTAGACGACCGTGGAGACCTTCTCGAAGTCGCGCTTGTACTTGCCCTCGGCCTGGACGAGGCTCGCAACCGTGAGGACCTGCAAGGGGTTGTCCAGGTTGAGGCTCTTCGCCTTGGCCTGGATGCCGAACTCGGCGTACTTCTCCTTGGCCGTGTCGACCATCTGCTTCAGGACGTCCTCCGGCTTCATGCCCTTGGCGACCGGATAGCTGGACGGGTAGAGGAACCCTTCCAGCGGGTCCTTGACGGCCTTGCCGTCCTTGGCCCAGTCGGGCAGACCGAAGGTCTTCCACTTCTTCGCGGCGATGCTCTCGGTGGTGCCGGTCTTGAGCTGCAGCCGGCCGTCGATCGCCGCGTAGACCTTCGCGTTGCGCCAGCCCTCGGCGATGATCAGGTTGTTCTTGCTCTCCGGGCTGAGCATCAGCTGCACGGCCGCCGCCGCGGACATGTGCTTCTTCAGCGTGTACGTGCCCGCCTGGATGCTCTTGCCGTCGGGGTTCTGCCCCTGCGCCGCGACGAACGCGTCGACGCTCTTGACGACACCGGCCTCCTTGAGGACCTGTCCGATGGCGTAACCGCCGGACCCCTTGGGGATGGTGACCGTGACCTGTTCGCCGTTGCCCTCGCCCACGTAGTCGGGCGCCGGGCCGAAACGATTTTGGTAGAACTGGTACCCGAAGTAGCCGACTCCGCCGATACCTCCGCCGAGGACCAGTACGACGACCAGGCAAGCGCATCCGTTGCGGCGCTTCTTGCCCTTGCCGCCGCGCCCCCGCCGATCGCCGCGGCCCGGGCGGTCGTCGGTCTCGTCGTCGTCCTCACCGCCGCCCGCGAAGAAGGCATGTTCGCCCTGGTCGGGGCCCGGGTCCCAGTCGGTCTTCGGCTCCGGTTCGGCCTGCCTGCGGTGCGGCGGCTCGGGCGGCGGATAGGCGTCCGGCGTCTGGTAGAAGTCGGGCCGCTCTCCGCCGTACGCCCCGGCCTGGGCGTACGGGTCCCCGGGGTCGCCGGCATAGGGCGGGTGGGCCTGCGTGCCGCCGCCCCAGCCGTCGTCGCCGTAGCCCTGCTGCGGGTACTGCTGCCCGCCCTGCTGCGGGTACTGGTGCTCGCCCTGCTGCGGGTACTGCTGCCCGCCCTGCTGCGGGTACTGCTGCCCGCCGTGGCCGGGGTACTGCTGGTACCCCTGCTGCCCCTGACCGTACGTGGCGGCCTGCCGGCCGGCCTCCCAGTCGCCGTAGTGCTGCTGCGTCTGCTCCGGGTGCTGCTGCGGCCGGCCGCCGTAGGGGACCTGGCCCGCCTGGGCCTGCTGTCCTCCCCATCCGCCGTCCCCGTACAACGGGTCCTCCGGATGCCACGGTTCGGAGCCCTGGCCCCGGCCATACTCAGTCATCGATCCCCTAGAGCCGCGAGGCGGCGGTCGCGGGCTTTGGTGGCTCGGCTTCCATTCCGCCTCTTTGCTGTGCGATGGCTGTTCGAACACCAACGCATCGCGCGGAACGTTACCGTATCGCGATCAGATGACCACTTCGACGCCCTCGCCGGGTGCTTTACCTGACACCCGTTCGGATTCCAGGGCCTGCTGGAGGATGATGACGGCCGCGGCCTGGTCGATGACGGCCCGGCCCTTCCTGGACTTCACACCGGAGGCACGCAGTCCCTGACCTGCCGTCACCGTCGTCATCCGCTCGTCCACGAGCCTCACCGGCACGGGCGCGATCGCACGGGCCAGGTCCTGGGCGAAGCCCCGGACCTTGACGGCGGCCGGGCCCTCGCTCCCCTTGAGGGAGCGAGGGAGGCCGACGACGACCTCGATCGGCTCGTACTCCTCGACGAGTTGCTTCAGCCGGCGCTGGGCCGCCGGAACGTCCCGTCCCGGGACCGTCTCCACCGGAGTGGCGAGGATCCCGTCGGGGTCGCACGACGCGACCCCGATACGGGCGTCACCGACGTCGATCGCGAGTCGGCGTCCTCTTCTCATGCCCGCGGCCGCCCTACTTGGCGGTCTCGGCGACCAGGCGCTCGACGGCCAGGGCCGCCTCGCCGACGGCGGCCGGGTTCTGGCCGCCGCCCTGGGCGACGTCCGGCTTGCCGCCACCGCCGCCACCGAGGGTCTTGGCGGCCGTGCGGACCAGATCGCCGGCCTTCAGGCCGCGCTCACGGGCGGCCTCGTTGGTGGCGATGACCGTGAGCGGCTTGCCGTTGTTCACGGTGAACAGGGCGACCACCGCGGCCCGTCCGCCCCGGATGCGGCCGCGCACGTCGAGGACCAGCTTGCGCAGGTCGTCCGGGGCGGTGCCGTCCGGGACCTGCCCGGTGACCACGCCGATCCCGTGGATGTCCTTGGCGGACTCGGCGAGCCCGGCGGCGGCCTGGAGCACCTTCTCGGCGCGGAACTTCTCGATCTCCTTCTCGGCGTCCTTCAGCTTGCCGAGCATGCCGGCGACCTTCTCCGGCAGTTCCTCCGGACGGCCCTTGAGCAGCTCGGTGAGCTGGTTGACGACCGTGTGCTCCCGGGCCAGGAAGGTGTAGGCGTCGACGCCGACGAGGGCCTCGATACGCCGGACACCGGAGCCGATCGAGGACTCGCCGAGCAGCTTCACCAGACCCAGCTGGGCGGTGTTGTGCACGTGCGTGCCGCCGCACAGCTCCTTGGAGAAGTCGCCGATGGTGACGACGCGGACCCGGTCGCCGTACTTCTCGCCGAACTCGGCGATGGCGCCCTGCTTCTTGGCCTCGGCGATGCCCATGATCTCCGCATGCACGTCGAGATCGCGGGCGAGCACCTCGTTGATCTTCTGCTCGACGTCGGTCATCACGGCCGTCGGGACGGCCGACGGGGAGCCGAAGTCGAAGCGGAAGCGGCCGGGCTGGTTCTCGGAGCCGGCCTGGGCGGCCGTCGGGCCGAGGGCGTCGCGCAGGGCCTGATGGGTGAGGTGCGTGGCCGAGTGGGCACGGGCGATGGCCTTGCGGCGGCGGTCGTCGATCGAGGCGTGGGCCTTGGCACCGACGGTGACCTCGCCGACCTGGACGACGCCCTTGTGCACGTAGACGCCCGGAACCGGCTTCTGGGTGTCGCGGACCTCGATGACGGCACCCGTGTCGACCTTGATGCGGCCGGTGTCGCCGATCTGTCCGCCGCCCTCGGCATAGAACGGGGTGCGGTCGAGGACGACCTCGACCTCGTCGCCCTCGGTGGCGGCCGGGGAGGAGACGCCGTCGACGAGGATGCCGACGATGGTGGTCTCGCCCTCGGTGTCGGTGTAGCCGATGAAGTCGGTGGCACCGGCGGAGTCGGCGATCTCGCGGTAGGCGCCCATGTCGGCGTGGCCGGTCTTCTTGGCCTGGGCGTCGGCCTTGGCGCGCTCCCGCTGCTCCTTCATCAGGCGGCGGAAGCCCTCCTCGTCCACCGACAGGCCCTGCTCGGCGGCCATCTCGAGGGTGAGGTCGATCGGGAAGCCCCAGGTGTCGTGGAGCAGGAACGCCTTGTCGCCGGCGAGGATCGTGCCGCCGGCGGCCTTGGTCTCGGTCACGGCGGTGTCGAGGATGTTGGTGCCGGCCTTCAGCGTCTTGAGGAAGGCGGCCTCCTCCGCGAGGGCGACCTTCTCGATGCGCTCGCGGTCGGTGACGAGCTCGGGGTACTGCATGCCCATCATGCCGATCACGACGTCGATCAGGTCCTTGACGACCGGACCGGTGGCGCCGAGCAGGCGCATGTTGCGGATCGCGCGGCGCATGATGCGGCGCAGGACGTAACCGCGGCCCTCGTTGCCGGGGGTGACGCCGTCGCCGATCAGCATCGTGGCGGTACGCATGTGGTCGGTGACCACGCGCAGGGAGACGTCCGAGGCGTGGGCGTCGCCGTAGGCGACACCGGTCAGCTCCGTGGCCTTCTTGATCACGGCCATGGAGGTGTCGATCTCGTACATGTTCTGCACGCCCTGCAGAATCATGGCGAGACGCTCGAGACCGAGGCCGGTGTCGATGTTCTTGCTCGGCAGGTCGCCGAGGATCTCGAAGTTGTCCTTGCCGGTACCCTCGCCCCGCTCGTACTGCATGAAGACGAGGTTCCAGATCTCCACGTACCGCTCGTCGTTGACGGCGGGGCCGCCCTCGACGCCGAACTCCGGACCGCGGTCGTAGTTGATCTCGGAACACGGGCCGCAGGGGCCGGGGACGCCCATGGACCAGAAGTTGTCCTTCATGCCCAGGCGCTGGATGCGCTCGGCGGGGACACCGATGACCTCGCGCCAGATCTGCTCGGCCTCGTCGTCGTCCTGGTAGACCGTGATCCACAGACGCTCGGGGTCGAGACCGTAACCGCCCTTGTCCTGGGGCGTGGTGAGCAGCTCCCAGGCGAGCTTGATGGCGCCTTCCTTGAAGTAGTCGCCGAAGGAGAAGTTGCCGCACATCTGGAAGAACGTGCCGTGCCGCGTGGTCTTGCCGACCTCTTCGATGTCGGGTGTGCGCACGCACTTCTGCACGCTGGTGGCGCGCGGGAAGGGCGGCTTGACCTCGCCCAGGAAGTAGGGCTTGAAGGGCACCATGCCGGCCGGGACGAGGAGCAGAGTCGGGTCGTCCGCGATGAGCGACGCCGAAGGGACGACGGTGTGACCGCGCTCCTCGAAGAAGCTCAACCAGCGGCGGCGGATTTCAGCCGACTCCATCAGTGGTCCTCATTCCGGTTGTACGAGTACGTCGTGGTCTCGACGTGCTTCGGGCTGTTGCGGTTCTCGATGGCGGCGTACCGCCGGGACCCCGGGAGCTGGTCGACGGGTGCGTTCAGGCCGAGCGCGTCGTCGAGTTCCGCCTCCCGCTGGGCCATGCCGGCGCGGACGTCGAGCGCGAAGTCCCGTGCACGGTCCTTGAGCCGGTGGCCCGCGTCGATCGCCTTGTTCGCCGCCTGCGCGGCCAGGCTCTCGGGGGTCAGCTGCCTCAGCTTGCGGTTGACCTTGGTGGTGGCCCACACACCGGCGGCGACACCTGTGGTGAACCAGAACGTACGGCGAAACATCGCTCGGTCAGAGCCCCTCTTCCCGGTTGTTTCCCCGGTTGTTCCGCTTCCCCCGTCGCTGAGACGGGACGGTGCGGCCCACGATCACGGTACGCCGGGGCGCCTTGGCAGGCACGTTCTCACGGCGGCCGGCGATCGCCCGGCGCACGCCGTAGCCGAACGCCGCGACCTTGACCAGGGGGCCGCCGAAGGTGGAGGCGACGGTCGTCGACAGCGCCGAGGCGTTGGACGTGACCTCCTGGACGTCCGACGCGATCGCGTCGACCCGGTCGATCTGGGTCTGCGCGGAGCGCACCGCCGCGGAGGCGTCGGACAGCAGCGGGACGGCCTGCTCTGTCACGTCCGCCACCAGCTTGGTGGTCGCCTTGAGCGTCTGGGCCAGCCTCGCCAGCGCGACGGCGAGGAAGGAGACCAGAATCGCCCAGAAGACAGCCACCAGGATCCCGGCCACCTCTCCACCGGACACCGTGTGCACCCGCTCCCTGGTACGTGCCTGAACATCGAAAACTCGTCCCCCGAGCCTATCGCGCCGGGGCGGTCGGTCCGTACCCGATTAGGGGCCGAGCGCACCGGGACATGCGTCGGCCCGCCGTCCCGGCCGCCCGGAAGGGCGGGGGACGGCGGGCCGATGTGCTGGGGTGCTACGTCCGCCGGAAAGGGATCAACGGGCGTAGTACTCGACGACGAGCTGCTCGTCGCAGATCACCGGGATCTCCTTGCGGTTCGGCTCACGGTCCAGGCGGAACGCCAGGGCCTTGAGGTTCACCTGGAGGTAGCGCGGGGTCTCGCCGTCGGGGGCGAAGCCACCCTCGCGGGCGATCTGGAAGAGCGACTTCTCACGGCTGCGCTCGCGGACCATCACGACGTCGTCGGGACGGACGCGGAACGACGGCTTGTCGACCTTCTGGCCGTTGACCTCGATGTGGCCGTGGACGACCATCTGGCGGGCCTGGTAGATCGTGCGGGCGATGCCCGAACGCAGGACCAGCGCGTCGAGACGGCGCTCGAGCTCGATGATCAGGGCCTCACCGGTCTTGCCCTGGACCTTGGAGGCACGCTCGTAGGCGCGGACGAGCTGGCGCTCGGACACGTCGTACTGCGCGCGAAGACGCTGCTTCTCCAGCAGACGGACCTTGTAGTCCGAGTTCTGCTTGCGGCCACGGCCGTGCTCGCCCGGCGGGTAGGGGCGGGCCTCGAAGTACTTGACGGCCTTCGGGGTCAGCGCGATGCCGAGGGCACGCGACTTCTTGACCTTGGGGCGGGACTGGTTCGCCATGAACCAAACACCTCGTGTTTCTGTATGGAATCGGCTTCACCAGGGTTAGGGGAGGTCGCATCCGCAGCCGGGGAAACCCTGCGGGTCCACATGGGACCTGCGGGGCAGCCGCTCCCCTGGTCTGGGCACATACGTGCAGCACGCGAGTGGCCCACCGACCTGTCACCGGGTGCACCGGGAGGTGGTGGGCTGCCCGCGACACCGTTCGACGGTGCGCGACGCTCCTGGATCCCCGTGCCGTCAGGCGACGGGGTTCCGGCTGGGTGTCCCGCTCTGGTGGTGCCGGCCTCTCATTCCTGAGGTGCCGGGCACGGGACTCAGCGCTTCGAGCAAGTCTACAGGGTGGCTACGGCTGCTTTCGACGCAGGTGCTTGCGGGTCCATTCCACCGCGTCCGCGTACCGCGCCTCCGCGCCGTGCCGGGTCGGGGTGTAGTACTCACGGTCCTTGAGCGCGTCCGGGGCGTACTGCTGTGCGGCGATGCCCTCGGGCAGGTCGTGCGGATACACATATCCCTGGGCGTGGCCGAGTTTGGCCGCGCCCTTGTAGTGCCCGTCGCGCAGGTGCGGGGGCACGGGTCCGGCCAGGCCCGCCCGGACGTCGGCCATGGCCGCGCCGATCGCGGTGGTCGCCGAGTTGGACTTGGGGGCCAGTGCGAGTGCGATGGTGGCGTGGCTGAGGGTGAGGGCGGCCTCCGGAAAGCCGATCATGGCCACGGCCTGGGCGGCGGCGACGGCGATCGGCAGTGCGTTCGGGTCGGCGAGGCCGATGTCCTCGCTCGCGGAGATCATGAGGCGGCGGGCGATGAAGCGGGGGTCCTCACCGGCTTCGATCATGCGGGCCAGATAGTGCAGGGCCGCGTCGGCGTCGGAGCCGCGGATGGACTTGATGAGGGCGCTCGCCACGTCGTAGTGCTGGTCGCCGTCGCGGTCGTACTTCACCGCGGCGCGGTCGACCGTCTCCTCGAGCGTCGTGAGGCCGATCTCCGTCTCACCCTTGTCGAGAGCGGCGCCGGCGGCGGCCTCCAGGGCGGTCAGGGCGCGGCGGGCGTCGCCTCCGGCGATCCGCAGCAGATGGGCCTCGGTGTCCTCGGGCAGCGTGACGGCGCCGGCCAGGCCCCGCTCGTCGGCCAGGGCCCGGCGCAGCAGGCCGCGCACGTCGTCGTCCGTGAGCGGTTCGAGGGTGAGCAGCAGGGAGCGGGACAGCAGCGGGGAGATCACCGAGAAGTACGGGTTCTCCGTGGTGGCCGCGATCAGGGTGACCCAGCGGTTCTCGACGGCCGGCAGCAGGGAGTCCTGCTGGGCCTTGCTGAAGCGGTGGATCTCGTCGAGGAAGAGGACGGTCTCCTTGCCGAATCCGCCGGTGGCGCGGCGGGCGCCGTCGATGACCGTGCGGACCTCCTTCACGCCCGCGGTGATCGCCGACAGCTCCACGAAGCGCTTGTTGGTGGCCTTCGAGACCACGTACGCCAGTGTCGTCTTGCCGGTGCCGGGCGGACCCCAGAGGATCACCGAGGAGGGCCCGGCGGGCCCTCCGTTGCCCTCGCCGACCAGTCTGCGCAGCGGGGATCCCGGTTTGAGCAGGTGCTGCTGGCCCACCACCTCGTCGAGGGTGCGCGGGCGCATACGGACCGCCAGGGGGCTTGCGGCCGGATCCTTCTCCTGGCGTTCTTCTGCGGCGGCGGTGAACAGGTCGGGCTCCACGCTGAAACCCTATGTCACCCCACTGACAGTGGCCGCCGGGCCCGGGGCGGCAGCCGTGCGGTTACCCGTCAGGCCCAGAGCTGGCCGCCCCACCGGGTCAGGATCAGCATGGCGATGATGCCGACGTGGGTGACCGGGAGGACCCAGGTGAACTCGCCGAGGAAGTTCTTCACCGGGCGCGGCGCCGGCAGGAAGTCGTTGCGCACGTTGAACGAGGTCACGTACCAGAACATGGCGATGGTGGCGATCCAGGCGAGCGAGCACCACAGGCACAGGGCGTTGATCCGGTACAGCGACTCGAACTGAAGCCAGGTGACGAAGCCCACGCCGAAGAGCGTGCCGAAGTTGAAGGTCAGCCAGTACCAGCGCGGGAAACGGGCGCGGGCGAGCAGGCTCATGCCGACGCAGATCACGATGCCGTAGCAGACGAGGCCGAGCATCGGGTTGGGGAAGCCGAATGCGGCGGCCTGCTTGCTCTCCATGACGCTGCCGCAGGAGACGATCGGGTTGAGGCTGCAGCTGGGGGTGAAGGTCTTGCCGCTGACCTTGCCCTCGAGGATCTTGAACTTGTCGATCGTGATGACCCACGCGGCGAGCAGACCGGCCGCGCCGGTGATCACGAGCAGCAGGGCGAACGCGCGGCTGCCGCCGACCGTCCGGGGCGCGTCCGCGCGTTCCGTCTCGATGGGTCCGGTGGAGACGTCCTTCACTGTCGTCTTCGTCATCACGCCGATTCCGATGCTCGGGGTTGGATCTGCGGGCTCAGGTCATTGTGCCGCACACGTGCCTGTGTCCACCGTTCGATGGACGTAAGGGAGTACGCACGGTCGTCGCGGAACGTTCGGTTCAGGCCGAGGCTCGTGGCCATGACCACAGATGCGAACGGGCTCGCGGTGGACGTGCGAGGGCTGCGCAAGCAGTACGGGGACGTCACCGCGGTCGACGGGATCGATCTCGAAATCCGCCGCGGCGAGGTTCTCGGCCTGCTCGGACCCAATGGAGCGGGAAAGACCACCACCGTGGAGATCCTCCAGGGCAACCGTGACCGGGACGGGGGCGAGGTGTCCGTCGTCGGGGCGGATCCGGCGCGGGCCACACGCGCGTGGCGCTCGAAAATAGGCATCGTCCGGCAGGACGAATCCGCTCCCGCGGAGTTGACCGTCCGCGAGACCGTGCGGCATTTCGCCCGCTACCACCCCCGGCCGCGCGACCCCGAGGAGGTCATCGGGCTGGTGGGCCTCGAGGCCGAGGCGGACAGCCGGATCAAGGGACTGTCGGGTGGGCAGCGCCGCCGTCTCGACGAGGCGCTCGGTGCGATCGGCGACCCCGAGCCGCTGCTCCTGGACGAGCCGACGACCGGATTCGGCCCGGCGGACCACCCTGTCGTACGGGAGGGGCTGCGCGCGATGCTCAACGCGGAGCCCGACCCGGAAGTCGTCGCCGCGGCGGCCGGGCCGCAGGCCGAGGCCCTGGCCGCCGAGCTACGGCCGGACATCGTGCTGATGGATCTGCGGATGCCGGGCGGCGCGGGTGGCGACTCCATCGCCCGGATGACGGAGTCGGGTCTGCCGTGCCCGGTGATCGTCCTGACCACGTGCGAGACGGACCGGGACATCCTGCGGGCGGTGGAGGCCGGGGCGGCCGGCTATCTGCTCAAGGATCTGCCGCGCGCCGAACCGGCCGACGCGGTACGGGCGGCGGCGCGGGCGAGACGGTGCCGGCCCGCCAGGTGGCGGCCCGCCTTGTCGACCAGCTCCGCACCAGGCCGGAGCGCCCGCGCCTGTCGGGCCGGGAGGCGGCGGTTCTGCGCCTGGTGGCCGAGGGCTGCGCCAACGCCGAGATCGGGCGACGGCTGTTCATCGGGGAGTCGACGGTGAAGACCCATCTGCTGCGGAACTTCACGAAGCTGGGGGTGGACGACGGAACGGCGGCGGTGACCAGCGCGATGCGGCAAGGGCTGCTCGACCAGTGACCACGCCGGGACGGTGACCGGCGTGGTGGTGCGCGACGGGCCCCGGAATCCGCCGTGTGTCCCGGGGCCCTGGCGTGCCGGTGTCGTACCCGGTCAGCCCAGCCGGGACTCCAGTTCGGCCACGATCTCGTTCACGCCGACCGCCGTCTGCTCCCCGGACTCCATGTCCTTGAGCTGGACGACGCCCTCGGCGAGGTCGCGTTCGCCGGCGACGATCGTGTAGCGGGCGCCGCTGCGGTTGGCGTTCTTCATCGCGCCCTTCAGGCCCTTGCCGCCGTACGCGAAGTCCGCGGCGACACCGAGCTTGCGCAGCTCCATGATCTTGCCGAACAGGATCCGGCGGGCCTCCTCGCCCAGCGGCACCGCGAACACGCTCGTGGACGCGGGCAGTTGGAGCTCGATGCCCTCGGCCTCCAGCGCGAGCACCGTGCGGTCGACGCCCAGCGCCCAGCCCACGGACGGCAGCGCGGGGCCGCCGATCATCTCCGACAGGCCGTCGTAGCGTCCGCCGCCGCCCACCGCGGACTGCGAGCCCAGACCGTCGTGGACGAACTCGAAGGTGGTCCGCGTGTAGTAGTCCAGGCCGCGCACCAGCTTCGGGTCGTCCTCGAAGGACACGCCCGCCGCCGTGATCAGCTCGCGGACCTCCTCGTGGTAGGCCTTGCACGCGTCGCACAGGTAGTCGCGCAGCAGCGGGGCACCCGTCAGCTGCTTCTGGACCGACTCGCGCTTGTCGTCGAGCACCCGCAGCGGGTTGATGTCGACGCGGCGGCGCGTGTCCTCGTCCAGGTCCAGGCCGCGCAGGAAATCCTGGAGGGCGGCGCGGTAGACCGGGCGGCACTCCTTGTCGCCCAGGCTGTTGAGCAGGATGCGGAAGTTGCGCAGGCCGAGCGAGCGGTAGGCCTGGTCGGCCAGGATGATCAGCTCGGCGTCCAGGGCCGGGTCCTCGGCGCCGATCGCCTCGGCGCCCACCTGCGAGAAGTGGCGGTAACGGCCCTTCTGCGGGCGCTCGTAGCGGTAGTACGAGCCCGAGTACCAGAGCTTGACCGGGAGGTTGCCGGTCTTGTGCAGGTTGGCCTCCAGGGCGGCGCGCAGCACGGAGGCCGTGCCCTCGGGACGCAGGGCGAGCCTGTCGCCGCCCTTGGTCTCGAAGGCGTACATCTCCTTCGTCACGATGTCGGTGGACTCGCCCACCCCTCGCGCGAACAGCTCCACGTTCTCGAAGCCGGGTGTCTCGATGTAGCCGTAGCCGGAGTTGCGCAGCGGGGCCGCGATCGCCTCGCGCACCGCGAGGTACTTGGCGGAGTCCGGCGGGATCAGGTCGTACGTGCCCTTGGGGGCCTTGAAGGTGCTCACGGAGGTCTCGTCACATTCCTCGTCGGGGAGCGTCCACATCCGCGCGCTGATCTCGGCGGTCTGCGGCCACTTGTCGCAGATACGGATTGGTGGCCCGCTCCTGGCCGATGGTCGTCTGGGGGCCGTGGCCGGACAGCACCACGGTCGAGTCGTCGAGCGGCAGGCACACACGGGCCAGCGAGTCGAGCATCTCGGCCATGTCGCCGCCGGGCAGGTCAACGCGTCCGACGGAGCCGGCGAACAGCAGATCGCCCGAGAAGAGGAGCGGCGGGATGTCCGCCGCCTCGGGCATGCCGAAGGTCACCGACCCCTTGGTATGACCGGGCGCGTGCGCGACGGACAGCTCCAGACCGGCCAGCTCGAGCCTCGCACCGTCGGTCAGCTCCTTGACGTCGCCGGGCTCGCCCACGGTCAGCTCACCCATCAGCGGCATCCCGATGGACCGTCCGAGCGCCTTCTCGGGGTCGCTCATCATGTACCGGTCCTCAGGGTGGATCCAGGCCGGCACGTCGTGCGCGCCGCACACCGGGACGACCGACGCCACGTGGTCGATATGACCGTGGGTGAGGACGACGGCGACGGGCTTGAGCCGATGCTTGCGGAGCAGTTCCTCGACTCCCGGGGCGGCCTGGTGGCCCGGGTCGATGATGACGCACTCCTCACCCGCGGCGGGGGCGACCAGGTAGCAGTTGGTCCCCCAGGCCCCGGCGGGGAACCCGGCAATCAGCACGATCGTCCTTAGATATGTCGTACGGAGAGTGACTGTCTCGCGGTCAGAGCCTACCGGCGCTGCCGATTCCTCAGCGAACCCATATACGGTACGGGGCACACGCAGGCGCAGGACACACCAGACGCACGCGTACCGGTCGGCGTACGAGACGCATGAGGAGACAACCCCGTGGTCAGCCAGGAACAGCGGCGGCGACAGCTCGCCCGGGAGAAGTTCTTGCGGCAGCAGCAGCGGCGTACGGAGTCACGGCGCAAGTCGCGTGTGCGAAATTCGGTGGTCGGTGCCGTCCTCGGGGTGGTGCTGGTCGGCAGCGTGGTCTCCTACACCGCCGGGGTCTTCAAGAGCGACGGCAAGAAGGCCAACGCGGGCGCGAAGGTGTCCCCGAGCGCCTCCCCGACCAGCAAGGCGCCGGACCCCTGCGCGAAGCCCGCCGCGGGCACGGTCAAGCCGCTGAGCTGGAAGAAGGAGCCGGCGATGACCATCGACACGTCGGCGAAGTACACGATGAAGCTGGCGACCACGTGCGGTGACATCGGCATCGCGCTGAAGACCGCGGCGGCCCCGCACACCGTGAACTCGTTCAACTTCCTCGCGGGCCAGGGCTACTTCGACCACACCAAGTGCCACCGGCTCACCAACGAGGGCATCTACGTCCTGCAGTGCGGCGACCCGAAGGGCACCGGCACCGGCGGCCCCGGCTACACCATCCCGGACGAGAACCTCAAGGACACGAGCCTGAAGGGGAACGTGTACCCGGCGGGCACGGTCGCCATGGCCAACACGTACAACGCGGCCACCAAGCAGGGCCGCAACTCCGGTGGCAGCCAGTTCTTCCTCGTCTACCAGGACAGTCAGTTGCCGCCCGACTACACACCGTTCGGCACCATCGACGCGGCGGGCATGAACGTCCTGAAGAAGATCGCGTCCGCCGGGGCCCAGCCCATGGATCCCACCACGGGCAACACCGCCCCGAACGCAACCATCGTGATCAACAAGGCGACAGTGACGAAATCCTGACCGTCAACTGCGGAATTTCGGTCGCGCGGGATGCGGACAGCCGCCCCGCCGGTCGCCTATGTTGGCGGTGACGAAACTGTGGACGATGCCCGGGGGCGCTGAGGCCCCCCGCAGGCATCATGTGGAGGAGGCGCTGTGAGCAGCGACCCGTGGGGCCGCGTCGACGAGACGGGGACCGTGTACGTGCGAACGGCCGACGGCGAGAAGGTCGTCGGTTCCTGGCAGGCCGGCTCCCCTGAGGAGGCGTTGGCCTACTTCGAGCGCAAGTACGAGGGCCTGGTGGTCGAGATCGGCCTCCTCGAGAAGCGAGTGCAAACCACCGACCTGTCGGCCAAGGATGCCCAGGCCGCGATCGGCCATCTGCGGGACCAGGTGGAAGCGCACCACGCGGTCGGCGACCTGGACTCGCTGCGGGCCCGTCTGGACAAGCTCGTGGAGACCGTCGAGACACGCCGTGAGGAGCGCAAGGCGCAGCGGGCCCGGCAGTCCGACGAGGCGCGCCACGCGAAGGAGGCGCTGGTCACCGAGGCAGAGGAGCTGGCGCAGTCCGACCAGTGGCGGTCCGCCGGTGAGCGGCTGCGGGCGCTGGTGGACACCTGGAAGGGGCTGCCGCGGCTCGACCGGAAGTCGGACGACGAGCTGTGGCACCGCTTCTCGCACGCCCGGTCGGCGTTCTCCAAGCGTCGCAAGGCGCACTTCGCGCAGCTCGACGCGCAGCGCGAGGAGGCCCGCAAGACCAAGGAGAACCTGGTCGTCGAGGCCGAGGCGCTGTCGGGCTCCACGGACTGGGGTCCGACGGCGGCGCGCTACCGCGAGCTGATGGCCGAGTGGAAGGCGGCGGGCCGCGCCCAGCGCGAGCACGAGGACGATCTGTGGAACCGCTTCCGCGGCGCCCAGGACGTGTTCTTCGCCGCCCGCAGCTCGGTCTTCGCCGAGCGCGACGCCGAGCAGGCCGAGAACCTCAAGCTCAAGGAGGAGCTGGCCGAGGAGGCGGAGAAGCTGCTGCCGATCACGGACCTGAAGGGAACCCGTGGCGCCTTCCGCTCGATCAACGAGCGCTGGGAGGCCATCGGCCATGTGCCGCGGGACGCCCGGGCGCGGGTCGAGGGCCGGATGCACTCGGTCGAGCGTGCCATCCAGGAGGCCGAGGAGGCCGAGTGGCGCCGTACGAACCCCGAGGCGCGGGCGCGTGCCGAGGGGCTCACCGGTCAGCTTCAGGCCGCAGTGGACAAGCTGAGGGGCCAGATCGAGCAGGCCCGGGCCGCGGGCAACGACGCGAAGGCCGACAAGCTGGAGAAGGAGCTGGAGGGCCGCCAAGCGCTCCTGGACCAGGCCCTGAAGGGTCTCCAGGAGTTCGGCGGCTGAACCCGCGGATCCTGCCAACGCGAGGGGGCTCCCGTACGGTGCGTACGGGAGCCCCCTTCCGTGTGCCGTGCCGGGGTGCTCGGCCCGGATTGATCGGCCCGAGTCGAGCGGTCCGGGTCGATCAGTCCGACGGCCTGCGGGCCGAGGTCACGCGGTACACGTCGTACACGCCCTCGACGCCGCGTACGGCCTTGAGCACGTGGCCCAGGTGTTTCGGGTCGCCCATCTCGAAGGTGAAGCGGGAGGTGGCGACCCGGTCACGGGACGTCTGCACCGCGGCCGAGAGGATGTTGACGTGCTGGTCGGACAGGACCCGGGTCACGTCGGACAGCAGCCGCGAGCGGTCCAGCGCCTCCACCTGGATCGCGACCAGGAACACGGACGACTGCGTCGGGGCCCATTCCACCTCGAGGATGCGTTCGGGCTCGCGCGACAGTGACTCGACGTTCACACAGTCGGTGCGGTGGACCGATACGCCGCTGCCGCGGGTGACGAAGCCGATGATGGGGTCGCCCGGGACGGGCGTACAACAGCGGGCCAGTTTGACCCACACGTCCTCGACGCCCTTGACCACCACGCCCGGGTCCTGGCTGCGGCGCCGCTTGCGGCCACGGCTGCGGGTCGGCGGGACGGCCTCGTCGATCTCCTCGGTCGCGGCCTCCTCGCCGCCGAGCGCCTGAACCAGCTTCTGCACGACGTTCTGCGCCGCGACATGGCCCTCACCGATCGCCGCGTACAGCGAGGAGATGTCGGGGTAGCGCATCTCGTGGGCGAGGGTCACGAGCGAGTCGCCGGTCAGGATGCGCTGGATCGGCAGGTTCTGCTTGCGCATCGCCCGCGCGATGGCGTCCTTGCCCTGCTCGATCGCCTCGTCGCGCCGCTCCTTGGAGAACCACGCACGGATCTTGTTGCGGGCGCGCGGCGACTTCACAAAGCCGAGCCAGTCGCGGGAGGGGCCCGCGCCCGGAGCCTTGGAGGTGAAGACCTCCACCAGGTCGCCGTTGTCCAGGGTGGACTCCAGCGGTACCAGGCGGCCGTTGACCCGCGCGCCTATCGTGCGGTGGCCGACCTCCGTGTGGACCGCGTACGCGAAGTCCACCGGGGTGGCCCCGGCCGGCAGCGCTATGACATCGCCCTTCGGGGTGAAGACGAAGACCTCGTTGCGCGACAGGTCGAAGCGCAGGGACTCGAGGAACTCGCTCGGGTCCTCGGTCTCCTTCTGCCAGTCCAGCAACTGGCGCAGCCACGCCATGTCGTTGACGGCGTCCTTGTCCCGGGCCGTCGAACGAGGCGCATCGGTGCGGATCTTGGAGGCGCCCGCGACGGCCTCCTGCTTGTACTTCCAGTGCGCGGCGATGCCGTACTCCGCGCGGCGGTGCATGTCGAACGTGCGGATCTGAAGTTCGACGGGCTTGCCGTTGGGGCCGATCACCGTCGTGTGCAGCGACTGGTACATGTTGAACTTGGGCATCGCGATGTAGTCCTTGAACCGCCCCGGAACCGGGTTCCAGCGGGCGTGGACCGTGCCCAGTGCCGCATAGCAGTCACGCACCGTGTCGACAAGGACGCGGATACCGACCAGGTCGTAGATCTCCGCGAAGTCGCGGCCGCGGACGATCATCTTCTGGTAGACGCTGTAGTAGTGCTTCGGGCGGCCGGTGACGGTCGCCTTGATGCGGGCGGCGCGCAGGTCGCCCTGGACCTCGTCGGTCACTATCGCCAGGTACTCGTCGCGCTTGGGCGCACGTTCGGCGACCAGGCGGACGATCTCGTCGTACATCTTGGGGTAGAGGATCGCGAAGGCGAGGTCCTCCAGCTCCCACTTGATGGTGTTCATGCCCAGGCGGTGGGCGAGCGGCGCGTAGATCTCGAGGGTCTCGCGCGCCTTCTTCTCCTGCTTCTCGCGCTTGAGGTAGCGCATGGTGCGCATGTTGTGCAGACGGTCGGCCAGCTTGATCACCAGGACACGAGGGTCCTTGGCCATGGCGACGACCATCTTGCGCACGGTCTCGGCCTGCGCGGCCTCGCCGAACTTGACCTTGTCCAGCTTGGTGACGCCGTCGACGAGCAGCGCAACGGTGTCGCCGAAGTCGCGGCGCAGCTGGTCCAGGCCGTACTCGGTGTCCTCGACGGTGTCGTGCAGCAGGCCCGCCATCAGGGTGGCCGGGTCCATGCCCAGCTCGGCGAGGATCGTGGTCACCGCGAGCGGGTGCGTGATGTAGGGGTCGCCGCTTTTGCGCTTCTGGCCGCGGTGCCAGCGCTCGGCCACCTGGTAGGCGCGCTCGATCTGGCGGAGCGTGGAGTTCTCGGTCTTCGGGTCGTTGCTGCGCACTATCCGCAGCAACGGCTCCAGCACCGGGTTGTACGGATTGGCGCGCTGGACGCCGAGACGGGCGAGGCGGGCGCGGACCCGGTTGGAGGAACCGGAGCGGGCGGGCGGGGCCGGAGCGGGACGGACCGCGGGGGTGCGCTCGGGGGCCGGCTTGGGACGCGGCCGCTCGGCGGCCGGCTCCACGGGCGCCGACTGGGCATGCTCCACCCGCCCGTGCGGGGCGTCCTGCGCGCTGCGCGCGGGCTGGGCCGCGGCCTTCGACGACGGGTCGGGCTTGGCGGCGGTCAGGTGCTGGGCCTCGTCTGGCAAGAGGGCTCCTCGTGCGCGATCCCGGTCCCCGGTCAGGACCGGATGTCCATGGTATCGAGCCGACGTCCTACACGCCGACGAGCCCATATACCGATCAGGGGCCCGAGTCCGGCTCGGGCCCCTGATCTCACTTCACCTGCTCATCAGCCTGGCCTGGTGCGGGACGCCGGCCTCACCTCCAGTTGAAGGCCGCCGTGCCCTTCACCTGGATCTCCTTCTCGGCAAGCACGTTCCCCCACGGCACAGTGAACGAGCCGGACTTGGCGCAGCCGAGGTCGAACCACTTCTTCTTGCCGTTGACGAAGCCCTTGGCCTTGACACAGACCTTGGTGCCCCTGAAGACGGTCCAGGAGTAGCCCATCCGCAGGCCCGGACGGCCGAAGTGACCGCACCCGTCCTTGAGGGTCTGCCACTTCCACGGAACGGCAACCGCCCTGTTCCAGTCGCCGCAGGAGGCCGCCACCGAGGTGGTGGTCTTGACCTCGGCGCGGGCCGGGCTTGCGCTGGCGGTCGTCGCCCCCGCGCTGAGGGCGGCGACGGAGAGAACCGAGACGACCCCCGTCGTCATCTTGCGTGACATGTTCATCGAATCCTCCTTGTGATGCCCTGGTCAGTGGCATCGGCAAGATCCAACCAGCCGGAGCCCACCCTCGAACGCACTTTTGAGGAACATCTGAGCAAGCGATCACTGACGGTGCGCCACCGACAGCAGCGACGAGAAGGGCGCCCCGGGATCCCCCGGGGCGCCCTCCCTCATGCCCGTCCATCCCACAGTGGGGACGTCTCTCAGATGGTGAGGAGTGCCTCCAGCGGCGCCCCCGCGAGGGCCGGCTCCAGGCGGGTGCGGCCACCGAGGAAACCCAGCTCCATGAGAACCGCAAGGCCCGAGACCTCGGCGCCGGCCCGCTGAATCAGCTGGATCGCGGCCTCGGCGGTGCCGCCGGTCGCAAGGACGTCGTCCACGATCAGGACGCGGTCCCCGGAGGTCAGGTCCTCGGCGTGCACCTCGATCTCGGCCGAGCCGTACTCCAGGTCGTAGGCCTGGCGCAGGGTGGCTCCGGGGAGCTTGCCGGCCTTTCGGACCGGGATGAAGCCGACGCCCGCGCGGACGGCGACCGGGGCGCCGAGGATGAACCCGCGGGCCTCCAGACCGACGATCTTCGTCGCGCCGTGCCGCACGACGAGCTCCGCCAGCGCGTCGGTGAGCGCGGTGAAGGCTCCCGGGTCCGCCAGGAGCGGGGTGATGTCCTTGAACATCACGCCCGGCTCCGGGTGGTCCGGCACATCCCGGATGCGGCTGAGCAGGAGCTTCTTTATGTCGGTCGTGTCGGTCATCGACGCTTTCCTGAGGGTCGGCCGCGACCGCGGCCACGGGACGCGGGCTGGTTGCGCTGGCCGACGACCGCGGGCGTGGCGTCCTGCGGCTCGTCGGCGGACCGCGTCTCGGCGATCTCATCCTCGGCGGCGGTCTGGGCCCGCTTGGCCAGGACCCGCTTCCTGAGGGCCTTCATCTGCGGCTCGCGCTCCTTGAGGTCCGCGACGAGCGGCGTGGCGATGAAGATCGACGAGTAGGCACCGGCCGCGAGGCCGACGAACAGCGACAGCGAGATGTCGTTCAGCGTGCCCGCGCCGAGGAAGCCGCCGCCGATGAACAGCAGGCCGGCCACCGGCAGCAGCGCCACCACCGTGGTGTTGATGGAGCGGACCAGGGTGCTGTTGATCGAGCGGTTGGCGATGTCGCTGTAGGTCCAGCGGGTCTGCTTGGTGATGTCCTTCGTCTGCTCCTTGAGGCTGTCGAAGACGACGACCGTGTCGTAGAGCGAGTAACCGAGGATCGTCAGCAGACCGATGACCGTACCGGGCGTCACCTCGAAGCCGACGAGGGCGTAGATGCCGGTCGTGATGGTGATGTCGTGGATCAGCGCGACCAGGGCCGCGAGCGCCATGCGCCACTCGAAGGCGATGGCCAGGTAGATCACCACGAGCACCATGAAGATCGCCAGGCCCTGCCAGGCCTTGCTGGCGATCTGCTCGCCCCAGCTGGGACCGACCAGGTCGGCGTTGATCTGCTCGGCGCTGACCTTCAGGTCCTTGGCCAGCTCGTCCTTGATCTGGTCGGACTTGCCGGTGTCGATCCCCGCGACCTGGATGCGCAGGCCGCCCGTGCCGAGCTTCTGCACGACGGCGGCGTGGCCGGAGGCCTCCTGGGCGTAGGTCTCTGCCTGGGCCACCGAGACGCTGGTCTTCGGCGTGGTGAAGATCGCTCCGCCCTGGAACTCGATGCCCATGTTCAAGCCGCGCACCGTCAGACCCAGGATGGCCGTGATGGTGATCAGGATCGAGACGCCGTACCAGATCTTGCGGTTTCCGACGAAGTCGTAACCGACCTCGCCTCGGTGGAGCCGGGCGCCGAGGTTGCCGAGCTTCGACATCTCTCACGCCTCCTTCGGGTCGACGGGGGCGGAGGGACGACGGGTGCGCCGCAGGGGCGGCTTGGCGCCGAGGCGCTTGGGGTCGAGGCCGGACCAGCTGTGTCCGCTCGCGAAGAACGTACGGCGGGCGAGGATCGCCATGAGCGGCTTGGTGAAGAGGAAGACGACGACCACGTCGAGGACCGTGGTCAGGCCGAGCGTGAACGCGAAGCCCTGGACCTTGCCGACGGTGACGATGAACAGCACCGCTGCGGCCAGGAACGACACGAAGTCGGAGACCAGGATGGTGCGCCGGGCACGCGGCCAGGCCCGCTCGACGGCGGGCCGCAGCGAGCGGCCCTCGCGGATCTCGTCCCGGATGCGTTCGAAGAACACGATGAAGGAGTCCGCGGTGATACCGATCGCGACGATGGCACCGCACACGGCCGGCAGGTTCAGCGCGAAGTGGATCGTGGGGCCGAGCAGCGCCATGATCACGTACGTGAGCATCGCGGACACCAGCAGGGACGCGACGGCCACGAGCGACAGGCCGCGGTAGTACACGACCAGGTAGATCACGACCAGGGCCAGGCCGATGGCACCGGCGATGAGGCCCGCCTGGAGCTGCTCGCCGCCGAGCGCCGCGGTCACCGTGGTGACGCTCGACTCCTTGAAGGTGAGCGGAAGCGCACCGTAGGACAGCATGTTGGCGAGGCTCTGGGCCTCCTCCTGGGTGAAGCTGCCGGAGATGTACGCGCTACCGCCGCTGATGGCGGTCCGGACGTACGGGTGGGAGACGACCTCGTCGTCCAGGACGATCGCGAACTCGTTCTGCGGGCTGGGCTGCTGCGCCAGCCTGGAGGTGACGTCGGCGAACTTCTTGGAGCCGCTGGAATCGAACGTCATCTGGACCTGCCAGCCCGAGGCGTCCGTGGTGCTGAAGGTCGCCTGGGCCTTCTTGACCTCGGTGCCGTCGACCGCGACCGGGCCGAGGATGAACTTGTTCCAGACGTTGCCGTCCTTGCCGCAGGCGACGGTGGTCTCACCGGGCTTGGCGCCCTTGCCCGCGGTGGCGCGCTGCTCGGGCTTGCTGCAGTCGAGGGTGGCGTACTGGGCCTGGAGCTTGCCCGCGTCGCCGGATCCGCCGCTCGCGGACGGCGAGGGGCTGGTGGAGGCCTTGGCTGCCGCGGAACCGGTCGCGGAGGGGGTGGCGGAGCCGGTCGCCGACGGAGTGGGGGAGCCGGCCTTCAGCGCGTCGGTGACGGGACGGCCCTGCGTGGTGGCGGAGGCCGTCGGGGTGGCGGTGGAGCCGGGCGTCGCCTTGCCGGTGCCACCCGCCTTGGCGCTGGTCGACGCGCTCGGCTTCGCGCCGGTCGACGCGCTCGGCTTGGCGCTGCCGCCCGCGCTCGGGCTGCCGCTCGGGTTGGCCGGGGTGGCGGGGCCGGTCGCCTCGCGTTGCAGGACCGGGCGGAAGTAGAGCTTCGCGGTGGTGCCGACCTGCTCCCGGGCTTCCTTGGAGTTCATGCCCCGGGGGATGTTGACGATGATGTTGCGATCGCCCTGGGTCTGAACCTCCGCCTCGGAGACGCCCAGCCCGTTGACACGGCGGTTCATGATGTCGACCGCGGTGTCCATGTTGGTCTTGTTGATCGCGTTGGGCTGACCGGGTTCGTTGACCGCCGTCAGCGTGATGCTGGTGCCGCCGGCGAGGTCGATGCCGAGACGCGGAGTGGGGTGTCCGGAGGCGAACATTCCCCCGGTGAGCGCCGCGATGGCGATCAGGATGAGGGCCAGCGAGCGCCCAGGCTTGCTCTGGGCGCTCGCGCTCCGGCCCTTCTTCGGTGCTGCCACCTTCTCGTACTCCCTCTCGGGCCGCCCGGCGCCTGATCGGCACGCGGACGGCCATGACATGGTGTCGGGACTCCGTGCGGGAACGACACGTCACGGGACGCTTACGGCACGAGCGCTGCGCGCCGTGCGCCCGGGACGTGACTACTTCGCGTCGGACTCGCCGTCGGTCTTCTTCGACTCTGCTTCGTCGGCCTTTGCGGCGGGCGTCTCATCGGCCGCGTCGTCCGCGTCCTTCTTGCCGAGGTCGACGGCCTTGTCGGGGGAGGCGTCGGCGGCGGGCTCGTCCGTCTCGGCGAGGGAGGAGGCGTCGTCCGGCACAACGGCACCGTCGACCTTCAGGTCGTGCTCGATGCCGTGGACGATGCGGTTGTACTCGTCGTCGGTGAGGACGGCGCCGATCGCGTTCTTCGCGAAGAGCAGCTCCACCCCCGGGCCCGCGTCAAGGAGGACCGTGTCCTCGTTGACCTCCTTGACCGTCGCGTACATGCCCCCGATGGTGCGGACGCCGGAGCCGGGCTGCATCTGGTTCCGCATGGTGACGGCCTGCTGCTGCTTCTTCTTGGCCGAGCGCGTCATCAGAAACATGGCCGCGATGAGCACGATGAACGGGAGAAGGGTCAAGGTATTCACGGGACGGAATTTCCTTCGCACGACCGCTCGATCGGCGGCCTGGTGGTTGAGAGTGGTCGGCACCGCCCGCAAAGGCGGCATCGGCGGAGTCTAAGCGAGTCCGCACGCATGGAACAACGCCCAGCATGGCACCCGGGTTCCTGCCCGTGCGAGTACCGCGCCGTCACGCCCCGAACAGGTCCTGTTGTCCGTTCCCCCCGGTCGTTCCCCCGGTCCTCGCCCCGGTCGGTCCCCCGGACGCGCCGTGCGGAGCGGTGAGCCCGAGGTGCGCCCAGGCGGCGGGAGTGGCCACGCGTCCGCGCGGGGTGCGGGCGAGCAGCCCCTCCCTGACCAGGAAAGGCTCGGCGACCTCTTCCACGGTCTCACGTTCCTCCCCCACCGCGACCGCCAGCGTGGACAGCCCGACGGGACCACCGCCGAACAGCTTGAGCAGGGCCTCCAGGACGGCCCGGTCGAGGCGGTCCAGGCCCCGCGTGTCCACCTCGTACACGCTGAGCGCTGCCGCCGCGATCTCACGGGTGATCACTCCATCGGCCTTGACCTGCGCATAGTCCCGCACGCGGCGCAGCAGCCGGTTGGCGATGCGGGGCGTGCCGCGGGAGCGGCCGGCGATCTCCGCCGCGCCGTCGGAGTGGATCTCCACGTCGAGCAGGCTCGCCGAACGGTGGACGACGCGCTCGAGCTCGGCGGGTTCGTAGAACTCCATGTGCGCGGTGAAGCCGAAGCGGTCGCGCAGCGGGGGCGGCAGCAGGCCCGCCCTCGTCGTGGCGCCGACCAGGGTGAACGGCGGCAGTTCGAGGGGGATGGCGGTGGCGCCGGGGCCCTTGCCGACGATCACGTCGACCCGGAAGTCCTCCATCGCCATGTAGAGCATCTCCTCGGCGGGCCGGGACATGCGGTGGATCTCGTCCAGGAAGAGGACCTCGCCCTCCTGGAGAGAGGAGAGGATGGCGGCGAGGTCCCCCGCGTGCTGGATGGCGGGGCCGCTGGTGATGCGGATGGGGGCGCCCATCTCGGCCGCGATGATCATCGACAGGGTGGTCTTGCCGAGTCCGGGGGCGCCGGACAGAAGCACATGGTCGGCGGTGGCCCCCCGGGCGCGTGCCGCGCGCAGCACGAGGTCGAGCTGCTCGCGGACCTTCTCCTGGCCGATGAACTCGTCCAGGTCCTTGGGGCGCAGGGCGGCCTCGACGGCCTGGTCCTCCCGGTCGGCGACAGAGCCCACCAGCCGCTCGGAGGCGGGGGTGTCGGTCGTGTCGTCCCAGTTCATGGAGTGTGCCTCGGGGTCTCGTGGGGGCGCGGTCAGCGGGCGCGGTTCAGGGTCTGCAGGGCCGCCTTCAGGAGCGCGCCCACCTGGGGGGCTCCCTGAGCGGCTTCGGCCTGCGGGGCGACCGCGGTCACGGCCTCGTCCGCCTCCCGGGTCGCGTAGCCGAGGCCGATCAGGGCGGCGTGCAGCTGGTCGCGCCAGCCGGCGGTGACGGGGGCGCCGACGACGGGGGCGCCGGTCGGCTCGCCGAGACGGTCCTTCAGCTCAAGGAGCAGCTTCTGGGCACCCTTCTTGCCGATGCCGGGCACGGCCGTGAGGGCCTTCTCGTCGCCGGTCGCCACGGCTCGGCGCAGGGCGTCCGGGGAGTGGACGGCGAGCATCGACTGGGCCAGGCGCGGGCCGACACCGCTCGCGGTCTGGAGCAGCTCGAAGACCTGGCGCTCGTCGTCGTCCGCGAAGCCGTAGAGCGTCAGCGAGTCCTCCCTGACGACCAGCGACGTGGCCAGCTTGGTGTCCCTGCCGACCCGGAGCCCCGAGAGGGTGTTCGGTGTGCACTGGACGGCCAGGCCGATGCCGCCCACCTCGACCACGGCGGAGTCCGGGGCGAGGGCGGCGACCGGGCCGCTGACGAAGGCGATCATGCGGTACGGCCTTTCGAGGCGTGCAGGGCGACGGCCTGCTGGAGTCGGTTCTGGGCGGGAGCGCGCCAGATGTGGCAGATGGCGAGCGCGAGGGCGTCCGCGGCGTCGGCGGGCCTTGGGGGCGCGTCCAGCCGGAGCAGCCGGGTGACCATGGCTCCCACCTGGGCCTTGTCGGCTCGTCCGGTGCCGGTGACGGCGGCCTTGACCTCGCTCGGGGTGTGCAGGGCGACGGGGATGCCGCGGCGGGCGGCGCAGAGCATGGCGACGGCGCTGGCCTGGGCGGTGCCCATGACCGTGCGCACGTTGTGCTGGCTGAAGACGCGTTCGACGGCGACGAATTCCGGCCGGTGCTCGTCGAGCCACTGCTCGATGCCCTGTTCGACGGCGACGAGGCGCCGGCCCAGGTCGGCGTGCACGGGAGTACGGACGACACCGACGCCGAGCATCGTCAGCGGCCGGCCGGGCACACCCTCGACGACACCGACGCCGCACCGGGTCAGTCCCGGGTCCACCCCCAGTACGCGCACCCCCGTGCCTCCCTTCGCTCTCCCTCGGCCACCGCTGGGTGGTACCCCCAGTTCGTGCAGGCTATCGGGTGCCACTGACAACGGCCGACAAAGCGACGGGCCGACGGGTGGTGTCCCGTCGGCCCGGTCGTTTCTGGGCGGCTCTAGGCGTCGACCTTCTCCATGACCTCGTCGCTGACGTCGAAGTTGGCGAAGACGTTCTGCACGTCGTCGCTGTCCTCGAGCGCGTCGATCAGCTTGAAGATCTTCTTGGCACCCTCTTCGTCGAGCGGGACCTGCATGGTCGGCACGAAGTCGGCCTCGGCGGAGTCGTAGTCGATCCCGGCCTCCTGGAGGGCGCTGCGGACCGCGACCAGGTCGGTGGCCTCGCTGATCACCTCGAAGGACTCACCGAGGTCGTTGACCTCCTCGGCGCCCGCGTCGAGCACGGCACCCAGGACGTCGTCCTCGGTCAGCTCGCCCTTGGGGACGATCACGACGCCCTTGCGGTTGAACAGGTACGAGACGGAGCCGGGGTCGGCCATGGAGCCGCCGTTGCGGGTCATGGCGACACGGACGTCCGAGGCGGCGCGGTTGCGGTTGTCGGTGAGGCACTCGATGAGCACCGCGACACCGTTGGGACCGTAGCCCTCGTACATGATCGTCTCGTAGTCGGCGCCGCCGGCCTCCAGGCCCGCGCCACGCTTGACCGCCGAGTCGATGTTCTTGTTCGGGACCGACTGCTTCTTCGCCTTCTGGATGGCGTCGTACAGCGTCGGGTTGCCGTCGGGGTCGGCACCGCCCGTGCGGGCCGCGACCTCGATGTTCTTGATCAGCTTCGCGAAGAGCTTGCCGCGCTTGGCGTCGATCACGGCCTTCTTGTGCTTCGTCGTGGCCCATTTAGAGTGGCCGGACATCTGCCTGTCTCCTTCGCGTAACCCGTCCTGTACGAACTCCCCCATGGGTGAACGGCCGGGGGACCCCCACAGATCCTACAAGGACTCCGGTATCCGGTCGGCGCGCACCATGTCCACGAACAGGGAGTGCACGCGGTGGTCGCCGGTCAGTTCCGGGTGGAACGACGTGGCGAGCGCGTTGCCCTGGCGGACCGCGACGATATGGCCGTCGTGCTCGGCGAGCACCTCGGCCCCGGCGCCCACGGACTCGACCCAAGGGGCGCGGATGAAGACGCCCTCCACAGGATCGCCCGTGACGCCCTGCACGTCGACCGCCGCCTCGAACGACTCGTTCTGCCGGCCGAAGGCGTTGCGGCGCACGATCATGTCGATGCCGCCGATGGTCTCCTGACCCGAGCGCGGGTCGAGGATCTTGTCGGCGAGCATGATCATGCCGGCGCAGGTGCCGTAGACGGGCATACCGGCGTGTACGCGTGCGCGCAGGGGTTCCATCACTCCGAAGAGGTTGGCCAGCTTGGAGATGGTGGTGGACTCGCCGCCGGGGATGACGAGGCCGTCGACCTCGGCGAGCTCTTCGGGGCGCCGCACCGGCCTGGCCACAGCGTCGGCCGCGGCCAGGGCGATGAGGTGCTCCCGTACGTCGCCCTGAAGGGCCAGGACGCCAATGACGGGGGTGTTCATGTGTACCGGTGCCTTACCAGCCGCGGTTCGCGTAGCGCTCGGTCTCGGGGAGGGTGTCGCAGTTGATGCCGACCATGGCCTCGCCGAGGTTGCGGGACGCGTCGGCGATGATCTTCGGGTCGTCGTAGAAGGTGGTGGCCTTCACGATGGCGGCGGCGCGCTTGGCCGGGTCGCCGGACTTGAAGATGCCGGATCCGACGAACACGCCCTCGGCGCCGAGCTGGCGCATCAGCGCCGCGTCGGCGGGGGTGGCGACACCGCCGGCGGAGAACAGCACGACCGGGAGCTTGCCCAGCTCGGCGACCTCCTTGACCAGCTCGTACGGGGCGCGAAGCTCCTTGGCGGCGGCGTACAGCTCGTGGTTGTCGAAGCCACGCAGGCGGGCGATCTCGTTCTTGATCTGGCGCAGGTGGCGGACCGCCTCCACGACGTTGCCGGTACCGGCCTCGCCCTTGGAGCGGATCATCGCGGCGCCCTCGGCGATACGGCGCAGGGCCTCGCCCAGGTTGGTGGCGCCACAGACGAACGGCGTGGTGAAGGCCCACTTGTCGGAGTGGTTGACCTCGTCGGCCGGGGTGAGGACCTCGGACTCGTCGATGTAGTCGACGCCCAGGGACTGGAGCACCTGCGCCTCGACGAAGTGGCCGATCCGGGACTTGGCCATGACCGGGATGGACACGGCGTCGATGATGCCCTCGATCATGTCGGGGTCGGACATGCGGGCGACGCCGCCGTCCTTGCGGATGTCGGCCGGGACCCGCTCGAGGGCCATGACGGCGACGGCCCCCGCGTCCTCGGCGATCTTCGCCTGCTCCGGCGTGACGACGTCCATGATCACGCCGCCCTTGAGCTGCTCGGCCATGCCTCGCTTGACGCGGGCGGTGCCGGTCTCGGGGGTCTGGGGGGTGGAGAGCGCGCTGGACACGGGTTCGACCTCACTCGGAAAAGGGGTGATTTCTGCTGCACCGAGTGAACGCGGGGCGAACAGGCCACGGCAAGGGCCAATGGGGACGCGGTGGATCGTTTTGGGGCACGGAGGGGCCCGCAGCTCCCCGTCCGTCACACCGCCGACCGGTCCGTCAGCGCCGCCGGAGGCTCGTCGTCCATCTCGAAGGCCATCGGGAACGGGGCGTGGCCGGCCAGCCGGAGCCAGCGCACCTTGCGGTGGCGGCGCAGCGCCCGGGCGGCGCGCACGGCGTCGTTGTGGAACCTCCGGGCCATCGGCACCCGGCGCACGGCCTCGGTCAGCTCCCGGGCCGCCGTCTCGCCACCGGGTGCCTCCCGTACCGCCTCCAGCTGCTGCATCTCGCCGAAGACGGCCCGCAGCGCCTGGCTCAGCTCGCTCTCGGCGACCTCCCGCTGCTCCTCCTCCGCCTGCCGGGCCGCGTGGGCGGCCTCGTACAGAACGATCGACGCGGCCGGATCGAGCACCCCCGAGGTCGCCAGCTCCTGCGTGACGGAGGCCCTGCGCAGCAGCTGCGCGTCGAGCGCGGCGCGCGCGGCGTCGATACGGGAGTGCAGCCGGTCGAGGCGGCCCGCGGTCCAGCTCAGGTAGAGGCCGATCGCGACGAGGGCGACGAGGATCCAGATGAGGGTTGCGGTCACGGGCGGCAAGGCTACCGGGCCGTCGCCGTCAGTCCCGGGCCAGGCCGAGGCGGGCTCGCAGCCCCGTTCGTTCGTCCGTGGCCACCGCCGCCGCGCCGTCCGTCACCGTCTCGTAGACCGACAGGATGTCCGCACCGACCGTCGACCAGTCGAAGCGCCGTACGTGGGCGCTGCCGCGGGCCCGCAGTTCCGCGCGGCGCCCGGGGTCCGCCAGCAGTCGCAGAGCCGCGTCGGCGAGCGCGTCGGCGTCCTCGTTGGCGAACAGCTCGCCGGCCGCCCCCCGGTCGAGCACCTGGGCGAAGGCGTCCAGGCCGGAGGCGAGCACGGGCGCGCCCGCCGACATGGCCTCGACCAGGATGATCCCGAAGCTCTCGCCCCCCGTGTTGGGCGCCACGTACAGGTCGACGCTCCGCAGGAAGCGTGCCTTGTCCTCGTCGCTGATCATGCCGAGGAACTCCACGCGCGGGCGCAGCTCGGCGGGGAGCGTCTCCACCGCCTCCTCCTCGTCGCCCCGTCCGGCGACCAGCAGTCGGGTCTCCGGACGGGTGGCCAGGATCTTCGGCAGGGCCTTCATGAGGACCGGCAGGCCCTTGCGGGGCTCGTCGATGCGCCCTATGAAGCCGATCGTCTCCCCCTGCCATTCGGCCTTGGGCTCGGCCTTCGCGAAGAAGTCGACGTCCACGCCGTTCGGGATCACCACGGCGTCGCCGCCGAGGTGTTCGACGAGCGTGCGCCGCGCGTACTCGCTCACCGCGATGCGCGCGCTGATCTTCTCCAGGGCGGCCTGCAGGATCGAGTAGGCGGCGATCATCGCCCGGGACCGCGGGTTGGAGGTGTGGAAGGTCGCCACGATCGGCCCCTGCGCCGCCCAGCAGGCCAGCAGGCCGAGCGACGGCGAGGCCGGCTCGTGGATGTGGATCACGTCGAACTCGCCGTCGTGCAGCCAGCGCCGCACCCGGGCCGCGCTGATGAAGCCGAAGTTCAGGCGGGCGACCGAGCCGTTGTACGGCACCGGCACCGCGCGGCCGGCGGATACCACGTACGGCGGCAGCGGAGTGTCGTCGTCCGCGGGGGCGAGGACGGAGACCTCGTGCCCCAGGCGGATGAAGTACTCGGCCAGATCGCGGATGTGGAACTGGACGCCGCCCGGCACGTCCCAGGAGTACGGGCAGACGATGCCGATCCTCACGGCGTCCCCTTCTGAGGGTCCTTGCCGGGATCCAGGTCGGCGAGCCACAGACGCTGCAGCATGTGCCAGTCCTCCGGATGCTCGGTGATCCCCGTGGCGAAGGCGTCGGCCAGCGCCTGTGTCATGACAGACGTCTTCTCGGCCCGGGTACCTGACTCGGGTACCTCGATCGGGGAATGCACGCGCCCCCGCATGACGGGCGAGTCGTCGTACCAGAGGGTCACCGGCAGCAGCAGCGCGCCGGTCTGCTGGGCGAGCAGCGCGGGTCCCGCAGGCATCCGGGCCGTCTCCCCGAAGAAGGTGACCTCGACGCCGGAGGCCGACAGGTCGCGGTCGGCGACCAGGCAGACCAGCCCCCCGTCGCGCAGTCGCCGGGCCAGGGTGCCGAAGGCGGAGCCGCCGCTGTGCGGCAGCACCTCCATGCCGAGGCCCTCACGGTAGGCGACGAAGCGGTCGTAGAGCGTCTCGGGCTTGAGCCGCTCGGCGACCGTCGTGAACGGCGTCCGCAGCTTGGTGGTGACCCAGGCGCCGGCCAGGTCCCAGTTGGCCAGATGGGGAAGCGCGAGGACGACGCCCTTGCCCGCGGCCAGTCCGTCGGTGAGGAAGTGCAGATCCTTGGGGTCGAAGCCGTCCTTGATGCGCTCCTCGCTCCAGGCCGGGAGACGGAAGGACTCCATCCAGTAGCGCAGATACGAGCGCATGCCCGCCCGGGACAGTTCGGCGAGCCGCTCGGGGCCGGCGCCGGGCACCACGCGCGCGTAGTTGCTCTCGAGCCGTTGCACGCCCTTGCCGCGCTGTTTCCACGCCAGGTCGGCGATGGTCCGGCCCAGCCGCGTGGCGACGGGCTCGGGCAGGGTCCTGACCGTGCCCCAGCCGAGTCCGTAGAGCCCGTCGGTGAGCCGCTCCCGGATGCCGCTCACGTCGCCGCCCCGTCCTTTCGACCGCCCCTCACTGTGCCTTCTCGCTTCCGTGCGGGGCGTTCTCGCCCTGGTCGCCGGCCGCCACCGCGTCCGCCTCGGCGGATTCCCGGCGGACCGTGACCACGCGCTGGATCAGCGTGACCAGGCTGCCGACGGCGACGACCCACAGGGCGATCGGCAGCAGCACCTGGATGCCGGGCACACCGAACTTGTGCAGACCGGCGAAGCCGGCCGCGACCAGCGAGATCACCAGCCGCTCGGCCCGCTCGACGAGCCCGTTCACGGCGACGGGCAGACCGATCGACTCCCCACGGGCCTTGGTGTAGGACACGACCTGGCCGCTGGCCAGGCAGAAGATCGAGACCGCGCACAGGACGTTGTCGTCGCCGTTGCCCGCGTACCACAGGGCGAAGCCGCCGAAGATCGCACCGTCGGCGACCCGGTCCAGGGTGGAGTCCAGGAAGGCGCCCCAGCGGCTGGAGCGGCCGAGCTGGCGGGCCATGTTGCCGTCGACGAGGTCCGAGAACACGAACAGGGTGATGACGACCGTGCCCCAGAAGAACTCGCCCCTGGGGTAGAAGACCAGCGCGCCCGCGATGACCCCGGCGGTGCCGATGAGCGTCACCGTGTCGGGGCTGACGCCCCTGCGGATCAGAAACGCGGCGAACGGTGTGAGGACACGCGTGAAGAATGCACGCGCGTACTTGTTCAGCATGGCCTTCCCGACGGTCGGTGAGCCGCGTGGCCCCTGCTGACCACCGGCTGGCCCATCGTAGCCACGCGTGTGTGCGCGTGACGGCCGGGCACCCGTACCCCCGTGTCATGTTCCGGTGGTGCCGGGTTCACCCGGCGATCGCGGCGGGCGCGGCGTGCCCGGGCGTCGGGATCACATCCGGTGGATCACGGCCGGGAGGCGGGATCACGTCCTTCGTATGGACGCACCGTGACGGGAGTGCAAAGCTCGAAGACACTGCGGGCGTCACCGGAGCCGCCTACCGCACGCGGGTCCGCACGTCCGCGCCCACAATGACCTCACCGCGCACGGGAGGCAAGGCCATGGGCGACAAGGCGAACGCACACCCCGGAGCCGCCGGCAGGGCTACAGCGGCCGACCACCCCGCGTCCGTACGGAATGTGGTGCTGGTCGGCCACAGCGGATCGGGCAAGACGACTCTGGTGGAGGCTCTCGCGCTGACCGCGGGAGCGGTGAACCGGGCGGGCCGCGTGGAGGACGGCGGCACCGTCTCGGACTACGACGAGATCGAGCACCGGCAGCAGCGTTCGGTGCAGCTCTCGCTGGTCCCCGTCGAATGGGACGGGATCAAGGTCAACCTGCTGGACACCCCCGGATACGCCGACTTCGTCGGGGAGCTGCGGGCCGGTCTGCGCGCGGCGGACGCGGCCCTCTTCGTCGTCTCGGCCGCGGACGGGGTGGACGGTTCCACCCGCATGGTCTGGGACGAGTGCGCGGCGGTCGGCATGCCGCGCGCCCTCGTGATCACGCACCTGGAGGCCGCCCGGGCCGACTTCGAGGAGATGACCCGGGTGTGCGCGCAGGAGTTCGGCGCGGACGACCCCGACGCCGTACTGCCCCTGTACCTGCCGCTGCACGGCTCCCAGGGCCCCGACGGGCACGCGCCCGTGACCGGGCTGGTCGGGCTGCTGTCGCAGAAGCTGTTCGACTACTCCTCCGGCGAGCGCAAGGAGTCCGAACCGGGGCCCGAGCAGCTGCCGATGATCGAGGACGCCCGCAACCGGCTCATCGAGGGGATCATCTCGGAGAGCGAGGACGAGACCCTGATGGACCGCTACGTGGGCGGCGAGGACGTCGACCTCGGCACCCTGGTGCAGGACCTGGAGCGCGCGGTGGCGCGCGGGGTCTTCTTCCCGGTGCTGGCCGCGGCGCCCGCCGCCGAGGGCGCCCGCCAGGGAATCGGCACCGTCGAGCTGCTGGAGCTGATCACGGGCGGCTTCCCGACCCCGCTGGAGCGGGAGGCGGCCGCGGTCACCACCCCGGACGGCAAGCCCCGTGAGCTCGCGCTCTGCGACCCGTCGGGGCCCCTGGTGGCGGAGGTCGTCAAGACGTCCTCCGACCCGTATGTGGGCCGTATCTCGCTGGTTCGCGTCTTCTCGGGCACCCTGCGCCCCGACGACACGGTCCACGTCTCCGGACACGGGCTGTCCGACCGCGGGCACGAGGACCACGACGTCGACGAACGGGTCGGCGCCCTGTCCGTGCCGTTCGGCAAACAGCAGCGCCCGCTGACGCAGTGCATCGCGGGCGACCTGGCGTGCGTGGCAAAACTGAACCGCGCGGAGACCGGGGACACGCTCTCGGCCAAGGACGACCCGCTGCTCATGGCGCCCTGGGAGATGCCGGACCCGCTGCTGCCGCTCGCCATCCAGGCGCACAGCAAGGCGGACGAGGACAAGCTCAGCCTGGGGCTCTCCCGGCTGGTCGCCGAGGATCCGACCATGCGGCTCGAACAGAACCAGGACACCCACCAGGTGGTGCTGTGGTGCCTGGGCGAGGCGCACGCGGACGTCGCGCTGGAGCGGCTGCGCAGCCGCTACGGGGTCCAGGTCGACGTGGTGCCGCACATGGTCTCCCTCTGGGAGACGTTCGCGGGCAGGTCCGGCGGGCGCGGGCGGCACGTCAAGCAGTCCGGCGGACACGGTCAGTACGCGATCTGCGAGATCGAGGTCGAACCGCTGCCCGGCGGCTCCGGCATCGAGTTCGTCGACAAGGTGGTGGGCGGGGCCGTGCCCCGGCAGTTCATCCCGTCCGTCGAGAAGGGCGTTCGCGCCCAGGCCGCCAAGGGCGTGGCCACCGGCAACCCTCTGGTGGACGTCCGGATCACGCTGCTCGACGGCAAGGCGCACTCCGTGGACTCCTCGGACGCCGCCTTCCAGACGGCGGGCGCGCTCGCCCTGCGCGAGGCGGCGGCCGACGCGACGATCCACCTCCTGGAGCCGGTCGCCGAGGTCTCGGTGCTGGTCGGCGACGACTACGTCGGCGCCGTGATGAGCGACCTGTCCACGCGCCGCGGCCGGGTCCTCGGAACCGAACAGACGAGCGCCGGCCGGACTCTGGTGCGGGCCGAGGTGCCGGAGATCGAGATCGGCCGGTACGCGGTCGACCTCCGCTCCCTCTCGCACGGCACGGCCCGGTTCAGCCGCTCCTACGCGCGGCACGAGCCCATGCCGCCGCAGGTCGCGCAGAAGATCCGCGAACAGGCGCAGCAGAACGCGTAGGCGGGCCCGTCGTCTGCGCTCCCCCCGGCGGGCGGCTTCTGGCCGTCCGCCGACGAATGTCGGCGGCGCCGGATACGCTGATGACCTGATCAAGTTGACACGCGATCACCATGATGACCTGTTCAACAGGTGTGCGGGGCAGGGAAGTCGGGAAGGCCGCAGGAGCGGGTTCGGCGGCAAGGGGGCGGGCAGTGACGGACGTATTCGATTTCAGTCCCGGGGCACAGGTGCCCCTCTCGGGCTCCGCGGGCCAGACGGCGGCGACCTACGCCCTGGCCTCGGCGGCCTACCGGGACGCGAAGGTCGAGACGATCCTCGACGCCGACAACGAATGGCATCAGTCGACCGTCAGCCCTCCCCGCCCCTGGGCGAAGCTCTTCCGGCCGAACCTCGGCGAGGCCTTCTCGCTCGCCGTGCGCGACCGCATGCTGGGTGCCGAACGCAAGCCGCTCATCCAGTCCTTCGGCACCGAGCCGCAGGTGGTCGTCGAGCACTGCCTGGCCGCCCACCGCATCCGGCGGGAGCGCGACAACTGGCTGTCGGCCGTGACCGTGCTGTGCGGGGTGCTGTTCCTGCCCGGGCTGCTGGTGTGGCTGCTGGTCTTCACGATCCGCGCCGGCATCGTCAAGCGGGACGCCAAGCGCGGATCCGCCCTCGGCACCGTGCTGCTGGCGGCGGTGGGCGTCCTCGCCGTGATCTTCGTGATCCGGATGCCGTTCACGGGCTTCTGGGGGTGGTACGGGCGCGCGGCGATCATCCTGCCCGTGATCGGCTGGTACTGGGCGAAGCAGATCTGCGAGCGGACGGCGAAGGACCTGCGCGAGCGCTGGGACAGCCTGCTCGCCGGCGGCGGACTCGGCGCCAAGATCCCCGAGGCGGTGCCCGGCAGCCCCGGGGAGAACTCCGCCGAGCGGCTGCGCCAGGCCCTCGCCCGGCTGAGCGCCGAACAGCAGTCCAACGCCGTCTTCTACGCCGGTCCCAAGGGCATCCTCGGCATGGGCACGCGCTGGGGCAGCTGGCAGCTCGCCGAGGACCTGGTGCCGGCCGACCCGGACAAGGAGATCCACCCGTTCCGCAGCTGGGACGTGATCAAGGTCATCCACGACCAGCTGCGCATGCTGGAGCGCGGCCCGCTCAACACCGGCGGCTTCCCGACCCCGTCGATCAGGCACTGGATCGTCAGCCCGATCGGGGAGAAGGCCGCGGAGGTGTCCCGCCCCGAGAACACGGACGTGGACGCGTACCAGTTCAAGCAGCACGCGATACAGGAGATCTGCAACAAGCAGCAGTTCGGCGGAGGTGAGCGGCACTATCTCGGGGTCCAGTGGACCCTGTGGGACGGCCAGCTGATCCTCACCATGCTGATCACGGTGACCGTGCTGCACGAGACGCTGCGCATCGAGGTCACCGGGCACGCCCTGGGGCCGGTGAACGCGCTGTTCACGACCAAGCCGGCGGCACCGACCAAGAAGGTGCAGAAGCAGGTCAGGTTCTGGGAGACCCGCGAGGTGAAGCTCCCGCTGGTCGACACGGACGAGGTGGTGCGGCTGGCGGTCCGCGCCCCGCTCAGCTGGTATCCGCCGCTGCTGAACTGGCTCGGCGGCTCGCTGACCCTGCCCGAGCCGTTCGGTCTGCGTCACGCCTGGGCGGACCAGCCGTGGCGGCACCGCTTCATGGCGGACGACGCGCTGCGGGCGGCGACGCCGGTGCTGCGGGTGGTGCACGCGGCGGCGATCCGGGTGCTGGAGGAGAACGGCGTGGACACGGAGAAGTTCGGGACGCGCTCGGCGTTCCTCAGCACGCAGGTGCAGGATCCGACGCCGCGGAAGGCGGACGTCTACGACGCGTAGCGTCTGCGGCGGCCGGGCCCCCGGCCCTCACGCCGTCGGCCAGGCCTGCGCGAGCATTGTGCGGGTGTCGGCCAGCAGCTGGGGCAGCACCTTCGTGTGACCGATCACCGGCATGAAGTTGGTGTCGCCGCCCCAGCGCGGCACGACGTGCTGGTGCAGGTGGGCGGCGATGCCCGCGCCGGCGGCCGTGCCCTGGTTCATGCCGATGTTGAAGCCGTGGGCCCCGGAGGCCCGGCGCAGGGCGGTCATCGCCTGCTTGGTCAGCCCGGCCAGCTCCGCGGTCTCCGGCTCCGTCAGGTCCGTGTAGTCGGCGACGTGGCGGTAGGGCACGACCATCAGATGGCCGCCGTTGTACGGGTACAGGTTGAGTACCGCGTACACCTGCTCGCCGCGCTTGACGATCAGCCCGTCCTCGTCGGACTTGGCCGGAATGGTGCAGAACGGGCAGCCGTCGTCGGCCCCCGGGCCGGTCGGCTTGTTCTCGCCCTGGATGTAGGCCATCCGGTGGGGCGTCCACAGGCGCTGGAACGCGTCCCGCGTCCCCACTCCGATCTGCTGCTCCGGCTCACTCGTCATGCTGTGCAGCATATGGCTTCGGTCGTGCTCCGCGTGATGGGAGGGCCCCGGGGCAACCGGTCCCCGGTGCCCTCCCGTCACATACGGATCAGACCTGTGCCCGCTCCTCGACGACCTTCATGATCTTCGCGATGGCCTCGTCGAACGGGATGGCGTTCTCCTGTGAGCCGTCCCGGTAGCGGAACGACACCGAGCCGTTCGACATGTCCTCGTCGCCCACGATGACCATGAAGGGCACCTTCTGCTTCTGGGCGTTGCGGATCTTCTTCTGCATGCGGTCCGAGGAGGAGTCGACCTCGACGCGCAGGCCCTTCTTCCGGGCGGCCTCGGCGAACTTCTCCAGATACTCGACGTGCGCGTCACCGATCGGGATGCCGATGGCCTGCACCGGGGCCAGCCAGGCCGGGAAGGCGCCGGCGTAGTGCTCGAGGAGCACCGCGAAGAACCGCTCGATGGAGCCGAAGAGGGCGCGGTGGATCATGACGGGGCGCTGCTTGGAGCCGTCCGCGGCCGTGTACTCCAGGTCGAAGCGCTCCGGCAGGTTGAAGTCCAGCTGGACCGTCGACATCTGCCAGGTGCGGCCGATGGCGTCCTTGGCCTGGACGGAGATCTTCGGGCCGTAGAAGGCGGCGCCTCCCGGGTCCGGGACCAGCGGCAGGCCCTGCTTCTCGGCGACCTGGCTCAGGGTCTTTGTGGCCTCTTCCCAGGCCTCGTCGGAGCCGACGTACTTCTCCGGGTCCTTGGTGGACAGCTCCAGGTAGAAGTCGGTCAGGCCGTAGTCGCGCAGCAGGTTCAGCACGAAGGTGAGCGTCTTGTCGAGCTCGTCGGCCATCTGCTCGCGCGTGCAGTAGATGTGCGCGTCGTCCTGGGTGAAGCCGCGGGCGCGGGTCAGGCCGTGCACGACGCCCGACTTCTCGTACCGGTACACGGTGCCGAACTCGAAAAAGCGCAGCGGCAGTTCGCGGTAGGAGCGGCCGCGCGCGTCGAAGATCAGGTTGTGCATCGGGCAGTTCATGGGCTTGAGGTAGTAGTCCACGCCCTCGTCGAGCTGCATGGGCGGGTACATGCCGTCGGCGTACCAGTCCAGGTGGCCCGAGGTCTCGAAGAGCTTCCCCTTCGTCGCGTGCGGGGTGTAGACGAACTCGTAGCCCTCTTCCTCGTGGCGGCGCCGCGAGTAGTCCTCCATCACACGGCGGACGATGCCGCCCTTGGGGTGGAAGACCGCGAGGCCGGAGCCGATCTGCTCGGGGACGGAGAACAGGTCGAGCTCGGTGCCCAGCTTGCGGTGGTCGCGCTTCTCGGCCTCGGCGAGGAAGTCCAGGTGCGCCTTCAGCTCGTCCTTGGACGGCCAGGCGGTGCCGTAGATGCGCTGGAGCATCGGGTTCTTCTCGCTGCCGCGCCAGTAGGCGGCCGCGTTGCGCATGAGCTTGAACGCCGGGATGAGCCGGGTGGACGGCAGGTGGGGACCGCGGCAGAGGTCCTTCCAGCACAGCTCGCCGGTCTTGGCGTCCAGGTTGTCGTAGATCGTCAGCTCGCCGGCGCCGACCTCGACGTCCGCGCCGTCCTCGCTGGACGCCGATCCCTTCAGGCCGATCAGCTCCAGCTTGTACGGCTCGTCGGCCAGCTCCTCGCGGGCGGCCTCGTCGGTGACGACACGGCGGGAGAAGCGCTGGCCGCGCTTCTGGATCTCCTGCATCTTCTTCTCGATGGCCTTGAGATCCTCCGGCGTGAACGGCCTCGCGACGTCGAAGTCGTAGTAGAAGCCGTCCCTGACCGGCGGGCCGATGCCCAGCTTGGCCTCGGGGAAGATCTCCTGCACGGCCTGTGCCATGACGTGCGCGGTGGAGTGGCGCAGGATGCCCAGACCGTCCTCGGAGGAGATCTCGACGCCCTCGACGGTCTCGCCGTCCTTCACTTCGTACGCGAGGTCCTTCAGTTCGCCGGCCACCCGCGCGGCGATGATCGAGCGCTCGCCGGCGAAGAGGTCGGCGGCCGTAGTGCCCGTCGTCACCACGCGCTCTTCCCGCTCGGAATCGCGTTGGATGATCACACGGACGTCTGACACCGGTCTCTCCTGACTGCTGGGGATGCGGCGCCATACCTGGAGCGCGCGCATGACTGGGATCGTACCGACCCGCACCCGCCCTCCGCGAAACGGTTGTCGTCAGTCCCCCGGTCCCTGTGGCGCGTCCCTCAGCCGCCGTCGCACGGCTCGCCGAAGAAGTCCGCGTCCTTCGCGTTCTCCTGGAGCGACTTCATCAGCCGGTCCCGCTCGGCCTCGTCGACCTGCACCGGTGCCACCTCGGACGCGTCGACCAGGCGCCGGAAGCCGCCGCGGCTCTCCAGCCGCCCCTGCACCCGCACCGGCAGTCCGACGAGATGGGCGTGGCCCGCCGTCCGGTACGCCTCCTCGTCCAGGGTCATCCGTACGTGCGGCACCTCGGCCCCGGCGATGACCCGGAGCCGTACCGTGCCCTCGCCGCGCGGTCCGGACCGGCGCAGGCGTACCACGGCTCCGGTGATCCGCACCGGGACGGACGGCTCCTCGCGCAGATAGCGGGCCCCGGCCTCGCGCAGGACGGGCAGGTCGCCCGGTGAGAACTCGACCGGCTCGGCGGGCGTGGCACCGCCCTCGGGCACACCGGCGGCGGGTGCCCACTCGACGGCGATGCGGGCGCCCTCACAGCCGCGCACGAGGGCGACCAGCGCCTCGGTCAGCTCATGGCTCACTCCCGCCTCGACCGCGGCGTCGAAGGCCTCCATGCCCCCGGTGGCGCGCTGGTAGTCGACGGCCTCGCGGGCCGCGTACAGCGCCTGGTGCAGACGTACGACGAAGGGCCGGCCGGTGGCGACGGGCACGAAGGCGGTGAGCCGGCGGCCGCCGGGGGCGGCGCCGACCAGCACGTTGTCCAGGGACTCGGCGGCGGGCCTGCGGTGCCGGGCGCCGTAGTAGCCCGCCCGCGCGCGGGTGGCGAGCGCTCCGGCCAGCAGCATGCGGCGGGCGGCGGAGCGCAGCTCGTCCTCCACGGTCCAGGGCGCGGTGCCCAGGGGCCCTGTGGGCACGTCCCGCCACCAGTGGATCTCGTCGCTGGGCATGGACAGCCCGACCAGGACGTCACGGGCGGAGGGCGAGCCGCTGCGGGAGAGGGCGAGGAGGGCCTCCCCGAGCAGGTCGTCGCTGTCGGGGAAGGCCCGGCTCTCCGGTACCAGCAGGCTCGTACCGCTGCTGCCCGGACCCGGCGGGGTCCACCGGCCGTAGCGTCCGGGGGCTCCGCCGCGGCGCTGCCAGCCGTGCCGGTGCAGGAGGGCGCTGAGCACGGCGGGGTCGACCTGGTCGGGTGCGGGCGGCTGGTTCCACAGCGGCTCCGCCGGGTGCGGCCGGACGGCGCGGGCGGGCTCGTCCAGGGGACGGTGGGTCACGGTCTGCCTCCCGTTCCGACCCGGGTCATGATCTCGCACAGGGCGCGGTCGTCGAAGATGCGCGAGGTGGGGATGCGCACGGTGGTGCGGTGCCGGCCTGTGATCGCGCGCCCGGCGAGGTTGATCCAGTAGCAGCAGTGCCGCAGGTCGAGGCGGTCGTGGCCGGCCCGCAGCCACTGCTCCTGGGACCGGGGCACGATCATCACGACGAGGATCTTGTGCACGGACACGGGGGTGCGGGCGAGCTTCGCCAGGTGCTCGTTGTCGAGCGTGAAGGAGAAGAAGCGGCCCGGGGGGTTCGGTGGGATCTGGTAGGTGCACTTGAGCTGCACCTTGATGGTGACCTCGTCGTCGACGGTGTGGCCGGGGGCGCTGTGGCTGACGTGCCAGTCGATGCCGTTGTCCGGAAAGGGCTGGGACAGCGAGCAGCCGGCCGCGGCGGCGACCGCATGCAGATATCCCACCTGAAGTGTCTCCATGCAGGCGGTGGTGGCGAGTGTGCCGCGAAGGGGGCCCGTGCGTTCGGGCAGCAGCCCGCCCCGCTCGGGCTGCGCTATCGCCATGGCCAACAGCCCTCCCCGTCGGACCGGTCCCCGTGACGGGCTCCTGAACTGCAAAGACCCGTACCCGTGTTGTGTCCTTCCGGCGTACGGCGCAAACAGCCCGGGTATCACCAAACGGGCAGAAGACGGTGCGTCAGCTGCCGAAGGTGAACAAGGAGTTGGGTTCTTATGACGTGCTGGTACGAGGGCCCCCTGGCCGCGTTCGACACGGAGACAACGGGCGTGGACGTCGAGACCGACCGGATCGTGTCGGCCGCCGTCGTCGTCCAGGACGCACCGGGCACCCGGCCGAGGGTGAGCCGGTGGCTGGTGAACCCGGGCGTGCCGGTGCCCGCGGAGGCGACGGCGGTGCACGGGCTGACGGAGGAACATCTGCAGCACAACGGCCGCTGGCCGTCGCCGGTGATGGAGGAGATAGCCAGGGAACTGGGCGAACAGGCCGCGCTGGCACGGCCGCTGGTGGTGATGAACGCGCCGTTCGATCTCACGCTCCTGGACCGGGAGTTGCGCCGCCATCGGGCCTCCACGCTCGACCGCTGGTTCGGGTCGCAGCCGCTGTGCGTGCTCGACCCGCGGGTCCTGGACAAGCACCTGGACCGCTATCGCAAGGGCCGCCGCACCCTCACCGATCTGTGCACGCACTACGGGGTCGTCCTGGAGGGGGCGCACGACGCGGCGGCGGACGCGTTGGCCGCGCTGGAGGTCGTACGGGCACTGGGCCGCCGCTACGCGGCCCGTCTGGAGAGGCTGACGCCGGTAGAGCTGCACACCTTGCAGACGGGGTGGCACGCGGCGCAGGCGCGGGGGCTCCAGGCGTGGTTCGCGCGCAGCGGTACGGAGGAGGTGGTGGACCAGTCGTGGCCTGTGCGCCCGGAGCTGCCCGCGGCCGCCTGACCTGGGCACGCGGGGGTGGAGTCCCTACCCCGGCACACAAGAGAACCGGTCCGTCTGCGACGGACCGGCCTTCTCCGGGTGGGCGATACTGGGTTCGAACCAGTGGCCTCTTCGGTGTGAACGAAGCGCTCTCCCACTGAGCTAATCGCCCGGGAACGCAGTGAACAATACAGGTCCGGGCGGGGTTCCTTCAAACCGCTTCGAGGTGCTCACGCAGTCCCCGCCGTCCCGCGCGCATCATGAGCCGGTGGTTCGCGCGGAAGACCGGCCGCCCCACCACGGCGAATCGCCTGAGCAGCGGCTTGGTCGCCTCGACCTCCTGGTCGTAGCGGGCGAGGGTGCCGGAGGCGGCCGCGGTGAGCGTCCAGCGCGCCCAGCCCTCGAGGTCGCCGGACAGCACTGCCTCCAGGACCCCGGCCGCCGGGTCACGCCGCACCTCACGCGCCGTGAAGGTGACGTCGTACGGCAGCAGCGAGCGGACCCGGACGACGGCGGTGGTGTCGTCGAGCCGGATCACCTCCCGAACCTGGCGCCACCACCTCGGGTATTCCTCGGCGCGCTCGAGAACCGCGAACACGGCTGCGGGCGGCGCGGGCAGCGCCCACAGGCTGCGGAAGCGGTAATGGGTCAGGCTCATGAACAGAGTCTGCCCCGGGCCGCCGCCGGTTTCTGAGTACGCGTACTCATGCCCTACGACGGGAAGCGGACCACACTCGCGGTGCGAGCGCCGCCGCCCGTGCGGCGGCGCTCCCCGGGCGGCCGCAGTGCTCGGCCTGCCGACTCCCTCCCGGACACACCCGGACCGGAATTCCCGGCAGCCACAGGAGAGTTCTGGAATATGTTTGTGTAGCCGTTGGCCGACCACATCCGGGAGTTCTCCCAAAAGGCCGTGTAATGCGGGAAGTTCGCCTTCGTCCCGATCGTGGGGTGCTTCTTTTCGAAAAGCCCGATGGACCGGTTGGCCGCTTTGGGTGTTCGCGGGCGCCGCCAGGGATCCGCAGGAGCGGCGAGCCCGTACACACGACGAGGGTGGCGGGTGCCCGCGTTGTCCGCGTGCAACCGCCACCCTCGGTGATGTGGGCGATACTGGGATCGAACCAGTGACCTCTTCGGTGTGAACGAAGCGCTCTCCCGCTGAGCTAATCGCCCGGGCGCAGGAAGAACATTACCCCATGTCAGGGGTGGCTCCGACCATGGCCGGGATCACTCCGCGATCCTCCACGGCATCGCGAGGCCGAACTTCCACACGTAGACCCCGGCCAGGGCCGCGGCGATCACCGCACCCACCGACGTCAGGACGATGTTCCGGCGGCGGACCCTGGGGTCGAGCGCCCGCTGGGCCGCCTCGGTGACCTTCCGCTTCGTCCAGCGGAGCACCAGCTGGGCCCAGACGAACTCGGTCGCCCAGAGCGCCATGCCCGCGAAGATCACCAGCCAGCCCGGGCCGGGCAGCGGGAGCATGATCACGCCCGCGCCGACGACCGCGAGGCCGACCACGAAAACGCCGACCCGCCAGCTGAGATGCAGGGCCCGCCGCGCTCTGATGAATTCCGGCGCCCGGGAACCGAGAGCCGGCGCGGACTTCGGTTCCTTCTCGGACACGGCGGCTTCGCCCCGCTCGTCACTCCGCGTATTCATGCAGCCAAACCCTACCGGAGAGAAACCAGTCACCGGAATGGGCGTATCGCCCGAACGATGTCTCGGCCGGATGAGCTACGTAAAGACAGGCAAAACACTCAGAGGGGTTTACAACGGCACCGTAGGTGGCATGTCGATTTCGCCGACGTGCGAATCCCCGAGCGCACACTGAGCGAAAGGCCCTGGCGCTTATGAACACCACGGTCAGCTGCGAGCTGCACCTGCGCCTCGTTGTGTCGAGCGAGTCCTCACTGCCTGTACCCGCAGGACTGCGGTATGACACGGCCGATCCCTACGCCGTGCACGCCACCTTCCACACCGGAGCCGAGGAGACCGTCGAGTGGGTGTTCGCCCGCGACCTCCTCGCGGAGGGCCTGCACCGGCCCACAGGAACCGGCGACGTCCGCGTCTGGCCGTCCCGCAGCCACGGTCAGGGCGTCGTCTGCATCGCCCTGAGCTCCCCGGAGGGCGAGGCCCTGCTCGAGGCCCCGGCGCGGGCCCTGGAGTCGTTTCTGAAGCGGACGGACGCGGCCGTGCCGCCAGGCACGGAACACCGTCATTTCGACCTTGACACGGAGCTTTCCCACATCCTGGCCGAGAGCTAGCGCACGACCCGTAGCCGCCCGGCGCCGTCCACTCGGGGAGACGGCTCGGGCCGGGACAACCGCATACGGCACACCCGGGCGCCGTCACCGCGAGCCCTCGCGGAGACGGCGCCCGGGCGTATGCGCACAAGGTGACGGTGCGACTCCGTGAGGTGGCACGGGCGGTCTCCTCGAACGCCACGGGAGTCAACCGATGCCACGGCTTGGTGCCTAGCGGCCCCCGCAGCGACCGGGAGCCGCTAGGCTCGGCCAGCATCGGCGGGCGTCCGCCCGACCCCCAGGCCAGGGAGCGACACGTGCTGATCACCCATGACACCCGGTGCGCGCTCGAGCTCGTGGTGGATCTGGTGAACACCACACCCGACGGCGACGAGAGGGACGGGCTTCCCGATGTCGGGGCCCTCGACCGTTTCGCCCGGGAGCACGCCCTGAGCGATGTCGGCGTGCTGTCGGAGTTCGATCTCGCAGCGGTGCGCAGGATTCGCGGGCGGCTCGCCACGATCTTCTCCGCGCCCGACTCCCGTACCGCGGCCGGACTGATCAACGAACTGGTGGCGGCCGCCGGCACCACACCCCAGCTGACGGATCACGACGGCTACGACTGGCATGTGCACTACTTCGCGCCCGGCGCCTCCGTCGCCGACCACATCGCCGCGGACTGCGGGATGGCGCTGGCGTTCTTCGTGGTGGCCGGGGAGCAGGAGCGACTGCGCCACTGCGAGGCCCCCGACTGCCGGCGCGCGTTCGTCGATCTCTCCCGCAACCGCTCCCGCCGCTACTGCGACAGCCGCACCTGCGGAAACCGTCTGCATGTGGCCGCCTACCGTGCGCGCCGCAAGGAAGCGGCGGGCTGAGCCGCCTCGGCCGCGGGGCCGGCCGACCGGTGCACATCGGCTGGAAACGGCCCCCGCACCGCCGTGGCCGTCCCGGGAGGGGCGGACGGAACCCCAAATTCCGCTACTCTCCGTGACCGCGAACATGGCCGGGGGAGACCCCCTCGACGCGTCCCTTGGCGGGGCTGACGGAGCCCTCGGCGGGTGACGCCAGGGGCTCCGTATACGGCTCAGAGCAGCAGCAGGTCGTGCAGTGATGCCATGAGCAGCAGACAGCCGATCACCGCAAGAAAGATCATCAGCGGTGGCTGGGAAAGCGCGAAGAGACAACCCCGGCGCTCCTCGGGAGGAACGCCGGTGCCGCTCTGGGTTCTGTCCAGCATCTCGCGGCGATGATGACGCAGCCCACCACCGCTTCGCGATCAACACGCCCGTGATGTCCGGGAGTTCGCCAATATCCGCGACACCGGGATCGAAGTTGATCTCCGGGTGGTCTCTCGTGATCGTCGTGCGCACCGGCCGGCCACTGTGCCGTTTCAGTCCGGCACATGCCGTTCGCCGTATCCGTGATACGCACTGCTTCACATGCCGTGCTTCACGTGCCGCACTTCATATGCCGTGCTTCTTGAGGATGGCCTCGATGTCGCTGAAGTCGTCCGCGGAGTCCGCCGGGCGGGCGGTGCGGGGACTGCCCGCGGACCGGGTGCCGGGGCGGGAGCCGGGGCCGAGTGCCGGCTCGGAGGACGAGGGAGCGACCGCCTCGCGCCGCGTGGACCCGGCCGCCCTGCGTTCCTTGCGTCCACCGCCCCGGCGCTCCACGGCGCGGGTCGTCAGGAACAGGAGCCAGGCGACACCGAGGACGACGAAGCCCGCCCAGGCCATGGGACTGAAGGCCGTACGGGCCAGCCAGCCGACGACGCCGGTCATGACCAGCCCGACGGGCACGAGCGCGTAGGCGGCGAGGCGGACGGCCACGAGGAAGCGCTTGCGGTAGGCCGTGACCGCCGCGACACCCAGGCCGGCCGCGGAGACGGCGGAACAGACTGTCTCGGCAATCATCCGGTCCTCCAGGCGCAGCCGGCTCGGGCGGGGTCGGTTCGTCCCTTCCATCCTGCACCGCCTCGCGCCTCCGGGGCCACGGTCCGATCGCACTTCGGGGACATCTCCGGGTCGGCTCCTCCTCAGGGTGCGCACGCACCTCCACCCCTGACCGCACGGACCCCGCTCCCGTCTCCACCCCTGACCACAGGCGGGCCCGGCGGAGGATGCGTTTGGGCCGTGGTCCCCGAGGCTGGGAGACTGGTGACCATGAGCGACTCCTCCCCCGTATCCGCCACCGCGCCCGTCCTCGACGTCTGGTGCGAACTCCAGTGCCCCGACTGCCGCAGCGCCCTCGATGACCTCAGCGCGCTGCGCGACCGCTATGGGGACCGGCTGGAGCTGCGGCTGCGGCACTTCCCGCTGGAGAAGCACCGGCACGCCTTCGCCGCCGCGCAGGCCGCCGAGGAGGCGCTGGAACAGGGACAGGGCTGGCCCTACGTCGAGGCGGTGCTCGGCCGGGTCGAGGAGCTGGACCGCAAGGGCGAGGCGCTCCTGGTCGAGGTGGCGCGCGAACTCGGCCTGGACGCCGAGGAGTTCGACACCGCGCTGATCGACGGCCGGCACATCCTCGTCGTCGACGCCGACCAGGCCGAGGGCAAGGCGATCGGCGTGACCGGCACCCCCACGTACGTCGTCGGCGGCGAGCGCCTCGACGGCGGCAAGAGCCAGGAGGGGCTGCGCCGGCGCATCGTGGAGATCGTGGACCGGCTGCTGGCCGAGGAGGCGTGAGCACCGGGCCGGCTGAGCCTCACACCAGCTCTTTGTACAGGTGGTACGCGGTCGTCTCGTACCCCAGCGCGGCGTAGAGCCGTTCGGCCGGGGTGTTGCCCGCGAAGACGCTGAGTCCGATGCGGTCCTTGCCGCCCCCGGCCGCCTGCACCTCCGCCAGCGCCATCAGCGTGCGGCCGTGGCCGCGGCGCCGCTGCTCTGGACGGACCTCGACGCCGAGCACGAACGCGGTCTCGGGCCACAGCCCGAGCCACAGAGTGCCGACCGGGGTCCCCTCCTGCTCCAGAACGCTGATGACCGTGTTCTCGGTCGCCAGCCCGTCGGGCAGGAACTGGGCGCAGTTCCGGTCCGCCTTGGCATAGGCCTGGTTCTCCGGAACCCCCCGTGCCATCAGATCGCGTGCGAAACCGTCCCGGTCCCGCGCGACCCACGGTCCGAACTCCCCCTCGGTCATGGGCCGGGCGGCACTGCCGGCGGGCAGCCGGGGCGGGCCGGAGTCCAGGCTCTTGGCCATGTTCCGGCTGCGCGGGACGTAGCCGAGCGCCGTCACGAGCCGGAGGGCCGCCTCGGCGTCCGCGGGCACCGACACCACGATGTGCTCGCAGCCCCAGCCGCGCACCACCTCCTCGGCGGCGAGCGCGGCCACGGTGCCCCGGCCTCTCCCGCGGTCCGGCTCCTCGATGCGCAGGTCGTCCAGGCGCGCCACGGTGGGGCCGTACTCCGGGTGCGTGGACAGCCGCAGCGCGCCCACCGGACGGCCGTTCACACACACCCGGTAGCGCCGCGAACGCGTTCCGTCCGGCTGCTGTCGAAGCGGCTCTTCGGGCCGCAGGGTCGTCGTCATCACGAGTGTTCTACCCGCCGCCGGGGCCGCGGGTCAGCCGAATATCCGCGGAGGTCAGGGATCGAGGTCGTCCCCGGCCCGCTCGGTGAAGATCCGCATGGCCTTGGCGGTCACCGGTCCCGGAGCGCCCGGCAGTTCGCGGCCGTCCACCCGGTGCACGGCCTGGATGTCCCGCAGGGTGGACGTGAGGAAGATCTCGTCCGCGCGCTCCAGCACGTCCAGCGGAAGATCGCTCTCCCTGGCTCCGGTCCACTCGACGGTGAGCGCGCGGGTGATGCCCGCGAGGCAGCCGGAGGCGAGCGTCGGGGTGTGGATCTCCCCGTCGAGGACGACGAAGACGTTCGAGCCGGTGCCCTCGCAGAGCTGTCCGACGGTGTTGGCGAACAGGGCCTCGGAGGCGCCCTGTTCGGAGGCCCGGGCGAGGGCGACCACGTTCTCCGCGTACGAGGTGGTCTTGAGGCCGGCCAGCGCGCCGCGCTCGTTGCGGGTCCACGGCACGGTGATCACGGCGGTGGAGTCGGGACGCCGGGTGGTCTCGCCGAGGGCGACCACCAGCGTCGGGCCCTGACCACCACGGTCGGAGCCCAGCGGGCCGTGGCCGCCGGTGTAGGTGATGCGCAGCCGCCCGAGCGGCATCGGGTTGGCTTCCAGGACGGCGGCGCAGGCGCGGCGGACCTCGTCGAGATCGGGGTCGGGCAGGCCCAGGCCGCGTGCCGAGCGGGTGAGCCGGCCGAGGTGGCGGGTCAGCGCGAACGGCCGGCCGTCGGCGGCCTTGACCGTCTCGAAGATGCCGTCACCGACGGTCAGTCCGTGGTCGAAGACGGAGACGCGGGCGGAGTCGATGTCCTGGAGCCCGCCGTCGAGCCAGAGCTTCACTGGTCTTTACCTCGCAAGATGGTGGCAAAAGCGCCGTACGGCGCATGTGTCCGGCCGGGGTTCCGGGCCGTGACCACGCCGGGCACGACGGCGCCGTCCCCCGGATGGGCACGGCACGGGAGGTGGCTCATGCCGGTCCCGTGTCCTGGTACTCCCCCGACGCTACCGCGAGCAGCCGCGCGGCCTTCAGCTCGGTCTCGTGCCACTCCCCCTCCGGGTCGGAGCCCCAGGTGATGCCCGCGCCCGCGCCGAAGCGCAGGGCGGGGCCGCTTGCGACGGTCCGGTCGATCCAGAAGGTGCGGATGCCGACGGCCAGCTCGCCCACGCCGCGGTCCGCGTCGACCCAGCCGATGCCTCCGCAGTAGGGGCCGCGGGGCGCGGTCTCCAGGGCGTCGATGATCCGCAGGGCACTGGACTTGGGGGCGCCGGTGATCGACCCGGCCGGGAAGGTGGCGGCGAGCAGTTCCGGCCAGCCGGCGTCCGCGCGCAGCTCGCCGCGGACGGTGGACACGAGGTGGACCAGACCGGGGTGCTTCTCGACGGCGCACAGATCGGGGACGGTCACGCTTCCCGTGGTGCACACACGCCCGAGGTCGTTGCGCACCAGGTCCACGATCATCACGTTCTCGGCGTAGTCCTTGTCCAGGAGCTCCGCCTCGGTCCGCGCGGTGCCCTTGATCGGGCCGGACGCCACGGATCGGCCGTCACGGCGCAGAAACAGTTCGGGGGACGCCGTGGCCGTCTCCACACCGTGCTCCGGCAGGCGAATCGTTCCTGCGTACGGTGCCGGGTTGCCGAGCGCCAGCACGGAGGTCAGGGCGTCCACGTCGGCGTCGGGGGCTATCGGCGCGGAGAGCACCCGGCAGAGGTTCACCTGGTAGACCTCGCCGGTCGCGATGTGCTCGCGGATCCGCCGGACGCCGGCCGTGTACGTGGCGCGGTCGAGCGAGGACGTCCAGTCACCGACCGCCGGGCCACGCCACGCCCCGGGCCGGGGCGCGGGCACCGGCACCTCTCGTACTTCCGCGAAGCGGGCGCAGGTCAGACGCCCCTCGTAGTCCGCGCAGAAGGCCCAGAAACCGGTGGACTCCAGGGCCGCGGGATCGCTGGTGACATCGAGGAGACCGGTGGCGAGACGGTCACCGAAACGCGCGAGAGCAGGGAGGTCGGGCACACAGCCGAGTCTATGGCGGGTGTCCCCGAGGGGCTCCGGCCGTGTCCGTGACCAGGCGCAGCGCAGCACGCTGCGCAAACGCGTTTTTGTGCTGGCCCGGGAATCCGCTAGAGTTCAACTCGTCGCCGGGACGCGCAAGCGCTCCGAAACGACAGGCGGACGTAGCTCAGTTGGTAGAGCGCAACCTTGCCAAGGTTGAGGTCGCGAGTTCGAGCCTCGTCGTCCGCTCGAGGAACCAGGGGATCTTCCCGAGCCCCTGCACTCCCGGTGGAGTGGCCGAGAGGCGAGGCAACGGCCTGCAAAGCCGTCTACACGGGTTCAAATCCCGTCTCCACCTCCAAGGACGATTAGCTCAGCGGGAGAGCGCTTCCCTGACACGGAAGAGGTCACTGGTTCAATCCCAGTATCGTCCACTGGATCCCCGGCAGCGGGTGTCCGATCGGCGCGATTAGCTCAGCGGGAGAGCGCTTCCCTGACACGGAAGAGGTCACTGGTTCAATCCCAGTATCGCGCACGCAGCACCCCTGGCCGTCTCCTGGAGCGGTCTTGGTCCCGAGGACGATTAGCTCAGCGGGAGAGCGCTTCCCTGACACGGAAGAGGTCACTGGTTCAATCCCAGTATCGTCCACACATCGAAGCCCCCGGCCCTGCGGCCGGGGGCTTCTTCGTGGCCTCAGCTGGAGAACAGCATGTGGCCGAAGCTCTTGTGGCGGTGGTGGCCGTAGTGACCGTGGCCCCCGTGGTGGCTGCCGTGCGGGGCGCCCCAGGCGGGAGCCGCGGGGTAGGCCTGCGGGGCGGCCGGGGGCGGCGGGGCGGGCTGCGCCCACTGGGACTCCAGCCGGGTCAGCGACTCCAGCTCCCCGTAGTCGAGGAAGATGCCGCGGCAGCCGCTGCACTGCTCGATCTGGACGCCGTTGCGGTTGTACGTGTGCATCGGCGCATGACACTTCGGACACTGCATGGTCTGCTCAACTCCTCGCACTTCGGTGCTGCTTCGCCAGGTAGGGACTCGGCATGAGGCCGATCGGTTGCAGCCTACTGGGCGCGTCTTCACGCCAACCCCGGTGGAATCCGTCCCATTCGGACACAGGCGTCGACGACCGCCTGCTCCACCTCGTCCAAAGGGCGTTCCTCGGCGGTGGACTTGGCGATGGCCAGGGCCGCGGTCTGCACGGTGAGGGCGCGGGCCGGGACGTCCAGGGCGGGCCAGGGATCGCCGGTGGAGGGCACGGCCGGGCCGCCCTCCTCCCGGTACGCGGCCAGGAAGCGGGACCACTCGTCGGGCGGGAGCAGACCGCAGGCGTACCAGGCGGCCGGGCGGGCCAGGTCCCAGGCCGGGTCCCCCACACCGAGGTCGTCGACGTCGATGAGGAGCCACCTGCCGGTGCCCGTGGGGCGGCGGACCAGCTGGCCCAGGTGCAGGTCGCCGTGGCACAGGATCCGGGCGGGCGGAGCGGGAGCCTGCGCCCGCGCCCACTTCGGGAGAGCGGCCCAGGCGCGCAGGACGGGCTCCGCGGCGGGGTGGGGGCCGGCGGCGCGCAGCCGGCGGACGGCTCGGGCGGCCTTGGCCGGACCGCGCATGGGGGGCAGTCCGGCGGGGGCGGGGGCCCGGTGCAGCCGGGCGAGGAGACCGGCGGCCGCCTCCCAGGGAGCGGCCCCGGGGTCGTCGGGGTCCACCGGGGCGCCGTACGGCCAGAAGGTGACGAGGCGCTCGTGCAGGGTTACGGGGGCGGGACGCAGGGGTGCGAGGAGGATGCCGGGGAGCCGGCTGGCGACGGCGAGGCGCAGGGAGAGGCCGTCGGGGTCGGTGCCGGGGGCATGGGCCTTGGCGACGGTGTCGCCGTGGCGAACGACTGCGGCGGCGTCACCGCGTTCGGCCAGGACCGTTCCCGGGGCGGCGCAGCGGCAGGCCCCGCCGACCGGATGCGCCGCGGCACGCGCCTTCGCGGTCAGCGCGGGCAGGAGTACGTTCACTGGTCCTCTGGGGTGTGCGGGTGGCTGTGTCGGCAGCGTACGGGCAAGGGGGCGGCCAGGATGAGGGGGCTTGACGCTCCAGGTGCCCGGTGCTCAGGCCGGGCGGTACGGGATACGCCTCCCCGCGTTCGACGAACCGGCAATCCGGTATCGCGGCCGACAAGAAAAACGCCCGCGCAGCTCCCCAGCTGCGCGGGCGTCTGTGCCGTCCGCCGCACCCCCGTCCCCACGGGGTTTCATGGGTGGATGTCCCCGCCCGGACCGCTCTTCCGGGCCCGGGGCGCCGCTCAGCGCCCCAGCATCACTCCCACGGACGACGCTTGTGTGACCACTGCCTCCCAGCCGCCGAAGACGTACACGAGCAGGGCCGCCAGGGGAAGGACCATCGCGGTCGCCACCAGCGGGTGGCGGTGGCCCGGACGGCGGGTGCCGAACGCGTCGTACGTCCTGCGTTCCCGCGTGCGGATGAGTGTCCGCGGTGCCGTGTGGGCCATGGTCCCTCTCCTGACCGTGGTGCTGCTGTCGTTGGCAGCGGCGGGTGTCTGACCTCGGGGGACGAGTGCTCCACCCGCCGCTTGACCTCAAATCTAGGCTCCGGGAGGGCTGGGGTCGTCATGCCCTCGTACCGCTTGCCGGGCCTCCCGGAGGATGAGCGATGACCTGCGGCGTACTCCCCTGGGTGGAGAAGCGGGCCCGGGTCTCAGGGGTTTCCCGGAAGGGACGCCCGCCGTACCCCTTCTGCTCCGCACCGTCGGCCCCCGCCGTCCGCTCCGCCCCGTCCGTCCCGGACCGTGCGCCCGGCATCGCCCCCCGGGGCGCTCACCGGGTGACTTCGCTCACTCCGTCCCTCCCCCGCCCGCCGTGGTCTCCCACCGACGGTCCGTCCCGCTCGTCACCGCCCCGTGGGCGCACCTCGTGTCCCCGGCGCCCGCGGCCGTCCCGGCACGATCACCCTTCACGGGATCAACAGCCTTGTGCCGAACGGTGGTTGCGATCATGGTCGGTGTGCGGCCGTCCTGTTCATCCCCGTCCTGACCGCCCTTCAATTTTCCCGTCCCGCACCGACAATCGATCGGGGCGAGAGGGCGCGGCCTCTGCGCGGACATGCCCGTGGAAACGTAAGCTGTGGCTCGTCAGACGGACCGGGCAGCGGGGATGGACATGGCGATGATGCGCCTCAGGCGTGAGGACCCGCGTGTCGTCGGCTCGTTCAGACTTCACCGGCGGCTCGGCGCGGGCGGGATGGGCGTCGTCTACCTGGGCTCCGACAAGCGGGGCCAGCGGGTCGCGCTGAAGGTGATCCGCCCGGATCTGGCGGAGGATCAGGAGTTCCGGTCGCGCTTCGCGCGTGAGGTCTCGGCGGCACGGCGGATTCGTGGCGGGTGTACGGCGCGGCTCGTGGCCGCCGACCTCGAGGCGGACCGTCCGTGGTTCGCCACCCAGTACGTGCCCGGCCCCTCCCTGCACGACAAGGTCGCCGAGGAGGGCCCCCTGACGGCCGCCGACGTGGCCGCCGTGGGCGCCGCGCTGTCCGAGGGTCTGGTGGCGGTGCACGAGGCCGGGGTCGTCCACCGCGATCTCAAGCCGTCCAACATCCTGCTGTCCCCGAAGGGGCCGCGGATCATCGACTTCGGCATCGCCTGGGCGACGGGCGCATCGACGCTCACCCACGTCGGCACAGCCGTGGGATCGCCCGGCTTCCTCGCACCCGAGCAGGTGCGCGGGGCCGCCGTGACCCCGGCCACGGACGTGTTCTCGCTCGGCGCCACGCTGGCGTACGCGGCCACCGGCGACTCCCCCTTCGGGCACGGCAGTTCCGAGGTGATGCTCTACCGCGTGGTGCACGAGGAGCCCCAGCTGCACGGGGTGCCGGACGCGCTCGCCCCGCTCGTCCGCGCCTGCCTGGCGAAGGACCCCGAGGAACGGCCCAGCACCCTTCAACTCTCCCTGCGGCTCAAGGAGATCGCGGCCCGGGAGGCGCAGGGGATCGTGGATGTGAGGCCGCCCGCTCAGCGCGGCGAGCCGGACCGGCCGACGGGGCGGCTCGCGGACCAGTACGCCGAGCAGCGCACCGTACGGCGTCCGCAGGGCCCCGGTACTCCCCCACCCCGCAGCAACGGCTCCCGGCCCGGGGCACGCCCGACCCCCTCGCAGCGCAACACGACCCGCTCCGGCGGCCGGCCCGCACCCCGCAGCGGGGCCGGGCGGCAGGCGCCCCGGACCACCGGGACCGGCCGCCGCCCCGCCAACCCGCGGCTGCTGCGCCAGCGGCTGTTCGTGTTCGTGGTGGTGACGCTGCTGGTGGCGCTGGGTATCGCGGCCGCCCAGGGCTGCCAGGGCCCGGCGCGCGGGCTGGACGACGGGGGCGTGCGCCAGGGGGTACGACCGCAGCGGTCGTACGCTCCGCGGCTCGGGCCCCTCATGGCCGTGCAGTACCGGAGCGAGCTGAACCGGGCCGGCTGAGCGGTCCTCGGCACCGGCCCTCCGGCGCGGTCACCCCGCGACGCCGAGCTGATCCGAAAGGCAGGCCCTAGGCTCCGGGTCGTCCGGTGGCCACCGCGTAGAAGGCCACCGCGGCCGCCGCGCCCACGTTGAGGGAGTCCACTCCGTGGGCCATCGGAATGCGGACCCATTCGTCGGCGGCGACCAGCGCCTGCGTGGACAGGCCGTCCCCCTCCGCGCCGAGCATCAGCGCGACCCGCCCCATACGGTGCGGTGCCGTCTCGTCGAGCGGCTTCGCCTTCTCGTCGGGCGTGAGCGCGAGCAGGGTGAAGCCCGCCTCGCGGACCGAGTCCAGGCCCCTCGGCCAGGTGTCGAGGCGCGCGTAGGGCACCGAGAAAACCGAGCCCATGGAGACCTTCACGCTGCGGCGGTAGAGCGGGTCTGCGCAGTCGGGCGACAGCAGGACCGCGTCCATGCCGAGTGCGGCGGCCGAGCGGAATATCGCGCCGATGTTGGTGTGGTCGTTCACCGACTCCATGATCACCACCCGGCGGGCGGTGGCCAGCAGCTCGTCCGCCGTCGGCAGCGGCTTGCGCTGCATGGAGGCGAGGGCGCCGCGGTGCACGTGATAGCCGGTGACCTGCTCGGCGAGTTCCGGGCTGACCGCGTAGACCGGGGCCGGGAGTTCGTCGATGACGTCCCGCATGACGTCGACCCACTTCGCGGACAGCAGCATGGAGCGCATCTCGTAACCCGCCGCCTTGGCCCGTCTGATGACCTTCTCGCCCTCGGCGATGAACAGGCCCTCGGCGGGTTCGCGCTTGCGGCGAAGCTCCACGTCGGTCAGGCCCGTGTAGTCACGCAGACGCGGGTCGGCGGGGTCCTCGACGGTGATGAGATCGGCCACAGGGTGATACTGCCTTGTCCTGGGGGCGGTGCCAACGGCTGGAACGGGCCGGGTTACCGCAGGTTACGAACGGCTGGAACAGGTGGGTCGGGTTCGGGTCATGCCCCGGGACGGGGGCCCGCCTTCACGACCTGGCCGACGACGATCACGGCCGGTGGCCGCACGTCCTCGGCGCGCACGGTCTCGGCGACCGTCGCGAGGGTGGCGTCGACCCGGCGCTGGGCTGCCGTGGTGCCCTCCTGGACCAGGGCGACGGGCGTGTCGGGCGCCTTGCCGTGGGCCACGAGGGTCTCGGCGATCTTCCCTATCTTGTCGACGCCCATGAGGATCACCAGGGTCCCGGTGAGCTTCGCCAGCGACGGCCAGTCGACCAGCGAGCGCTCGTCGTCAGGGGCGACATGACCGCTGACCACGGTGAACTCGTGTGCGACACCACGGTGGGTGACGGGTATGCCGGCCGCTCCCGGCACCGAGATCGAGCTGGAGATGCCCGGGACCACCGTGCATGCGATGCCCGCCTCGGCGAGTGCCTGGACCTCCTCCATGCCACGGCCGAAGACGAAGGGATCGCCGCCCTTGAGCCGGACGACCGACTTGCCCTGTTCGGCGTGCTCGATCAGCGCGTTGTTGATGGCCTCCTGCGCCATGAAGCGGCCGTAGGGGATCTTCGCAGCATCGATCACCTCGACGTGCGGCGGGAGTTCGGCGAGCAGGTCGCGGGGGCCGAGCCGGTCCGCGATGACCACGTCGGCCTCGGCGAGCAGGCGCCGGCCGCGGACCGTGATGAGGTCCGGGTCGCCGGGGCCGCCGCCGACCAGCGCGACACCGGGGGTGCGGGTGCGGTGGTGGGGGGCGACGAGCGTGCCGTCGCGCAGACCCTCGACGACGGCGTCGCGGATGGCGGCGGTGTGCCGCGGGTCGCGGCCCTTGGCCTCGGTCGTGAGCACCGCGACCGTGACGCCCTCGCTGTGGCCGGTCGCCGGGGTCCAGGCGGTGGCGGCGTCGGCGTCGTCGGAGCGGACGCACCACACACGCCGGCGTTCCGCCTCGGCGGAGGCGGCGGCGTTGGCCTCGGGGTCGCTGGTCGCGATGAGGGCGTACCAGGCGTCCGCGAGGTCCCCGTCCCGGTACGGGCGCTTGATCCAGGTGATCTCGCCCGCGTCCGCCATGGCCTCCACCGAGGGGGTCGCCTCGGGGGACACGAGACGGACGTCCGCGCCGGCCGCGACCAGCGCCGGGAGACGGCGCTGGGCGACCTGACCGCCGCCGAGGACGACCACACGGCGGCCGGAGAGGCGAAGCCCTACAGGGTACGGGGGGTGTTCGGCCATGGAGGTGTGGCTCCTCGTCCAGGCGGTGCGGAAGGGGCCTCTACGCCGTCGGAGCGGCCCTGACGTGGGAATTTTACGTGCGGCGCAGCGGAACGCCGCCGTCGGTCCGGTCCGTGGACATGACCACGGCACTCCGGGGAGGCCCGGGGCCGGCGCCCCGGGCCTCGCCGTGTGGCTACTTCTCGGTCACCCCGGCCGAGTCGAAGGTCGCCACCTCGTGCATCGCGCGGGCCGCGCTCTGCACGAGCGGCAGCGCGAGGAGCGCGCCGGTACCTTCGCCGAGGCGCAGGTCCAGGTCGACCAGGGGGCGCAGGCCGAGCTTGTTGAGGGCGGCGACATGGCCCGGCTCCGCGCTGCGGTGGCCGGCGACGCAGGCCGCGAGGACCTCGGGGGCGATCGCGCGGGCCACCAGGGCGGCGGCGCCCGCGCTGACCCCGTCCAGGATCACCGGGGTGCGCAGGGAGGCGCCGCCGAGCAGCAGACCCACCAGCGCCGCGTGTTCGAGGCCGCCGAAGGCCGCGAGGACGCCGATCGGGTCGGCCGGGTCCGGCTGGTGCAGCTCGATCGCCCGGCGCACGACCTCCGTCTTGCGGGCCAGCGTCTCGTCGTTGATGCCGGTGCCGCGGCCCGTCACATCGGACGGGTCGGTGTCCGTGAAGACCGCGATCAGGGCGGCGGACGCCGTCGTGTTCGCGATGCCCATCTCACCGGTGAGCAGCGCCTTGTTGCCGGCGGCCACCAGGTCGCGGGCCGTCTCGATGCCGACCTCGATCGCCTGCCTGACCTCTTCCCGGGTGAGCGCCGGGCCGGTCGTCATGTCCGCCGTGCCCGGGCGGACCTTGCGCGGCAGCAGGCCCGGGGTCGCGGGCAGGTCGGCGGCCACGCCCACGTCGACGACACACACCTCGGCGCCCACCTGGTTGGCGAACGCGTTGCACACCGCGCCGCCGCCGAGGAAGTTGGCGACCATCTGCCCGGTCACTTCCTGGGGCCACGGGGTGACGCCCTGGGCGTGCACACCGTGGTCGCCTGCGAAGATCGCGACGGCCGCGGGCTCCGGGATCGGCGGCGGGCACTGCCGGGAGAGGCCGGACAGCTGCGCGGAGATGATCTCCAGCATGCCGAGCGCGCCCGCGGGCTTGGTCATGCGCTTCTGACGCTCCCAGGCCTCGCCGAGTGCCTTGGCGTCCAGCGGGCGGATGCCCGCCACGGTCTCGGCGAGCAGGTCGTGCGGCTCCTCGCCGGGCAGCGCGCGACGGCCGTACGTCTCCTCGTGCACGACCCAGGACAGCGGGCGGCGCTTGGACCAGCCCGCCTGCATCAGCTCGGGCTCGTCCGGGAACTCGTCGACGTAGCCCACGCAGAGGTAGGCGACGACCTCCAGGTGCTCGGGCAGGCCGAGGGCGCGCACCATCTCACGCTCGTCGAAGAAGCTGACCCAGCCGACGCCGAGGCCCTCGGCACGGGCAGCGAGCCACAGGTTCTCGACGGCGAGCGCGGAGGAGTACGGGGCCATCTGCGGCTGGGTGTGCCGGCCCAGGGTGTGGCGGCCGCCCCGGGTCGGGTCGGCGGTGACCACGATGTTCACCGGGGTGTCGAGGATGGCCTCGATCTTCAGTTCCTTGAACTGTTTCGCGCGGCCCTTGGGCAGCGACTTGGCGTACGCCTCCCGCTGACGCTGGGCCAGTTCGTGCATGGTGCGGCGGGTCTCGGCGGAACGGATCACGACGAAGTCCCACGGCTGGGAGTGGCCCACGGAGGGCGCCGTGTGGGCGGCCTCCAGGACCCGCAGCAGCACGTCATGGGGGATCGGGTCGCTGCGGAAGCCGTTGCGGATGTCGCGGCGCTCGCGCATCACGCGCAGCACCGCCTCACGCTCGGCGTCGTCGTATCCGGGTGCCGCCGGGCCGGTGGACTCTCGTACGTCTTCCACTGCGGCCGTGCTCTCTTCCTGGTCGGCGGCCCGGGTGTCCAGATCCTCCGCCTGCTGTGCGACTACGGGCTCCGGTTGCGCGATACGCGGCTCCGGAGCGGACACCTCGCCCTCCCGGGGCGCGGGAACGGTGACTACGGGCTCCTCCGTCGCCGCTGCGGCGGCCGGGGGCTCCTGCTGCTCGGCGCCGGCCGGAGCGGGTTCCTCGAGGGTTCCCCGGTCCTCGGGGGGCAGCGGCGGCACGTGCAGGGCGTGCGGCGGGGTGGGGGCCAGATAGGGGCCGGCCGGCACGGTGCCCTCGACGGGCACGAAACGGCCGAGCGAGTGGTCCGCAGACTCCGCGGTGAGGGCGGTCGGCTCGTCGTGCGCGGGGCGCTCGCCGAGGGCATGCTCGGCGGCCGCCGCGGCCTCCGCGGCGACGGCGGCCGGCACCGCCTGGCCGGGCTCGGCGACCGCGGGCTGCGCCTTCTCCACGGCGGGCGCCGGAAGCGGAGTAGCAGTTTCCGGGGCCGCACCCTCGGCCGCATGGACGGACGGGGTGTCGTGCGCCGCGTCGGCCGGCTGATGGTCCGGCGCGGCGGGCACCGATTGGGCCGGGTCCTGCCCGTGCGGGTCCGGTGCGGGCACACCGGGCTCGGAAGCCTGTGCGGACGGCACCGGGAGGCCGGTGGCGGGGGTGGTGGGGGTGGCGGGGGTGTCGGTCGCCTGCCGGGGCACCCCCGTGTGGGCGCCTTCGTCCGCGGGCTGCGGTGCGTTCGGCGCGGCGGTGAAGGAGGCGGCGTGCGGCAGCGGGGCGTCGGGGGCCGTTTCAGGGTCGCCGGCGGGCGATGCCTCCGGTGCGGGTACGGCTTCGGGGGCCGGCGGGGCGGCCTCGGCGGGCAACGCCTCCGGGACCGGTACGCCGTCGGCCGTCCCCGGGGTGGCCGGGAGCGGTGCGTCCTGCGGGGCGGGCGCGGCCCCGGCGGACGGGCCCTCGGGACCGACGTGCGTCCCTTCGGGGGTGGGAACGACCTGGGCGGCGTCCGCAACGTGCGGGATCGCGGGCTGGGCCGTCGGCAGGCCCGCGGTGTCCTGCGGCAGGCCCTGGGCGCCCTGCGGAGGACCCGGAGCGTCCTGCGGAAGACCCGGCATGTCCTGCGGCAGGCCCACGACGTTCTGCGACGCCGAGTCGGCCGGCGCCGCGGGCGTCTGGGTTTCGGGGGCGTGGAACGCCTCGGGACCGGCGGCAGCCGGCAGCCCCTCGAACTGCCCCGAACCCTCCGGATCCGGCGGCACGGCCTGGGGGGCGAACGGCGCGGGCTCCGGTGCGAACGGCGCGGGTTCCGCGACCGTCACCGGCTCGGGCGCCGCTGCGGGAACGACCGTTTCTGCGGCGCTCCCCTCGAGACCTCCCGGGCCCGGGGTCCCGGCCTGCGGCGGGGCGCCCCACGGCACCGCGCCCTGCGGGGAGTTGTCCCCGGGGTGCGGCACGTCGAGGTACTCGGGCCCGGTCGTCGGCGGCCCCGCCGGGCGCATCGGCGCGTCCGCCGGACCACGGTCGGAGAGCGAACGCACCGGGCTCGAGGTGGCGTCCGGGGTGGGCGGCCCGAGGTGCAGCGGGCGGCGCGCCGGACCCGACTGCGGCACGGACGCCGGAGGCGGCGTACGGACCGCGCCGACGTCGATCGAGCCGCTGTCCCGGCCGGCCGCCTCGTGCGGACCCGGCTCATGGGGATACGGCGCCGGGGCCTGGGCGGGCTGCGGCGTCTCGTTGCCCCATGCGCCCTGCTGGCCGGGCATCAGGAGCAGGTCGTCGTCCTCATGGGCACTGTCGGAGGGGTCGAGGTAGGTGTACGCGCCCGGCGCGAGGACGCCCGGCTGATCCACCATGCCTGCGCTCTCCGGCAGTCCCTCACCCGGGACCTGGCCGGTGTCGGTCATGCGTACCCCTCGCCCATCGGTTAGTGCCTCTACGACCAGCTCGCCCGGAACGGCGCGCCGACCGCCCGCAGTGAAGAACGAGCGTGCGTGCCCAGCGGCACGAACGACCCGCCAACAATGACGACAAAGCCATTGAACGGCATTCTCGCGGCCGCCCCGCCGTCGCGGCAGCCTGATCCACGACGAGCCGCTGTGGACTGCGCCACTCTGCGCGCGCTCCGGTTCTGCCGTACCACACTGACCCCAAAAGAGGCATGGTTTCCGGACATTGGCTGACGTAGGGCCGGATCACCCAAGTGCGGTACAACGGTCGGCCAGCCTACCGCGCCGGTACGACAACCGGATCACGGGGAGCGGTCGGGCAATCGCCCGCTGAGCAGGAACGCGACACTCCGTTCCTTCTCCGTCCAGCCCCGTGTGTCGAGTTCGACGGACTGGAGCAGAGCGCACTCGACGTCGTATCCGTGCTCGGAGAGATCCCTGCCGACGAGTTCGGCGGCGTCGCGGGTGGCCGCGTGCGCGACGATGCGCTGCGGGCGGCGGTCGGCGACGGCGGAGACCACCGTGGCTCCCCCGCCTCCGACGCGGACGACGTCCGGTTCGGGGAGGTTCTCGAGGATGTGCGGGGCGGTGCCGTGCACGGTCTGGAGCTGGACGCCGAAGCGGCGGGCGGCGGCCGCCGTACGGCCGCACGCGTCGGGGTCGCGGTCGACGGCTATGACGGCCGCCCCGCAGCGTGCGGCCTCCACGGCGAACGCCCCGCTTCCGCTGCCGATGTCCCACACGAGGTCGCCCACCCGAGGTCCGAGACGGGCGAGTTGGACGGCGCGCAGCAGATCCGTCTCCCCTTCGCCGAGCCCGCCGCCGTAGGTCTCGGCGGGCAGCGCCCAGCCGCGCGGTCCCGCGCCCGGGTCGCGGCCGGTGATCCAGCCGCCGCCGTCGGTCACGCTCACCGGTCCCCCGATGACGATGACGACGTTGGGGTCGCGCCAGGTGTGGTCGGCGGCCTTGTCGGAGGTGACGACGGTGACCTGTTCCCGCTCGGTGCCGAGCTCCTCGCAGATGACGAAGGTGCGGTGGACCCCGTCGAGGAGCAGGCCGAGTTCGGCGGGCCCGGCGCCCGGTGAGGTGAGGACCGCGACTTTGGCATGGGCTCGGCATACGTTCACCGCGCGTCGCAGGGTGCGGCGGTGTGCGACGACCACCTGCGCGTCGTCCCAGGGCATTCCGGCACGTGCGAAGGCGGCGGCCACCGAGGAGACGGCCGGGACGACTTCGACCTCCAGACCGAACTCGGGGGCGCGCAGGGTCCGTACGACACCGAAGAAGCCCGGGTCTCCGTCGGCGAGGACGACGGCGGTGCCGCGGTGGCCGGCTATGCGACGGGCGGCGAGGGCGAGGCTGCCGAGGCGGATGCGCTCGGCCGTCTGCGGCACCTCGGGGAGATCGAGGTGGTGGGCCGCGCCGGCGACGAGCGTGGCGGCCCCCAGGGCGGAGCGCGCGGCGGCGGTCAGCGGGGAGCCGTCCCAGCCGATCACCGTGACCCGGTCGGCCATCGTCGTCAGTCTCCCAGAAGGTCTTCGCAGGTCGTCAGGGGGCAGCCCGCACGGCGGGCTCCGTGAGAGTACCCCGTCGAGCCGGTTCCGCCCGCCCGGGGGCCCGGCCGGTTGGAGTGGGTCCCCGGCGTCAGCGCCAGTTCGAGAACGACGTGAAACCGCCGCTGTCGGCCAGCTCCTCGCTGACCCCGTCCAGATCCTCCGGGAGCAGGCTCCAGACGATGAGGTCGGTGCGCACGTCGGTCCACTCGCCGCTCTCGCCGCGGGCGCGGGCTATCCAGGCGCCGCGCAGGACTCCCTCGCTGATGCAGCCGATCTTCTGCGCGACCTGCTGGGAGGCGGTGTTGTCGGCGGCGGTGCGCAGCTCGAGACGTGCGAACTGCCGGTCGTGGAAGACCCACTGCGCGGTGGCCAGGGCCGCCTCGGAGGCGTAGCCCTCGCCGCGCGCCCAGGGGGCGATCACATAGGCGATCTCGGTGGAGCGCACCCGCCAGTCGGTGTTCCGCAGGTGGACGATGCCGACCAGGCGCTGGGTGAGGAACTCGTCCACGGCGAAGACGATGCCGCGTCCCTCGGCTCGTTCGGCGGGGGCGAGTTCGGTGATCCAGGCGCGGGCGTCGGCTTCGGTGTAGGGCTGGGGGACGGAGGTCCAGGCGGTGACGAGCTCGTCGTTCATCATCTCGGCGAAGGCTTCGACGTCCGACTCGTCGAAAGGGCGCAGTACCAACCGCTCCGTGCTGATGGAGACGTTGGGAAAGGTGCCAGTCATGCGCCGCTCCGTAACCTCGGAAAACCTTCAGGCCTGCTGAACTGCCCAGCATGCAGCATGTGAGCACGGAAACGCACCACGGGGCCCACACCCGGTGAGGGAGTGGACCCCGTGCGTGGCGATACGCGGAGTACGTGCCGTCAGAAGGAGGGCAGGACCGAGCCGGCGTACTTGTCCTCGATGAACTTCTTCACCTCGGGCGAGGTGAGGAGCTTCGCGAGCTTCTTGACCCGCGGGTCGTTCTCGTTGCCCTTCTTGACCGCGAGGAAGTTGCCGTACGGGTTGTTCTTCGGGGACTCCAGGACGAGGGCCTCCTTGGCGGGCTTGAGGCCGGCGGAGATGGCGAAGTTGCCGTTGATCACCGCCGCGTCCACGTCGTCCAGGGAGCGCGGGGTCTGGGGCGCCTCGACCTCCTTGAACCGGAGCTTCTTCGGGTTCTCGGCGATGTCCTGGGGAGTCGCCTCGTTGCCGGTGCCGTTCTTGAGGGTGATGAGTCCCTTCGAGGCGAGCAGCTTCAGGGCCCGCGCCTCGTTGACGGAGTCGTTCGGGACGGCGATGGTCGCACCGCTCTTCAGGGCGTCTGCGTTCTTCACCTTGTGGGAGTAGAGGCCGAGCGGCTCCAGGTGCACCGTGACGACGGGCACGATGTGGGTGCCCCGCTTCTTGTTGAAGTCGTCGAGGTACGGCTGGTTCTGGAAGTAGTTGGCTCCGACGGAGCCGTCCTCGGTCGCCGTGTTGGGCGCGATGTAGTCGGTGAACTCCCTGACCTCGAGGTCGAGGCCCGCCTTCTTCGCCAGGTTGTCCCTGACGAAGTCGAGGATCTCGGCGTGCGGGGTCGGGCTCGCGGCGACGACCAGCGGGCCGCTGGTGTCGGACGCGGAGGACGAGTTCTTGCCCGAGCCGCAGGCGGAGAGCCCGAAGGTGAGGGCTCCCGCGGCGAGGACGGCGGTGGTGATCTTGGCGGTCTTACGCACGAAAAGTGCCTTTCCTAGGGTGGTGCGGCCCCGCCTTGGGTGGCGGGGAGTCTGTGAGGGGTGTCAGGCGGCCTTGCCGACGTCCGCGGCGGCGGGCTCCTTCGCCTTCAGCAGCCGCAGCTTCGGTACCGGGCCCGAGTGGCCGCCGCGCCGGTGCAGAGAGCGGGCCGCGTAGTCGCCGGCGAACTGGATGAGCGAGATGACGACGGCGAGGATCGCCACGGTGATCCACATCAGCTGGGTCTCGAAGCGCTGGTAGCCGTAGCGGATGGCGACGTCACCCAGGCCGCCGGCGCCGACCGTGCCGGCCATCGCGGAGTAGCCGATGAGAGCGACGACCGTGGTGGTGGCGGAGGAGATCAGCGAGGGCAGGGCCTCGGGGACGAGGACCTTGCGCACGACGGTCCAGGTGTTGCCGCCCATGGCCTGCACGGCTTCCACGAGCCCGCCGTCCACTTCGCGGACGGCCGTCTCGACGAGGCGGGCGAAGAAGGGGATGGCGCCGATGGCGAGCGGCACGATGGCCGCCTCGCGGCCGAGGGTCGTCCCGGTGACCCAGCGGGTGAAGGTCATGAGGGCGACCATCAGGATGATGAAGGGCATCGAGCGGGCGATGTTCACGATCTGCCCGAGGACCTTGTTGGCGACGACGCTCTGGAGCAGCCCGCCCCGGTCCGTGAGGACCAGCAGGACACCGAGCGGAAGTCCGCCGACGACGGCGATGAGCGTGGACCAGCCGACCATGTAGAGGGTGTCCCAGGACGCCTGCGACAGCAGCGGCTGCATCTCCGACCAGGTCACTTGACACCGTCCTTCACCAGCGCGGGCTCTTCGGCGGCCCGGCCCACGACGTCGATCCGGAGGCCCTGTTCACGCAGGAAGCCGACCGGCACCACGTTCTCCTCGTAGCGGCCGGGCAGTTCGATGCGCATCCGGCCGACCTGCTTGCCGCCGACGGTGTCCATGGCGGCGCCCAGGATCGAGATGTCGATGTTGTACGTGCGCGAGAGCTGCGAGATGACGGGCTGGGTCGCGACATCCCCGTGGAAGGTGACGTCGACGACGGTGCGGTCGTCACCGGCCGCGGCGCCGCTGAGCGGGAAGAGGGCGGCGGCCAGTTCGGAGCCGGGGGTGGCGAGCAGCTCGCTGACGGTGCCGGACTCGACGATGCGGCCCTTCTCCATGAGGGCGGCCGAGTCGCAGATGCTCTTGACGACGTCCATCTCGTGGGTGATGAGCAGGACGGTGAGACCCAGCTGCCGGTTCAGATCGCGCAGCAGCTGGAGGATGGAGCGGGTGGTCTCCGGGTCGAGGGCGCTGGTCGCCTCGTCGGAGAGCAGCACCTTGGGGTCGCCGGCGAGGGCGCGGGCGATGCCGACGCGCTGCTTCTGGCCGCCGGAGAGCTGGGCCGGGTAGGCCTTGGCCTTGTCGGCGAGGCCTACGAGTTCGAGCAGTGCGAGAGCCTTGCGGGAACGTTCCTTCCCGGATGTGCCGAGGATCTCCAGCGGCAGCTCGACATTGTCCTGGACCGTCCGTGAGGACAGCAGGTTGAAGTGCTGGAAGACCATGCCGATACGGCTGCGCGCCTGGCGGAGTTCCTTGCCGGCGCGCGGACCGCGGCCGGCGAGCGCGGTGAGGTCCTGGCCGGCCACGGTGACCGTGCCGGAGGTGGGGCGCTCCAGGAGGTTGACGCAGCGGATGAGCGAGGACTTGCCGGCGCCGGACTGGCCGATGACGCCGTACACCTCGCCCTCGCGTACATGCAGGTCGACGCCGTCGAGGGCGGTCACCTCGCGGCCGCGCGAGCGGTAGACCTTGGTAAGGCCCGATGTGGTGATCACTGGGGTTTCCGTCACTGTCGAGTGCAGGGCGTGGATGCGCGCCGGGCACGGGTGCGTGGGAACGCGACACGGTTCTCGCGATGGCGATCGAACCGGGGAGAACAAGTGCGCGATGGAGTCCCCCGGGCCGTTCGGCGGTGGGGGCGGCTCAGTCCGGTACGACGCGGGCGTACGGACAGGGCAGGGCGGTCTCGCTTCGGGGCGCGAGGCTCTGGATGGTGCAGGGGCCCTCTAGCAGGCGCACATTCGGCACATACAACGAGCACCGGGCGTCATGGTCGCCTCGGTCGCAAGGGTGCGGCAGCTCGTCGTGGTCATGGGCCCCAGTAAAGCAGACACACCGCTGTGAGCCGGCACGGTTGTCCGCTATTCGGACAGCCGTGGACGGTGTGAGGCCGTCTCCGGGGACCGCCGGGAAAGGCTCGTTGACCGGACAGGACACGACCGGGAGGCCCCGAGCACCGGATCGGGTCCGTCAACCGGACTCGCCGGGTTGTGGTCAAGGCCACGGTGGCCGGCCCGGCGCGAGCCCGGTCGCCGGTGTCCGCGGGGCGGCTGCCGGGGGCGAGCGTCTCGGGTCTTTTGGACCGTAATAGGGTCGCGGCATGCTTGATGCCCTGACGCCGGCGACCGCTGTCGCCGCGCTGCTGCTCGCCGCCTGGTGCGGCTGGGCGGCCTACCGTGATCAGCCCACGAAGGACTGGCACTTCATCGGCATGGCCGTGGTCACGCTGCTGGCCCTGGTCCAGCTGGCCGTCGGCCTCGTCCAGCTCGGGCGCGGCGAGAAGCCGGAACAGGGCACGACGATCTTCGTGGCGTATCTGCTCGGCGCCTTCGCGTGCGTCCCGGCGGCGGGTTTCATGTCGCTGGCGGAGCGCACGCGCTGGGGTTCGGTGACGGTCGCGGCCGGCGGTGTGGTCCTCGCCGTGCTGGAGGTGCGGCTCTATGACATCTGGGGAGGCTGAGATGGCGGCCACGGAGGAGAGGCCGGCGAAGACACGGCTCATCACCGGGCCCGGCATGCTGCTCGTCTGGCTGTACGGCGTGATGGTGGTCGGGGCGGTGGCGCGCTCGGTCGTGCAGATCTCGGCGCAGTTCGACAAGGCCCCGCTGGCGTACTCGCTGTCCGCTGTGGCCGGAGTCGTCTACGGCTTCATCACGTACTCCCTGGTCCGCGGCGGCGAGACGGCCCGGCGGGCGGCGCTGGTGTGCTGCGGGGCGGAGCTGGTGGGCGTACTCACCGTCGGCACATGGACCCTGGTGGAGCCGTCCGCGTTCCCGGACGCGACCGTCTGGTCCGACTACGGGATGGGGTACCTCTTCATCCCCGTGGTGCTGCCGCTGTCGGCCATGTACTGGCTGCGGAAGGCGCACCCGCGGCAGCAGGGCGCCTGAGCCCCGGCCACCGGCCGGGGGCGGCGCGCCCCTTGCGGGGCGCGGTGCCCTCTCAGGCCGTCGTCGCGTACGTCGACGCCGGTGCCTGCTTCTCCAGCACGATCATCGGCACTCCGTCGGCGCCCTGGGACGTGCCCGCGGCCTCGTAGCCGAGGCGGCGGTACAGGCGCAGGCCGCCCTCGCTGCGGTGGCCCGCGCTGAGGCGGAACTTCTTGGCGCCGCGCTCCTCCGCCAGCGCCGACTCCGCCGCGCGCAGCAGGCGGGCGCCGATGCCGTGGCCCTGAAGCCGCGGGTGCACACACAGCTTGCCGATGGACGCCGCGCCGTCCTCGGTGACGCTGCCGCGCACGGAGCCGACGACCTCCTCACCGAGGCGCGCCACGAACACGCAGTCCGAGGCGACCTCGGCGCGGACCGAGTCCAGGCTCTGGACGAGCGGGTCGATGCGGTAGTTGCCGTACAGCGCGGCCTCGCTCTGGAAGCACAGGTACTGCAGCCTGAAGATCTGCTCGGCGTCCTGTTCGGTCGCCACAGAGATGGTCACGCTCATGCCCATGTGCGCATGCCTCCCGCTCACCTGATCGCCGATGGTCCCCCACTCCTATCCCCGTGGTTCACGGGCCGCAACCTCCGCCGCCAGCAATCGACGTAGACATCCAAGGCATTTGGAACGTTCAGGGCCAAGACTTCCCTGTGAGATACCCAACTCCCCCGCGATTTCCCGATAGGTCAGGTCGTGCGGGGACAGAAGCGCCGCCATGAGACGGGGACAGCGGCCGGGCAGACGGCGCACGGCCGCGTACAGCGCCCGGCGGCGGACCGCCGTCAGGGCCTGCTGCTCGGGATCGCGCCCCGTGTCGTCGGCGGGCTCGGCCCTGTACGGGAGTTCCAGGCGGGCGGTGCGGCGGCCGCGGCGCGCCTCGGCACGGACGGCACGGCGCAGCCATCCCTGCGGGTCGACGGGCGGCCGGTCGCCCTCGAGCCGCTCCAGCAGCCGTAGCCACACCGCCTGTTCCAGATCGCCCGGCTCCATCCCCGACGCGTGCGCCTCCGCCGACGCCTCGGCGGTGAGCAGGGGGCGCAGGGCCGTCAGCATCTCGTGGGTCATATGCGGCGTGACGCGGCCGTCCCGGTGGCGGGTTGCCGGGACGGCCGGGAATCACCCCAATCGGGGTATTCGCGTCAGCCGTTGACTCCCCGGCCGCGCAGGAAGTCCTCGCGGGCGAGCAGTCCGGTGTCGGCGTTGTCGGTGAACACCCCGTCGATGCCGGTCGCGAAGTACGCCTGGTAGGCGCCGAAGACGTCCCCGTAGGCCGCCGGGTCCGTGCCCTTCCGGAAGTTCGCGGGCAGGAAGGTGTTCTCGTTGCGCATCGTGTACGGGTGCAGGATCAGGCCCGCGGCGTGCGCGTCTGCGACGAGCGTGGTCGGCCGGGTGAGGTTGCCGTTCGCGTCCTTGGGGATGACCAGGTCGAGGGTCGGGCCGATGCCCTGGGCGTAGGAGGCGATCTCCGTCAGGCCCTCGGGGGTGACGAGGTCGGCGACCGTGCGCGGGTCGCCGGTCGCGACGAAGTCCCACGGGCGCGTGTTCGCGGCGGACAGCAGCACCACGAGCGGGTTGCCGACCAGCTTGTTCAGCCGCTGGATGCTGGTCGGCTCGAAGGACTGGATGATGACGGGCGAGTTCTTCCGGTCCTTGCCGTGTGCCCGCAGGATCGTCGCGAGCCGCTCCTCCAGGCCGAGGCCCAGCTTGCGGAAGTAGGTGGGGTGCTTGGTCTCGGGGTAGATCCACACCTGCTTGCCCCGCTTGCGGGTCTGCTCGTCCTGCCAGCGGAGCACCTCCTCGAAGGTGGGGATCTCCCAGCGGCCGTCGTAGAGCGTGTTGCGCTGACGGGTGGCCGGGATGCGCTCGACCGCACGCAGGGTCTTCAGCTCGGCGAGGGTGAAGTCCTCGGTGAACCATCCGGTGGTGGTTACGCCGTCCAGGACCTTGGTGGTCTTGCGGCCGGCGAACTCGGGGTGGTCGGCGACGTCGGTGGTACCGCCGATCTCCGGCTCGTGCCGGCACACCAGGTGGCCGTCCTTGGTGGGCACCAGGTCGCCGGCCTCCACGATGTCGGCGCCCAGGTCGAGAGCCAGCTGGTACGAACCGAAGGTGTGCTCCGGGCGGTAGCCGCTGGCGCCCCGGTGCCCGATGACGGTCGGCACCGGCAGCCCCTTCGGCCCGCCGCCGTGCCGTGTGCCCGCGCTCGCGGCACCGGGCAGTGCGAGCACCGCACCGCCCGCGCCCAGCACCGCGGCCCCGAGCAGCGCCCGCCGGCCGGTCCCTCGCCCCTGCTCGTACGACTCCTGCGTCCCCATGGGTTCCTCCCGCCACGCGTGTCGACAGCGAGTCGATCGTAGGGGCGTACGAGTGACGGCCGGGAGACGTACACAGGAACTCGGGACGCACGCGGATCGTCCTGCGGGATGCATGGGTGCGCTCTTGCGGGACACCCGTCGGGTGGCTCCCCATGACAGCCCGTCATCCGCCGGGCGCGACATCCGTCACACCCGCTCGGCGGACGACGGACGTGCAACACGACACCGCCGCAGGTAAACAGTCGACAATGACTCGTATCGACGCGGTGAACCCGATGTGCGGCACACCGGGTCGCGCGAGTATCGTCCTCACCTGCACAGACTCATACCGCATCCCTTGACACCGGAGGGCCCGTTGTCCCGCTTCGCGCTCATCAAGGCAGTGCTCGGACCGATCATGCGCTTGATGTTCCGCCCACGGGTGGAGGGCGCGGAGCACATCCCGGCCGACGGCCCGGTCATCCTGGCGGGCAACCATCTGACGTTCATCGACTCGATCGTGCTGCCGATCGTGACCACGCGGCAGGTGTTCTTCATCGGCAAGGACGAGTACGTCACCGGCAAGGGGCTCAAGGGCCGGCTGATGGCCTGGTTCTTCACGGGCGTCGGCATGATCCCGGTGGACCGGGACGGCGCGAGCGGGGGTGTGGCAGCGCTGATGACCGGCCGCCGGGTGCTGGAGGAGGGCAGGATCTTCGGCATCTACCCGGAGGGCACCCGCTCCCCCGACGGCCGTCTGTACCGCGGCCGCACCGGCATCGCCCGTCTCACCCTGATGACCGGCGCCCCGGTGGTCCCGTTCGCGATGATCGGCACGGACAAGCTTCAGCCGGGCGGTCGCGGTATGCCGCGTCCGGGCCGGGTCACCGTGCGCTTCGGTGAGCCGATGGAGTTCTCCCGGTACGAGGGGATGGACCGGGACCGGTATGTGCTGCGGGCGGTCACCGACTCCGTGATGACCGAGGTCATGCGGCTGTCGGGGCAGGAGTACGTGGACATGTACGCCACGAAGGCGAAGGCCGCGTAGCGGCGTCCGGGGGCGCGCCCCGAGACAGGGCGCGCCCCCGGACGTCACGCGGAACCCTCGAGCCGCTGGCCCCGCAGCAGGAACCACGCTGCCACCGCCGTGGCCAGCAGTACCGCCGCACCCGCGCCCGTGGCCAACCTCAGGCCCTCGAGGAAGGTCTCGCGGGCCGCCGACAGCAGTGCCTCGCCGGTGCTCGTGGGCAGGTGCCGCGCCGCATCGACCGCGCCGCCCAACGACTCGTGGGCCGCGGCCGGGGTGCCCGCCGGCGCCGTGAAGTCGCGGTAGACGCCGGTCACGATGGAACCGAGCAGGGCGATGCCGAGGGCCGCGCCGAGTTCGTAGGCCGTCTCGGAGACCGCCGAGGCGGCTCCCGCCTGTTCCTTGGGCACGCTGGAGAGGATCACGTCCGCGGTCACGGTGAACGACAGGCCGGCGCCCACGCCCACCACCAGCAGTGCGGCCCCGATCAACGGGTAGCCGGTGGCCCGGTCGAGGAGGGTGAGGGCGGCCAGGGCCAGCCCGACCGCGGCGAGCCCGACGGAGACCACCGCGCGCACCGAGAAGCGCCGGGCCGCCGCGCCCGCGACGAGGCCCGCCCCCACCGCGCCGAGGGCGGCGGGCAGTTCGGCGAGTCCCGCCTCGAAGGGCCGCCTGCCCTGCACCAGTTGCAGGTACTGCGACAGGAAGAAGACCAGCCCGGACATGCCGAGGACGGTCAGCAGGTCGGCGAGCACCGCGCCGCTGAAGCCGCGGCGGCTGAACAACCGCATGTCCAGCAGCGGCACCGGAAGCGACAGCTGGCGGCGCACGAAGCCGGCGAGCGCGGCGGCGCCGAGGACACCGGTGGCCGTGACCGGCCAGGTGAGACCGTGTGCGGCCGCCTCCTTGACCGCGTACACGACGCCCACCATGCCGACGAGCGACAGCACGACGCTGATCAGGTCCCAGGGGCCGGGGTCCGGGTTGCGGGACTCGGGCAGCGTGCGGATGCCGACGAGGACGAGGACCACCATCACGGGCACGTTGATGAGGAAGACCGAGCCCCACCAGAAGTGTTCGAGCAGGAAACCTCCGGTGATCGGGCCGACTGCCGTACCGGCCGAGGCGGTGGCGCCCCAGATCCCGACCGCGAGGCTGCGTTCGCGGGGGTCCTGGAAGATGTTGCGTATCAGGGCGAGCGTGGCGGGCATGAGGGTCGCACCCGCGACGCCGAGCAGCGCCCGCGCGAGAATCATCGTCCCCGCGGTCGCCGCATAGGCGTTGAGGACGGATATCAGACCGAAGGCCGTGGCGCCGCCGAGCAGGATCCGCTTGCGGCCGATGCGGTCGCCGAGGCTGCCCATGGACACGAGCAGACCGGCGATGACGAACGAGTAGACGTCCCCGATCCACAGCAGCTGGGTGCCGGACGGCTCCAGGTCCTCGCTGATGTAGGGGGTGGCGAGGCCGAGGACGGTCGCGTCCACGGCCACCAGCAGCACGGCGAGCACGAGGACCGAGAGCGCGAGCCACCGGCCCGGCCGCTTCTCCGCCCGGGTCGCGAGAGCCGGCTGCAAGGTGCTGGTCATGGTTCCTCTCTCCTGAGGGCGCCGCCGAGGAACAGCTCGACGATCATGTAGGTGAAGTCCTTGGGGGCCAGACGGCCCTCCGTCATCGCCCAGGCACCCGAGGCCAGCAGGCCGTACAGGGCGTCGGTGAGCCAGGCCGGGGTGAGGTCGATGCGGAACTCGCCGCTCGCCTGGCCGCGCCGGAACAGCGCGGCCATCCGGGCGTCGATCCGGGCCCAGCCCGCGTTCTGCTCCTCGCCCTCGTAGAGCTGGTTCTCGCTGTAGAGGAAGGCGAGGAGGGCCGCGGCGGACTCGATCTCCGTCAGGAACCGGCGCAGGGCTTCCTGCGCCGGGCCGTCGTCGAGCCGTGCGGCGTCCAGCGCCGCCTCGCACTCCTCGATGCCGAGCGCCTCCAGGGCTCGTACGAGCGCGTCGCGTCCGGCGAAATGGCGGTGCAGCGTGGCCCGGCTGATCCCGGCCGCCCTGGCGACCTCGTCCATGGTGGCGGTGGACTTCCGGGTGAGCAGGGCGGCTGCGCTGCGCAGCACGTGGTCACGGTCGACGGCCATGAGACGATGATAGCGGACGTGAGACGTCTTTGTCTCATGTGAGGCGTGAATGTCTCAGACCGCGCTGTCGACGGGACATCAGTGCCAGGGCAGCTGTCCGCGCCGCTCCCAGTACGCGCGCGGCTCCTCGGCCAGGGCCTCCAGCCGGGCGAGCTGGTCCTCGTCGAGGTCCACGGCGGCGGCGTGCAGGTTGGAGGCGAGCTGGGCCGTGGTGGCGGCACCGGAGAGGACGACATCGGCCCAGGGCCGGCGAAGGACCACGGCGAGGGCGACCGCGTCGGAGCCCAGCGACGTCTGCTCGGCCACGGCCTTCAGCGCTTCGGGCGCATACGGGTCCGCCAGCCGGCCGTTGGCCATGCCCTCCTTGACGATGACGGCGAGCCCGGCGTCATGGGCCTCCGCGAGCGCGGGGCCGGCCGAGGTCTCCAGGAGGTTGTACGTGGACTGGACGGTACGGAAGAGGGGTTCGCCGTCCACGGTCACGGCGAGCGCGGCGCGGATCGCGTCGGCCTGCGCCGGGCCGCTGGTGGAGAAGCCGATGGTGAGGCCCTCCGACGCGGCCTCGGCGAGCCTCGCGTGGAGTTCCTTGTCGGTGAGCGCGGGGCTGTCGGGGGTCACCGAGTGGATCTGGTAGAGGTCCAGCCGCTCGCCGAGCAGGGCGGCGGTCTCGGCCCGCTGCCGCTCGTAGGTCGCGGCACTGTGGTCCTTGACCTCGTGCTGCTCGGCGTCGGTGGTCCAGCCCGCGGTGTAGGCGTAGCCCCACTTGCTGCCGACGACGACGTCGTCGATCTCGGGGCGGGCGTTCAGCCAGCCGACGAGGAACTCCTCGGAGCGGCCGTAGGAGCGGGCCACGTCGAAGTAGCGGACGCCCTGGGCGTAGGCGGCGTCGAGCAGTTCACGGGTGCGCTGGCGCAGGGCTTCGACGCTGCGGTCGGACGGGAGGTCCTGCTCGCGGCCGAGATTGATGTAGCCGGGACGGCCGACCGCGGCGAGGCCCAGGCCGAGGTGGCAGGTGGGAGTCGTTGCTGAGGCCAGTCGGGCGAAGGGCATCGTGGGCTCCCTTGGGTCGGCTCCATGCGGCTGTCGACCAACGTAACCCGCGACGCCCTTCGTATACGCGACCTGCTACTTCTTCTGCTTCGCGGTGGCCCACGCATGCTGGGCCGCCAGGTCCGCCTTCACCTCGGCGAGCTGGGCGGCGACCGCCTCGGGTGCCGTGCCACCGCGGCCGTTGCGGGAGGCCAGGGCACCGGGGACGTCGAGGACGGTGCGGACCTCCGGGGTGAGATGGGCGCTGATCTTGGCGAACTGCTCGTCCGTGAGCTCGTCCAGCTCCTTGCCCTCGGCCTCCGCCGCCTTCACGCACTCACCGGCGACTTCGTGCGCGACCCGGAAGGGCACACCCTGCCTGACCAGCCACTCGGCGATATCGGTGGCGAGTGAGAAACCGGCCGGCGCCAGTTCCTCCATGCGCTCACGGTGCACGGTCAGCGTGGCCATCATGCCGGTGAAGGCCGGGAGCAGGACCTCCAGCTGGTCGATGGAGTCGAAGACGGGCTCCTTGTCCTCCTGGAGGTCGCGGTTGTACGCGAGCGGCAGGGCCTTCAGGGTGGCGAGGAGCCCCGTCAGATTGCCGATCAGACGGCCGCTCTTGCCGCGCGCCAGCTCCGCGATGTCCGGGTTCTTCTTCTGCGGCATGATCGAGGAGCCGGTGGAGAAGGCGTCGTGGAGGGTGACGAAGGAGAACTCCTTCGTGTTCCAGATGATGACCTCCTCGGCGATCCGGGAGAGGTTCACGCCGATCATCGCGGTGATGAAGGCGAACTCGGCGACGAAGTCGCGCGAGGCGGTGCCGTCGATGGAGTTGGCCGAGCTGCCGTGCTCGAAGCCGAGGTCCCTGGCTACCGCCTCCGGGTCGAGACCGAGGCTGCTGCCCGCGAGCGCGCCCGAGCCGTACGGCGAGACGGCCGTGCGCTGGTCCCACTGGCGCAGCCGCTCGGCGTCCCGGGACAGTGCCTGGACGTGTGCGAGCACATGGTGCGCGAAGAGCACCGGCTGGGCGTGCTGAAGATGGGTGCGACCGGGCATCGCCACGTCCGGGTGCGCCTCCGCGAGGCCGACCAGGGCGTCCTGGAGTTCGGCGATCAGGCCGCCGATGATGCGGGCGTGGTCGCGCAGATACATCCGGAACAGGGTGGCGACCTGGTCGTTGCGGGAGCGGCCCGCGCGCAGCTTGCCGCCGAGGTCGGGGCCGAGGCGTTCGAGGAGGCCGCGCTCCAGGGCGGTGTGGACGTCCTCGTCGGCGATGGTGCCCGTGAATTCGCCCGAGGCCACGTCGGCCTCGAGCCGGTCCAGACCGCCGAGCATCCGGGTCAGCTCGTCGTCGGTGAGGAGCCCCGCGCGGTGCAGCACGCGCGCATGGGCGCGGGAACCCGCGATGTCGTACGGCGCCAGCCGCCAGTCGAAGTGGACGGACGCGGACAGCTTGGCCAGGGCCTCGGCGGGTCCGTCGGCGAAACGGCCGCCCCACAGCCGTACGTCACCGCTGTTGCTGCTCACTGCTGTACTCCTCGGAAGGTGGGGATGTGCCACCGCCTCCCCACCCGGGAGTGAGGAGGCGGCTGCACGCTCATGCGTGTGTCGGGCAGTGCGAAGGACCCTGCGTCCTACACGAGGTCCCGCTTGGCGGCGATCTTCGACGACAGGCTGTAGATGTCGATGAAGCCCTTGGCCGCGGACTGGTCGAACGTGTCCCCGGTGTCGTAGGTCGCGAGGTCGAAGTCGTACAGCGACTCCTGGGAGCGCCGGCCGGTGACGACAGCACGGCCGCCGTGCAGGGTCATGCGGACGTCGCCGGAGACGTGCCGGTTGGCCTCGTCGACGAAGCCGTCCAGGGCACGCTTGAGCGGGGAGAACCACTGGCCGTCGTAGACCAGCTCGCCCCAGCGCTGCTCGACCTGCCGCTTGTAGCGGGCGAGTTCGCGCTCGACGGTGACGTTCTCCAGCTCCTGGTGGGCGGTGATCAGGGCGATCGCGCCCGGAGCCTCGTACACCTCGCGGGACTTGATGCCGACGAGCCGGTCCTCGACCATGTCGATCCGGCCGATGCCCTGGGCGCCGGCCCGCTCGTTGAGCTGCTGGATGGCCTGGAGGACCGTGACTGGCTTGCCGTCGATGGCGACCGGGGCGCCCTCCTTGAAGGTGATGATCACCTCGTCGGCGTCGCGGAGCTCGGCCGGGTTGGAGGTGTACTCGTAGATGTCCTCGATCGGGGCGTTCCAGATGTCCTCGAGGAAGCCGGTCTCGATGGCCCGGCCGAAGACGTTCTGGTCGATGGAGTACGGGGACTTCTTGGTGGTCGCGATCGGCAGGCCCTTGGCCTCGCAGAAGGCGATGGCCTTGTCCCGGGTCATCGCGTAGTCACGGACGGGGGCGATGCACTTGAGGTCGGGGGCGAGGGCGACGATGCCGGCCTCGAAGCGGACCTGGTCGTTGCCCTTGCCGGTGCAGCCGTGGGCGACCGTGGTGGCGCCGTGCTTCTTGGCGGCGGCGACCAGGTGCTTGACGATCGTCGGCCGGGACAGGGCGGAGACGAGCGGGTAGCGGTCCATGTAGAGGGCGTTTGCCTTGATCGCCGGGAGGCAGTACTCGTCGGCGAACTCGTCCTTGGCATCGGCGACCTCGGCTTCGACGGCACCGCACGCGAGCGCGCGCTTGCGGATGACGTCCAGATCCTCGCCGCCCTGGCCGACGTCCACGGCGACGGCGATGACCTCGGCGCCGGTCTCCTCTGCGATCCAGCCGATGGCGACGGAGGTGTCCAGACCGCCGGAGTAGGCGAGTACGACGCGCTCGGTCACGGGTTTCTCCCTCACAGTGCATTCGCTGATATGCATGAGTATGCAGGGTCCTGCATGGTTCGTCAATCTCATCGCCCCCGTGGCGCGGTTTCGAAAGGTGGTTCCAAAACTCTTGAACGCCCGGAGCCGCTCACCCGTACCTCTCGCCGGACGCAGGTGCCGCGTCGGCCACCGGGCCACAGGGCCTGTCCTCCCTGGCCGCCTGCACGCTCACCGAGTGACGTGACAGGCACCGTGGCCGCCCCGCGCGCCGGCCGGGGCGGCCACGAACCCTCCGACGGGACCCGCCGGAGGCCGCAATTCCTTAGACAGCCGAAAGACCTTCTCCGATAATCGGCGGCATGGGAAAGACCTATGAGCGCATAGACGGCAGACTGCGGACGTTCATCGAGGCACAGCCCCTGTTCTTCACCGCCACCGCTCCTCTCGACGCCGACGGCACGGTCAACCTCTCCCCCAAGGGACTCAAGGGCTCCTTCGCCGTCGTCGACGAGCGCACCGTGGCCTACCTCGACTTCGCCGGGTCCAACGCCGAGACCATCGCGCACCTGCGGGAGAACGGCCGGATCACCCTGATGTGGTGCGCCTTCCAGGGCCCGCCGAACATCGTGCGGGTGCACGGCCGCGGAGAGCCGGTCTTCCGTGACGACCCGCGCTTCGGGGATCTCCTCGCGCACTTCCCGGGCATCGACCCGGCCCCGCACGGCCTGCGCGCGATCATCGTCGTGACGGCGGAACACATCCGGGACACCTGTGGCTACGCGGTCCCCTTCATGGCGTACCAGCAGGACCGCGATCTGCACGCCAAGCGCTTCGCACGCGAGGACGACGCCTCCCTCGATGCGTACTTCCGGAGGAAAGAGCACGTGGAAACCAGCCTCGACGGCCTGCCGGGACTTCCGTTGCCGCTGCCGCCGTCTACGTTCTGAGCCATGCGCTCCGGTGTCGTCGCCGCCCTCGCCTCCGCTCCCCTCCTCCTGCTGCTCGGCGCCGCGCCGTACCCCGTCGGGGAGGTCCCGCTGCCCGGGCGGATGGCGGACACCGGCGGCGGCACCCAGCTGATCACCGCGGAGGCGTCCACGACCGCCGCGACCTCGGGCACGGTCACCTGGTGGGACCGCCGGGGCGGGCAATGGGTGAAGGCCGGTTCGGCGGCCGCGCGCTTCGGCGCGCGAGGCCTCGTGGAGGGCACCTCGCGCAGGCAGGGCACCAGCACGACTCCGACGGGCCTGTACGACCTGCCGTACGCATTCGGCATCGCGGCCGCCCCCGCGGGGGTCAAGGAGCCGTATCGCCGGGTGCACCAGAACTCCTGGTGGTGCCAGGACAACAACGCGCGCTCCTACAACCGCTGGACGGAGCCGCTCCCGGCCGACTGCCGGGACTCGGAGGCGGAGCACCTCATCGCCTACGACCCCCAGTACTCCCTCGCCTTGGTCATCGGCTTCAACTACCACGCCCCGGTGCGGGGACGCGGCGCCGGCATCTTCCTGCACGTCAACGGCGAGGCGGCGACGTCGGGCTGTGTGTCGGTGCCGCAGGACGCGATGCGGAGGATCCTGGCCTGGGCGGATCCCGCCCGGGCACCGCACATGGCGATCGGAACGAGCGGCGGGGCCACCGCGCTCACGCGCTACTGAGCGCGCCGGCCGGCAGCCGTACGGTGAACGTCGTCGCGCCGGGGCGGGTGTCCAGCCCCACCGTTCCTCCGTGCGCCTCCGTCACCGCCGCCACGATCGCCAGGCCCAGCCCCGCGCCGCCGCCATGGTGGTCCGGGCGGCGGCGGTGGTCGGCCCGGGTGAAGCGTTCGAAGACGCCGGAGCGGATGTCGTCGGGCACTCCGGGACCGTCGTCGTGGACCCCGAGGACGGCCGTCGTTCCCTCGGTCTCCAGCGTGGCCACCACCGCGGTGCCCGCAGGTGTGTGCAGACGCGCGTTGGCCAGCAGATTGGCCAGCACCTGCTGCAACCGATGCGTGTCGCCGACCACCGTCACCGGTTCCTCGGGCAGCTCCATCGTCCAGCGGTGGCCGGGGCCCGCGGCCCGCGCGTCCGTGACCGCGTCGAGGACCAGGCGGGTGAGGTCGACGGGACGGCGCTCCAGCGGACGGCCCGCGTCCAGCCGGGCCAGCAGCAGCAGATCGTCGACCATCTCGCCCATGCGCGTCGACTCCGCGGCGATCCGCTCCAGGGCACGGTGCACCTCGGGCGGGACCGGACCCGGGTTCAGCAGCGCCAGCTCGGCATGGCCGCGGACCGAGGCGACCGGCGTGCGCAGCTCGTGGCTGGCGTCGGCGGCGAAGCCGCGCAGCCGTTCCTCGACGGCGTGGCGCTTGGTCAGCGCGTCCTCGACATGGCCGAGCATGCGGTTGAAGGCGGTGGCGACCCGGCCCACCTCGCTGCGCGGATCACTCTCGGGTGCCCGCGGCGGCAGCGCGACCTCGCCATTGGCGAGCGGCAGCTCGCTGACCCGGGCCGCGGTGTCGGCGACCCGGCTGAGCGGCCGCAGGGACCAGCGCACCCAGAGGGCGCCGGCCACCCCGGTGACCGCGAGGGCCGCGCCGAAGACGACGGCGGCGACCAGTTCCAGCCGGTGCACCGTGGCCTGAACCGGTTCCAGCGGAAGCCCGGTGAGCAGGACGTCGCCGTCCCGGCCGGTCGCAGCCATCACCCGGTAACCGCCCAGAGCCGACAGATGGACGCTGTGACCCCTGCCGTCCGTGCGGACCGCCGTGAGTGTGCGCACGTCCCGGGCGCTCAGCGGAGCGGTCAGATCGGTGCTCTGGTCGCCGGGGCGCACCACCGCCGCCTGGGTGACCGTGTCGCCGACCAGCCGGGCGCCGAAGGTGCCGGCGGGCTGCTTGCGCGTGTCACCGTGTTCGTCACCGTCGTGGTCCGAGGGTCTGACGCCGTGCTCGAGGCTCGCCGGGAACCGCGGGCCGGTCTCGCGCAGCTGCTGGTCCAGCCGCCCGGTGAGAAAGCCGTCGAGTTCCACCACGGCGGCCACCCCGACGGCGGCGCAGCTGAGCGCGAGCAGCACGACGAGCCCGGCGGTGAGCCGGGCCCGCAGGGTGCGCGGCCGGGGCAGGCGCCGCACCCGCCGTACCCCCGCCGGTCCGGCCCTCACCGGGTCACCGGCTTCATCACGTATCCGGCCCCGCGCACGGTGTGGATCATGGGTTCGCGGCCGGCGTCCACCTTCTTGCGCAGGTACGAGATGTAGAGCTCGACGACATGGGCCCGGCCACCGAAGTCGTACGACCACACCCGGTCGAGGATCTGTGCCTTGCTGAGCACGCGCCGGGGATTGCGCATCAAGAAGCGCAGCAGTTCGAACTCGGTGGGCGACAGGTCGATCAGCTCACCGGCCCGGGCCACCTCACGGGCCTCCTCGTCCATGACCAGGTCCCCGACGGTCAGCCGGGGACCCTCCTCCAGCTGCCGGGCCATTCCGGCGCGGCGCAGCAGCCCGCGCAGCCGGGCGACGACCTCCTCCAGGCTGAACGGTTTGGTCACGTAATCGTCGCCGCCCGCGGTGATGCCGGCGATGCGGTCCTCGACGGCGTCCCGCGCGGTGAGGAACAGCACACACACATCCGGCTTCACACCGTGCAGGGAGCGCAGCACCGCGAAACCGTCGGTGTCCGGCAGCATCACGTCCAGGACGACGGCGTCGGGCATGAGGTCGCGGGCCTCGGCGAGGGCGGTGGCCCCGTCGCCGGCCGTGCGGACGTTCCAGCCTTCGTAGCGCAGGGCCCCGGACAGCACCTCGGCGAGGTCCGGGTCGTCGTCGACGACGAGGACACGCACGGGCGTGCCGTCGGGACGGGACAGAGCGGGGCGGCCGGTTCTGGGTGTGTTCATCGCACTCACCAGGATCCCTCGCGTCCCGGGCGGCCGGTGCCGCCGGAGCCTCTGAGTTCGCTGTGAGTGTCCGGCGCCCTCCACCCCGCGTGCCCGGTACCTCGCGCCGGGTGACCTGCGCGGCGCCCCTTCGCCGGCTGCTCCGCTCAGGACGGACTCATGTTCCTCAGAGCGGCCTCAGAGGTTCCGCCTGCACAGTTGCGTCCTCGACGCCCGAAAGGAACCGCTCATGACCACGGTGTACGAGCAGCAGGCGCCACCGGTGCCGATCGTCCGGCGCTCCCCGGCCCCCCTGCTGCCGGCCGTCCTGTGGGCCGGGGCGGCCGCCGTCGTCGCCCTGTGGTGGCAGAACACCGGATCGGTGGTGGGCACGGCCGGCCGGCTCACCGGGGCGGGCCGGATCGCCGGGCTGCTGTGCGGGTACGCCTGTGCGGTGCTGGTCGGGCTGATGGCCCGGGTGCCGCTGCTGGAGCGGCGGATCGGCTCGGACCGGGTGGCCCGATGGCACGCGATGGCCGGGCGGTACACGGTCTGCCTGCTGATCGCGCACATCGCCCTGACCATCGCCGGGTACGCCGCCCAGGACCGGGTCTCGCTCGTGCACGAGACGCTCACGGTGGTCCTCGACTACCCGGAGATGATCAAGGCGACTCTGGGGACGGTCATCCTGTTCGCCGTCGGGGTCACGTCGATGCGCGCCGTCCGCCGGCGGACCCGCCACGAGTTCTGGTACTACGTCCACCTGCTCACCTACGCCGCGGTCTTCCTCGCGTTCGGTCATCAGCTGGCTCTGGGCGCGGAGTTCGCCGGGAACCCCCTCGCGCAGGGTGTCTGGTACGCGCTGTACGTGGGTGTCGCGGCCCTGGTGGTGTGGTTCCGGATCCTCGCCCCCGTGCGGCTGAACCTGCGGCACCGGCTCCGGGTGGAGGCGGTGCACCAGGAGGCGCGGGGGGTGTGGTCCGTGGTCGTGCAGGGCCGGCGGCTGGACGAACTGGGCGCGGAGCCGGGGCAGTTCTTCCGCTGGCGGTTCCTCGCGGACGGCTTGCGCTGGACGTCGACACCGTACTCCCTGTCGGCGCCGCCTCGCCCCACCCGGCTGCGCATCACCGTCAAGGCGCTCGGCGACCACAGCACATCGGTCGCCCTGCTGCGGCCGGGCACCCGGGTGTGGGCGGAGGGCCCGTACGGATCGCTGACCGCCGACCGGCGGACCACCGGCAAGTCGCTGCTGATCGCGGCCGGTGTCGGCATCACCCCGCTGCGGGCCCTGTTCGAGACGCTGCCGGGCGAGGTGACGCTGCTGTACCGGGCACGCTCGGCCGACGACCTGGCGCTGGGCGGCGAATTGGAGGCCATAGCCCGGTGGCGCGGCGCCCGGGTGCTGTACGCCCTCAACGGTTCGGACGGCTCGCGCCCGCGCCTGACACCGGGTGCGCTGCACGGTGCGGTGCCCGCACTCGCCGACCACGACGTCTTTCTGTGCGGTCCGCCCGGGTTCGCCGAGGACATGTACGAGGCGCTGCGGGCGGCCGGGATCCCGGACCGCCGTATCCACCACGAGTCATTCGAGCTGTGAGGACGTCATGCACCCGTTGAAGAGGAAGAGCCCGCTGCGGCGGATCGTGCTGGCGAGCGCCGCCACGGTGTCCGGCACAGTGATACTGCTGTCGCTGAAACCGCACACGTCACCGTCGGTCGCGCTGGGAGCGCACGCGCCGTCGGGTTCGCGCGCGTCAAGCGTCCCGGGCGGCTCGAAGGGTTCCGACGGATCGAGCGGCCCGACCGGTTCGGGCGGATCCGGCGGGTCCGCCGGCAGCAAGACCGTCACCGGGACCTCCGTACCGACCCGGTGGGGTCCCGTCCAGGTCCGCGTCACGATGACGAAGGGCAGGATCACCGACGTCACGGCGGTGGACTATCCCCAGGACAACCCCAGGGACCAGGAGATCAACGGCTATGCGCTCCCGCAGCTGAGGAGGGAGGTCCTCGCCGCGCAGAGCGCGAGCATCGACACGGTCTCCGGGGCCAGTTACACCAGCGAGGGTTACCGCCAGTCACTCCAGTCGGCCCTGGACTCCGCGGGCCTTTGAACGCGGGGCAGGTCCCGCACGTACCTCTGGGCCAAGGGGGCCGATGGCCTCACCCGTCTTACGCAGGACCACGGAGGAGACCGTGTCCACGATCGCCGGTGGCCGCGCCGCGCGGCGCCAGACGATGCGCGCCATCCGCCCACGCCGCTCCCCTGCCGTCCCGCTGCTGGCCGCCGTCTGGGCGGGCGCGGCGGGCGTCATCTGGCTGTGGTGGATGAACACGCCGTCCATCGCCGACAACAACAGCAGGATCCTCAACGCGGGGCGGATCACCGGCCTGCTCGCCGGCTATCTGATGGCCCTCGTCGTGCTCCAGATGGCGCGGGTGCCCGCTCTGGAGCGGCGGGTCGGCTCCGACCGGGTCGCGCGCTGGCACGCCATGACCGGCCGGTACACCATCTGTCTGGTCCTCGCCCACCTCTTCCTGACCATGTGGGGCTACGCCCTGCAGAACGGCAAGGGGCTGGGCGGGATCGTGCAGCAGACCATCGACTCCATCAACCAGCTGCCGGACGTGGGCAAGGCCACCATCGGCACGGGCCTGCTGGTGCTCATCGGGCTGATCTCGATCGGCCCGGTCCGCCGCAGAATCTCGTACGACCTGTGGTACCACGTCCATCTGCTGACCTACGCGGCCACGTACCTGTCGTTCTGGCACCAGCTGTCGACCGGCAACGAGTTCGCCGTCCAGCCCGAGGCCAAGACCGCCTGGTACGCCCTCTACGGCTCGGTGACCGCGCTCGTCGTCTGGTTCCGGATCCTGACGCCGATCCGGCTGAACCTGCGGCACCGGCTGCGGGTCGCGGCGGTCATCGAGGAGACGCCCGGCGTGGTCTCGGTGCTGATGACCGGGCAGAAGCTGCACCGGATGGGCGCGGAGGCCGGGCAGTTCTTCCGCTGGCGCTTCCTCGCTCCCGGTATGCGGTTCAGCTCGCACCCGTACTCGCTGTCGGCTGCGCCCCGCCCCCAGATGCTCCGCATCACCGTGAAGGCGATCGGCGACCACAGCTCCGCGCTGCGTGACCTCCAGCCCGGCACCCGGGTGTGGGCGGAGGGTCCCTACGGCGCGCTGACGGCGGACCGCCGCAGCCGCGGCAAGGTGCTGCTGGTGGCCGGCGGCGTCGGCATCACGCCGATGCGGGCGCTGTTCGAGACACTGCCCGGCGCGCCCGGCGACCTGACCCTCCTCTACCGGGCCAACACCACCCAGGACCTGGCCCTGTGGGACGAGCTGGCCCAGATCGCCGAGGAGCGCGGCGCCCGGCTGATGTACGCGGTCAACAGCCCGGACGGGGAGCGCCCGGACATCTCGGCCGACACCCTGCGCCGGAAGCTGCCGGACATCGACCACCACGACGTCTTCATGTGCGGACCGCCCGGCTTCGCGCAGCAGGTGTACGAGGCACTGCGCGGCGCGGGGGTTCCCGCCCGCCGCATCCATCACGAGTCGTTCGAGATGTGAGCGACGGGATTCAGGAGCTTTGGGAACGATGAGGAAGAGCCATCCCCTTCGGCGTGCCGTGCTCGCCGGCGCCGCCACCGTGTCAGGAATCGTGCTGCTGCTGTCGCTGAAGCCGGCGTCGGATCCGTCCTCGGCCCAGGCGGCCGGCGGAGCCGCACCGCAGCAGACCGCCGCGGCCCAGGAGTCGCCGCAGGGTGGCAGCGGGCAGCAGACAGGCACCCAGACCGTCACCGGCGACGTGGCCAAGACGCAGTACGGCAACGTGCAGGTGCGTCTGACGCTGAGCGGCGGGAAGATCACCAAGGCCGACGCCGTCCAGGCACCCAAGGGCGGTCTCAGCGACCAGAAGACCGCCATGTCCGTCCCCAAGCTCAACCAGGAGGCCGTCGCCGCGCAGAGCGCGCAGATCGACGCCGTCTCGGGCGCCACCTACACGAGCGGCGGCTACAAGCAGTCGCTCCAGTCGGCGATCGACAAGGCCAAGGCCGCCTCGGGTGGTGCGGGCGGTTCCGGCTCCGGGGGCGGTTCCGGGTCGTCGTCGGGGTCGTCGGCCCAGGCGCGTACGGTCACCGGCGACGTGGCCAAGACGCAGTACGGCAACGTGCAGGTGCGTCTGACGCTGAGCGACGGAAAGATCACCAAGGCCGACGCCGTCCAGGCACCCAAGGGCGGTCTCAGCGACCAGAAGACCGCCATGTCCGTCCCCAAGCTCAACCAGGAGGCGGTGAGCGCCCAGAGTGCGAACATCGATGCGGTCTCCGGCGCGACGTATACCAGCGCCGGGTACAAACAGTCCCTGCAATCGGCCCTGGACAAGGCCGGTGGCTGAGTGGCCGGACAGGTGACCGATCCCGCCGAGGCACCGCCCGCGCTGCGCCACGCGGAAGAGGTGATGGGCACCGTCGTCTCCTTCGATGTGCGCGGCGGGGAACCCGAGGTCTTGCGCACCGCGTTGGAGGAGGCCATCGCCGGACTCCACCGCGTGGACGAGGTGTTCAGCACCTACCGGGAGGGCAGCCAGATCTCGCGGCTCGCCCGCGGCGAGGTGACCGTCGAGGAGTGCGACCCGGAGGTCGCCGAGGTGCTCGCGCTGGGTGCCGAGGCGGAGCGGCGCAGCGACGGCTGGTTCAGCACGCGCTACGAGGGACGGATCGACCCGACCGGGATCGTCAAGGGCTGGGCGATCGAACGGGCCGCCCGGCTGCTGTCGGCGGCCGGGGCGAGCGGAGTGAGCGTCAACGGCGGCGGGGACGTCCAGCTGTACGGGGTGCCCGGGTCACACCGCCCGTGGCGGGTCGGGGTGTCGGATCCGCTGCGTCCCGGCGGGCTCGCTGCGGTGGTCTCCGCGGCCGGCACCGAGGAGCTGGCCGTCGCCACGTCCGGGACCGCGGAGCGCGGCGCGCATATCGTGGATCCGCGCACCGGCCGCTCGGCGGTGACCGACCTGGTCGCCGTGACGGTGGTGGCCCCCCGGCTGACCTGGGCGGACTGCTGGGCGACGGCCGCGTTCGCGATGGGCTCGCGGGAGGGGCTGGCCTGGCTGGAGTCGCTGCCGGACGTGGAGGCGCTGCTGATCACGGCGGGCGACGAGGTGCGCTGCACGGGCGGGCTGGCGGCACGGCTGGGATGACCGCGGACGGGCAGGGCGCACCGGCTCCGGTGCGCCCTGCCCGTATGTCCCGGCTCAGTGCCCGGTCTGGGCCAGCCGCAGCAAGTGGTCGGCCAGTGCCTGCCCCCCGGTCGGATCCCGGCTGATCAGCAGCACGGTGTCGTCACCCGCGATCGTGCCGAGGATGTCGTGCAGTTCCGCCTGGTCGATGGCCGAGGCCAGGAACTGCGCCGCGCCCGGCGGGGTGCGCAGGACCACGAGATTCGCGGACGCCTCCGCGGAGATCAGCAGCTCCTGGGACAGTCGCCGCATCCGCTCCTCCTTGGCCGACCCGCCGAGCGGTGCGCGCGGAGTGCGGAAGCCGCCCTCGCTCGGAACCGCGTAGATGAGGTCGCCGTCGGTGTTGCGGATCTTCACCGCGTTCAGCTCGTCCAGGTCCCGGGACAGCGTCGCCTGGGTGACGTGCAGCCCGTCGTCGGCGAGGAGTTTCGCCAACTGACTCTGGGAGCGAACCGGTTGCCGGTTGAGGATGTCCACGATCCGGCGGTGGCGCGCGGTGCGGGTCTGCGGCACGGCGGGTCCCGTGTGCTCGTGGTCCTGCGCCTGGGTCATCGTCGTCTCATTCTCCGGATCGTCCGTCCCCGTTCACTGCGTCGAGGACACCGGGAAGCGCCCGGAGGAAGGCCGCCACGTCGTCGTCGCCGAGGTTCAGCGGCGGCATCAGCCGTACGACGTTCGGGGCGGGCGCGTTCACCAGGAAACCGGCGTCCTGAGCCGCCTGCTGCGCCTGCTGCGCGAGCGGCTCGGAGAGCACGATACCCAGGAGCAGGCCCGCACCCCTGACATGGTCGATCAGCGGGTGCCCCAGCGACTCGATTCCCTCCCGCAGCCTTTCGCTCTGCCGCTTGACGTTCTCCAGGAGACCGTCGGCCGCGATGGTGTCGAGGACGGCGAGCCCGGCGGCGCAGGCGACGGGGTTGCCGCCGAAGGTCGTGCCGTGCTGGCCCGGCTGGAGCAGCTCGGCCGCGCGGCCGAAGGCGACGGCGGCGCCGAGCGGCAGCCCGCCGCCGAGGCCCTTCGCGAGCGTGACCACGTCCGGCAGGACGCCCTCGTGGGCCTGGTACTCGAACCAGTGTCCGGTGCGGCCGATACCGGTCTGCACCTCGTCGAGCACGAGCATCGCCCCGGTGGCGGCGGTGATCGCCCGGGCCGCCTTGAGGTAGCCGGCCGGCGGGACGACCACCCCGTTCTCGCCCTGTACGGGCTCGATGATCACGAGGGCGGTCTGCTCGGTGACCGCGGCGGCCAGCGCCTGCGCGTCGCCGTAGGGGACGTGCGTGACCTCGCCGGGCAGCGGCAGGAACGGCTCCTGCTTGCCGGGCTGGCCGGTGAGCGCGAGGGCGCCCATGGTGCGGCCGTGGAAGCCGCCGTCGGTGGCGACCATATGGGTGCGCCCGGTCAGCCGGCCGATCTTGAAGGCGGCCTCGTTGGCCTCGGCGCCGGAGTTGCAGAAGAACACCTTGCCGTCCCGGCCGAAGAGCTGGAGCAGCCGTTCGGCGAGGGCGACGGGCGGTTCGGCGATGAACAGGTTGGAGACATGGCCGAGGGAGGCGATCTGGCTGCCGACCGCCTCGACCACCGCGGGGTGGGCGTGGCCGAGCGCGTTGACCGCGATGCCGCCGACGAAGTCGAGGTACTGCTTGCCGTCGGCGTCCCACAGCCTGGTGCCCTCGCCGCGCACGAGGGGCAGCCTCGGCGTGCCGTAGTTGTTCATGAGGGCGCCCCGCCACCGCTGGGCCAGCTCCTCGTTGGCGGAGTTCCCGACGCCTGCGGAGTCGGCGGTGATTCCCGTCGTACGGGTCATACGGAGGCCCCCTGAGCGAATTCGTCGGGCACGACCATCGTGCCGATGCCCTCGTCGGTGAAGATCTCCAGCAGGATCGAGTGCTGCACCCGGCCGTCGATCACGCGGGCCGTGGTGACGCCGTTGCGCACGGCGAACAGGCAGCCCTCCATCTTCGGGGCCATGCCGGAGGACAGCTCCGGCAGCAGCTTCTCCAGCTGGGACGCGGTGAGACGGCTGATCACCTCGTCGGAGTTCGGCCAGTCCACGTAGAGCCCTTCGACGTCCGTGAGGACCATGAGGGTTTCGGCGCCCAGTGCCGCAGCGAGTGCCGCAGCCGCCGTATCAGCATTGACGTTGTAGACATGTCCGTCGTCCTGGCTGCGTGCGATCGAGGAGATGACCGGGATGCGGCCGTCCGCGAGCAGCGCCTCGATCGCTCCCGTGTCGATTTCGGTGATCTCGCCCACCCGCCCGATGTCGACCCGTCGGCCGTCGATCCGGGGCTGGTGCCGGGTGGCGGTGATGGTGTGCGCGTCCTCGCCGGTGATGCCGACGGCGAACGGACCGTGCTGGTTGAGCAGCCCGACCAGCTCGCGCTGCACCTGACCGGCGAGCACCATGCGCACGACGTCCATGGCGTCCTCGGTGGTGACCCGCAGGCCCGCCTTGAACTCGGTGGCGATGCCGTGCCGGTCTAGGGCCGCGCTGATCTGGGGGCCTCCGCCGTGCACGACGACGGGTCTGAGGCCGGCGTGCCGCAGGAAGACGACGTCCTGGGCGAAGGCGGCCTTCAGCTCCTCGTCGACCATGGCGTTTCCGCCGAACTTGATGACGACGATCTTGCCGTGGTGGCGGGTCAGCCAGGGCAGCGCCTCGATAAGGATCTTGGCCTTGGGCAGGGCGGTGTGTTTACGCGTCGTTCCGGTGCTCATGAGGAGTAGGCGCTGTTCTCGTGGACGTAGTCGGCGGTCAGGTCGTTGGTCCAGATGGTGGCGGTCTCGCTGCCGGCGGCGAGGTCGGCGACGATGTGCACCTCGCGGTAGCGCATGTCCACCAGCTCGCGGTCCTCGCCCACGGAACCGTTCTTGCAGACCCAGACGCCGTTGATGGCGACGTTGAGCTGGTCGGGCTCGAAGGCGGCCCCGGTGGTGCCGATCGCAGACAGGACACGGCCCCAGTTGGGGTCCTCGCCGTGGATCGCGCACTTGAGCAGGTTGTTGCGGGCGATGGAGCGGCCCACCTCCACCGCGTCCGCCTCGGTCGCGGCGCCCACGACCTCGACCTTGATGTCCTTGCCGGCGCCCTCGGCGTCGCCGATGAGCTGGCGGCCCAGGTCGGCGCAGACCTCCCGGACGGCCTCGGCGAACTCCTCGTGGCCCGGGGTGATGCCGGACGCCCCGGAGGCGAGGAGCAGCACCGTGTCGTTGGTGGACATGCAGCCGTCGGAGTCGACCCGGTCGAAGGTGACCTTGGTGGCGGCCCGCAGGGCCCGGTCCAGGGACTCGTTGTCGGTGTCGGCGTCCGTGGTGAGGACGACGAGCATGGTGGCGAGGCCGGGCGCGAGCATGCCGGCGCCCTTGGCCATACCACCCACGGTCCAGCCGTCCCTGGTCACGACGGAGGTCTTGTGGACCGTGTCGGTGGTCTTGATGGCGATGGCGGCCTTCTCGCCGCCGTGCTCGGACAGCTGGGCGGCGGCCGTGTCGATGCCCGGGAGCAGCTTGTCCATCGGGAGCAGGACGCCGATGAGGCCCGTGGAGCAGACGGCGACCTCGATGGCGCCCCGGCCGAGGACGTCGGCGGCCTTCTCCGCCGTCGCATGGGTGTCCTGGAAGCCCTTGGGGCCCGTGCAGGCGTTGGCACCACCGGAGTTGAGGACGACCGCGGAGACCTGGCCGGCCTTGAGGACCTGCTCGGACCACAGCACCGGCGCGGCCTTCACACGGTTGGAGGTGAAGACGCCCGCGGCGGCGCGGCGGGGGCCGTTGTTGACGACGAGGGCCAGGTCCGGGTTGCCGTTCTCCTTGATTCCGGCGGCGATTCCGGCCGCCGTGAACCCTTTTGCTGCCGTGACGCTCACGGTGCGACTCCGATCGTGGAAAGCCCGGTGGTTTCGTCGAGCCCGAGGGCGATGTTCATGCTCTGCACGGCACCGCCCGCGGTGCCCTTGGTCAGATTGTCGATGGCGCTGATCGCGATGATGCGGTGCGCGTCGGCGTCGTACGCGACCTGCACCTGAACGGCGTTGGAACCGTAGACGGACGCGGTGGAGGGCCACTGTCCCTCGGGGAGCAGATGGACGAAGGGCTCGTCGGCGAAGGCCTTGTCGTAGGCGGTGCGGACGGACTCGGCGGTGACGCCGGGCCTCGCCTTCGCACTGCACGTGGCCAGGATGCCGCGGGACATGGGCGCGAGGGTGGGGGTGAAGGAGATGGAGACGGTCTCCCCGGCGGCCGCACTCAGGTTCTGCACCATCTCGGGGGTGTGCCGGTGCACGCCGCCGACGCCGTACGGGGACATCGATCCCATGACCTCGCTGCCGAGCAGGTGCGGTTTGGGTGCCTTGCCGGCCCCGGAGGTGCCCGAGGCGGCGACGACCACGGCCTCGTTCTCGGCGAGACCCCCGGCGTATGCGGGGAAGAGCGCGAGCGAGACGGCCGTCGGATAGCAGCCGGGTACCGCGATGCGCTTGGACCCCTCCAGAGCAGCGCGGCCACCCGGCAGTTCGGGAAGGCCGTAGGGCCAGGTGCCGGCGTGCGGTGAGCCGTAGAACCTGTCCCAGGCGGCCGCGTCCTCCAGCCGGAAGTCCGCCCCCATGTCGATCACGAGGACATCCGACCCGAGCCGGTCGGCGACCGCGGCGGACTGCCCATGCGGCAGGGCGAGGAAGACCACGTCGTGCCCGGCGAGCTGCTCGGGGCCGGTCTCCTGGAGCACGCGGTCGGCCAGGGGCAGCAGATGCGGCTGCAGTCCGCCCAGCCGCTGGCCGGCGTTGGAGTTCCCGGTCAGGGCGCCGATCTCGACCTCCGGGTGGGCCAGGAGCAGACGCAGCAGTTCCCCGCCCGCATATCCGCTCGCTCCGGCGACCGCCGCACGTACCCTCATGGAACCTCCTCCTGGATGGCATGACTATACGTATCGCTGCACGTTTATGCAATCCTGAAGGCCGAGCCTCTCTCTCGATGGTGACGGCCGGAACGCGTCACCGCAGAGGAGCACGTGCGGGGGGCATCCCCGTCCTTGGGGAACATGATCGTGCGGGAGACGGCGAAGGTCGCGGGAATCGCGGCGGCGGAGGCGAGCAGCGGGGCGAACGTGCTCCCGGCGTGGAGGACGTCGACCACAACGCACATGCCTGCCGTCGTGACCAGGAAATTGGTGGCATTCGTCAGCGGGAACAGCAGGAATTTCCGCCAGGTAGGCCGCGTCCGGTAGGTGAACCGCGCGTTGAGGAAAAGGATCCGATCATACTGAAGACGAACGCGAGGACATGCGCGGCGAGATAGGTAGAACGGACGGGAAAGAGGAGGTAGGGTCCGTAATAGGTGAGCGTGTTGATCACGCCGACGATGGCGAATGTGAAGAGCCGCCTCGCCATCGGACGCGCGAGTAGGGTGCGCATCAGGGGATGAGGCCCTTCGCCGTGCCGTGCGCCGGGCAGTCGTCCGCTCGGTCCACGCTGGTCGCCTTCACCAGGAAGTGCGGGCGCCGTTTGGCCTCGTGGTCCGCGGTCGGATGAATCGACCGTGGACAGGGCCGGACAAAGCATTGCCGGCAGCCCCTCCCAGAGATTCCCCTCGTTTTCCTTGTTCCGCCCACATGGACAGGCGGTTCTTCCCGATGGTTGTGCCGCCTCCGAAAAGTGATGCGATTAATTCCGAATACAGAGCGGGTAGCGCCAGGGATTTCCGTGGCCATACGGGAAACAGAATTCGAACGACAGGTGACACGCGGCTGTCCTCGCCGAGGGTGCGCTGCCGCCCCTGGCGCGGCGGCCAGTGACCGGAACGCCGCCTCCGTCCGATCGCCTAGGCTCGCACGCATGGATCCCCGGTTCTGGCCCGTGCAGGACGTGCTCGCCCATCTCGCCGGGCGGTGGAACGTGGAGCGTGCCGTCCGCGACCTCGCGAGCGGTGAGGAAGGGCGTTTCACCGGGACGACGGTGTTCTCGCCGCTGGAGGACGGCGGCGACGGGCTTCTGCACCACGAGTCGGGCACGTTCCTCTGGCGGGGCACGCCGCGTCCCGCCGAGCGGACGCTGTGGTTCCTGCCCGGGGACTCCGCCGGCACGGCGCGGGTGCGGTTCGCCGACGGCCGCCCGTTCCACGACCTCGATCTGACCACCGGCCGCCATGTCGCCGACCATCCGTGCGCCGCGGACCTGTACCGGGGCGAGTTCACGGTCCAGGACGCGCACCACTGGCGCACGGTGTGGCGTGTCGGCGGGCCCGCCAAGGACCTGGTCCTGACGACCGACTACACGCGCGCCGGCGTTACCCCCGGGGGGCCGCCGCCTGCTCCAGGCGGAGGTTCCAGCGCCCGTCACGTCCGGCGAGCGTGAGCGTCGACAGGGGACGGACGTCGATGTTCCAGTACGACGACGGCTGGGCCCTCAGCGCGTACACCAGGGCGGCCCGCACCACCGACGGCTCCGCCACGGCCACGACGCGGCTGCCGTCGTCCACCGGGCGCGTCTCCAGCCAGCCGCCCACCCGCGAGATGAACGAGGCCAGCGACTCGCCACCGTGCGGCGTGGAGCGGGGGTCGGCGAGCCAGGCGTCCACCGCTGACGGCTCCCGGGCCATCGCCTCGCCCAGGGTGAACCCGCGCCAGCGGCCCATGTCGCAGTCCCGCAGCGCGAGCTGCACCAGCGGGGCGTACCCGAGCGCGTCCCCGGTCGCCCGGCTCCGCGGCGTCGGCGAGCAGTAGCGCAGCTCGGCCGCCGCCAGCGGCACCAGATCCCCGGCGGCCCGCTGTACCTCGTCCCAGCCCGCCTGGTCCAGCGGGTGGTCGTCCTGGAAACGCTCCGCGAGCAGCGAGGAGCTGCGCGCGGCGGCGACGAACGTGACCCGAACATGCACAGGCCGATCGTTCAACTCACAAGTACGCAGGTCAAGAGGCCGTTACGGAGGAGTTACCAAGGGTATTCAGCGCGCATCACCCGGGGCGTGAGGCAGCGCGTTGCCCGGCGCACGACCGCGGACCTCGTCCTTGCGGGGCCCGAACACCTCGTCGCATGCGGTACGCAGTCGCCGTACGCCCTCCATGATCTCCCCTGCCCCGGCGACGGCCGCGAAGCTCAGCCGCAGGTGGGCGGCGGGGGGTTCGGCGCTGAAGTAGGGGCGTCCGGGGGTGACCGCGACGCCCGCGCGCAGGGCGCCCGCGACGAGGGACGGCTCGTCGGTGCCGTCGGGCAGGCGCGTCCATAGGTGGTAGCCGCCGGAGGGAATGTGCGGCAGGGCGAGTTCGGGCAGGTGCAGGCGGAGGGCGGCGGTCATGGTGTCCCGGCGGTGCCTCAGCTCGGCGGCGACGGCACGCAGATGGCGGGGCCAGGCGGGCGAGCCGACGAGTTCGAGCGCGGCCTCCTGCAACGGACGGGGCACGAAGAAGGTGTCGACGACCTGGATTGCTCGCAGCCGCTCCAGGACCGGGCCGCGTGCGGCCAGCGCGCTGACCCGGAAGCTGGGCGAGGTGGCCTTGGTGAGCGAGGAGACGTGCACGACGACACCGTCGGGGTCCTCGGCGACCAGGGGGGCCTGCAGCGGACCGGCGTCCTCGTGCGCCAGCCGCCGTACGAAGTCGTCCTCGATGACGAACGCGCCGGACTCGCGCGCGATGTGCAGCACCTCGCGCCGGCGCTCCGGGGCGAGGACGGCGCCGGTCGGGTTCTGGAACAGCGGCTGACAGACGACGACACGGGCCCCGCTCGCCCGGAAGGCGTCCGCGAGCAGGGCCGGTTTCATCCCGTCCGCGTCGACCGGGACGGGCACGGGCCGCAGGCCCGCCGCGCGGGCGATGGCCAGCATGCCGGGGTAGGTGGGCGACTCGACCAGCACCGGCGCGCCGGGCGGTGCCAGTGCCCTCAGCGCGGTGGTCAGTGCGGACTGGCCGCCCGCCGTGATCAGTACGTCGGCTGCGGTGATCGCGCCGCCGATGCCGCGGGCGAACCACTCGCGCAGCTCGGCGACTCCCTCCAGGGGCGGCCGGGCCCACACACCGGGGCGACGCCCGGCCCGGGAAAGGGCCGCGCCCATCGCACGTTCCGGTTGCAGGGCCGGATGCAGATAGCCGCCGTTGAACTCGACCACGCCGGCCGGCGGGGCGGCCAGGGAGTCCAGCACGCCGGAGGCATCCACGCTCCTGGGCACGAGTTCGGCGGCGGCCTCCGCGCTGAGGGCGACCTCCTGCCAGGCGGTGTCACCCGCCGTCGGGGCGGCCGCACGCGGCTCGGCCCGGAAGGCGCCGGCTCCGGGCCGCGTCACCACGAGCCCCTCGGAGGCCAGCTGCGCGAGTACGCGCGACACGGTCACCGGGCTGACCCGGAACCGCTCGACGAGCGTCCGACTCGACGGCAGCTTCTCCCCCACGGAGTAGCGCTTCACTTCCGACCGCAGTATGCGAGCCAGATCGCCGACACTGCTACGCTCTTGCATGAGAGCACAGGATAGCGCTACCGGCCCGGCGACGATAGCGGCCACACAGACGGACGGTGGAAAGGCCCCGGCCCCCCGGTCCGCGGGCACGATCCTGGCCGCCCTCGGGGTCGTCGCCTTCTCCCTCACGTTTCCCGCCACCGCCTGGGGGCTGGAGGGTTTCGGGCCCTGGTCGCTCGTGGCGGTGCGCAGTGCGCTGGCCGCGATCATCGCCGGCGGCTGTCTGCTCGCGCTGCGGGTCCCGCTGCCCGCGCCGCCGCATTGGGCGGGTCTCGCCGTGGTCGCGGGCGGAGTCGTGCTGGGTTTCCCGCTGCTGACCACCCTGGCCCTGCGGAGCTCGACCACCGCGCACGCGGCGGTGGTCGTCGGACTGCTTCCGCTCACGACGGCCGTCTTCTCCGCCCTGCGCGTCGGCGTCCGCCCCTCCCGTACGTTCTGGCTGGCCGCGCTGGCCGGCGCCGCGGCCGTGCTCGCGTTCACCGTGCAGCAGAGCGGCGGCGCGCTGACCGGCGCGGACGCCTACCTCTTCGGGGCGCTGCTGGTCTGCGCCGCGGGCTACACCGAGGGCGGCCGGCTGGCCCGCGTGATGCCCGGCTGGCAGGTGATCGCATGGGCCCTGGTGCTGTGTCTGCCGCTGAGCGTGCCGGCCTCGCTCATCGCCCTCTCCTACGAGCCGGTCCACCTGACGGCGCACGCGGTGGCGGGACTGCTGTGGGTGGCGGCCGGCTCCCAGTTCCTCGGACTGGTCGTCTGGTACCGGGGCATGGCAGCCGTGGGAATCCCCCGTGCCAGCCAGTTGCAGCTGGCACAGCCGCTGCTCACACTGGTGTGGTCGGTACTGCTCCTCGGCGAGCAGCTCACCCCGGCCGCACCGCTGACGGCCGCCGCGGTGCTGGTGTGCATCGTGGTCACTCAGCGGGCGCGGGGCTGACCGGGGCGGGGCGCGCGGAGCAGGTCGGCCGGCGCCACGGGCCGTGGATCGCGGCCACGGACCGATACCGCATGTGACGAGGAGGCCCCCCAGATGCGCGCAACCGTGGGCGACAAGCTGGTGCAGCACGGCAGGACCGTCGGGCAGCACGACAAGATCGGTGAGATCGTCGAAGTCATGGGCACGGACGGCAACCCGCCGTACCGCGTCCGCTTCCAGGACGGGCACGAAGGTGTGTGCTCCCCCGGACCCGACACCGAGATCCGTCACAAGGAAATGGGTCAGCAGGTCGGGCCGTAGGGCGAATCGGGCAAAGGCCCGGGCCGGAGCGGGCCCGCCCCTCGGACCGCGCACGGCGGCCGGGCGCGGGCTCAGCGCGGAGGCTGCGCCGGCTGCCCGTAGTGGTCGGCGACGACGCGGGCCATCGCCCCGGCCGGGTCCGCCCCCACCTCCTTGGCGGCGAAGAAGACATGTCCCCGCGCCTGCGGGTATCGCTTGGCGAGGGTGAGGTGGCGCGAGAGTTCCGCCGGGTCCCGCCAGGCGGCGGGCTGCGCCGGGTCACCGGCCCTGTAGAGCGCCTCACCCACGTACAGCTGTGTGCGCGTGCCCTGGGTGACCCCCGCCCACCAGGGCAGGAGTGTGGCGTAGTCGGCGGCGCGGAAGCCGATGTGCCAGTAGATCTGCGGGCAGATGTAGTCCAGCCAGCCGGACCTCACCCATTTCCTGGTGTCCGCGTAGAGGTCGTCGTACGTCTGCACCCCGGCCCGGGTGTCCGAGCCGCGGGGGTCGGTCTCGGCGTTGCGCCACACCCCGAAGGGGCTGACGCCGAAGCGCGCGGCCGGCCGGAGCATGCGCAGGCGCGCCGCGGTCTCCTGCACCAGGAGGTCGATGTTGTGCCGCCGCCAGGCGGCCCGGCTGGTGAACCCTCCGCCGTGGGCCGCGTACGCCTGGTCGTCGTCGAAGAGGCCGCCCTCGACGGGATACGGGTAGAAGTAGTCGTCGAAGTGGACGCCGTCGACCGGATACCGGCGTACGGCGTCCAGGATCGCGTCCTCGACGAACGCGCGCACCTGAGGCAGTCCGGGGTTGTAGAAGAGCCTGCCGCCGTAGGGCACCACCCAGTCCGGGTTCAGGCGGGCGGGATGCCGGGCGGCGAGCCGTGTCAGGTCGGTGTGGGAGGCCACCCGGTACGGGTTGAACCAGGCATGCAGCTCGAGTCCCCGGGCATGCGCCTCCTGCACCGCCGTGCCGAGCGGGTCCCAGCCCGGGTCCTGCCCCTGGATGCCGGTCAGGAACTGGGACCACGGCTCGTAGGGCGAGGGCCAGAACGCGTCGGCCGACGGGCGCACCTGGAAGAAGACGGTGTTCAGCCGGCGCCGCACCGCGGTGTCGAGGTGGGCGCACAGCTCGGCGCGCTGCGCGGCGGCCGGAAGGCCGGCCCGGGAGGGCCAGTCGCGGAGGAACACGGTCGCCAGCCACATTCCCCGCATCTCCCCGGCCGCCACGCGGCGCGGCCGGGCGGCGGCGCCGGCCGCCGGCACCAGGGTCGACAGGGCGGCCACCGTGAACGCCCGGCGTGACACTCGTCGCATGCACTCGTCCCCATACGGTCCGGATTCCTACGGTCACGGATCGTATCCCCTGGGAGCGGGCCCGACCCGGATGATCGATCACCGGCACGCCGGGGGTAACGTGCAGGGTCGAGAGCAGGCACCGAACCACGGTGGGACCTGCAGGGGGCGTCCTGTGATCGCGCGAGCCGGTGTGGTGAGCGGACCTCCCCAGGCCCGATGATCAGCGAAGGGGACGATGTGACCGACATCGAACGCGTCGGAGTGGTGGGCTGCGGCCAGATGGGAGCGGGCATCGCCGAGGTGTGCGCTCGCGCCGGGCTCGACGTGAAGGTCGCCGAGACCACCGGCGAGGCCCTGGAGATCGGCCGGACCCGTCTGTTCGGCTCCCTGGCCAAGGCGGCGGAGCGAGGCAAGATCTCCGAGGAGGAGCGGGACGCGACGCTGGCGCGCCTCACCTTCACCACCGACCTCGGGGAGTTCGCGGACCGCGACCTGGTGATCGAGGCCGTCGTCGAGAACGAGCAGGTGAAGACGGAGATCTTCCAGGTGCTCGACCAGGTGGTGACCCGCCCCGACGCCATCCTCGCCTCCAACACCTCCTCGATCCCGCTGGTGAAGCTCGCGGTCGCCACCTCGCGGCCGGACCATGTGGTGGGCATCCACTTCTTCAACCCGGCGCCGGTGCAGAAGCTCGTCGAGCTGATCCCTGCGCTGACCACCTCCGAGGGCACGCTCAGCCGGGCGCAGCTGTTCACGGAGAAGCTCCTCGGCAAGCACGCGATCCGTGCCCAGGACCGCTCCGGTTTCGTGGTGAACGCGCTGCTCGTGCCCTATCTGCTCTCGGCCATCCGGATGTTCGAGTCGGGCATCGCGGGCCGTGATGACATCGACAACGGCATGGAACTGGGCTGCGCCCACCCGATGGGCCCGCTGAAGCTCTCCGACCTGATCGGCCTGGACACCATCGCGTCCATCGCCCACTCGATGTACGAGGAGTACAAGGAACCCCTGTACGCCGCTCCCCCGCTGCTCCAGCGCATGGTGGAGGCGGGCCGGCTCGGCCGCAAGACGGGTTCCGGCTTCTACACCTACAGCTGATCCCGGTCCCTCACGGACCGTGAGTTCTGGGCCGGAACGGGCCCGGCGCCGTTTCCGGTGCCGGGCCCGTGGCATTCACACACCGTGTGCGACGGGGACACGCATATGCCTTTCGCACACGCTCCCCACGCGTCCACCAGCCGAGTTGACTCTTCATGCGCATTGCAAGGGATGTGACGACTACGGAAAGGAGCGGACCCGTGACCGCCGACCCCGAGCATCCCGTGGTCCATGGAGAAGTCGCAGAGTTACGCCGTCGCCTCGATGTGGCGCACGCCCGGGTCGAGGGAGGGCTGGCGCTGCTCGGTCATCGAGCCGAACAGACCGCCAAGGATCTCGACGAACTGAGCCTGCGCGTGGTGGCGCTGGAGCACACACGCTGGCCGCTGCCCGCGGTGGCCGCCCTCACGGCGGTGGGCGCACTCGTCGTGGCGATCTGGCAGGCCCTGGGCCGCTAGCCCACCGGACCAGGCGGTGAGGGCAGCGCGTCCTGCCCGAGCCTGAGGTGGTGCAGCAGGAGTAACGCGGCCGCCATGTTGGCGGCCGGGACCTCTCCGCGGGCGACCAGGTCGGGGACGAGCTTGAGGGGAACCCATTCCCGACGGTCCGACTCGAAGTCGTCCACGGGGTGTCCGACGTACTCTCCCTCGTCGGCCCAGTAGACGTGGTGCCGGGCGTCGGTGAGTCCGTTGGAGGGCTCGACGCTCATGAGATGGCGGAGAGGTCCCGGCCGCCAGCCGGTCTCCTCCTCGAGTTCGCGGGCCGCCGCGGCGACGATGTCCTCGCCGTCGTCCACGACCCCCGCCGGGAGCTCCCACCCCCAGCTGTCGGTGATGAAACGATGCCGCCACAGCAGCAGTACTTCGTTGGCCTCGTTCACGACGGTGGCCACGGCGACGGGCCGCAGCCGTATCAGGAAGTGGTCGAGGTGCCGGCCGTCCGGCAACTCCACATCCGCCAGATTGACCCTGAACCAGCGGTTTGCATACACAGTTTGTTCGTTCAGTTTCGTCCACTGCACGGTTCTGCCACCTTCCGCTGAGTAAGTGGCAATATCGCAGCAGGAGCGGTGACCCAGCAGGCTCACAGTGGCGCATGCGCGGCGCAGCGGCGGGCGCAGCGGTGCGCGCCGACGGGACGCCCGGCGGGCCGAGGCGGCCCTCGGGCAGCGGCCGGCCGCTCTACAGCGGTACGCGCAGGGCGCCGTCGATGAGTTCGGCTGCCTCGGCCGTTCCGGCGCAGCCGCTGCGCACCAGGTGTTCGCGTACCGCCCGCAGTCTGTCGCGCAGCCGCATGGACTCCATTCCCCGCGCCCGCTCCGCCATTTCGACCGCCGTGGCCACCGCCTTGTCGGCGTTGCCCTGCCGCAGTTCGATCTGGCTGAGCATCGCGAGCCGGTGCACCCGGCCACGGTCGTGCGCGGGCGTGTCCACGGCGGCCGCGGCATGCTCCCCCGCCGCCGTCAGATCGCCGAGGCTGAGCAGCGCCTCCGCGACCTGGACGTTGACCAGGCCGGGCTGGACATAACCGGTCTCGTCCGGTTCACGGCCGCGCCGGATGCGCTCGGCGGCCGACTCGGCCCGCCGTATGCAGGACAGCGCGCTGGTCGCGTCGCCGAGATGCGCGTACGCCTTCGCCTGCATCGCGTAGAGGTCGGAGGCGAGGGCCGGGGTGATGTGCTTGCCCGCGGCCCGCAGCGCGGCCTCGGCGAAGGCGACGGCCTGCCGGTGCTCCCTCATGAACAGCGACTGGTTGACCAGCAGCGCTATCACATATGCGCCGAGTCCGCGGTCCCCGCTGGCCTTCGCCAGGCGCAGGGCCTGGTGGAAGTAGCGCTGGGCCAGACCCTGGGCGTCCGAGTCGTAGGCGCAGATGCCGGCGACGGCCACCAGACCGCCGGTGGCACGGTGCAGCTGGCGGCCCATGGCGTCGGTGTAGCCGCCGCGCAGCAGCGGCGCCGTCTCGGAGTTGAGAAAGCCGACGATCCGGCTGCGGGTCGCGATGCCGCCCGCCTTGCGGTACATCTGCTCGTAGTGGGCCCGGGCGGCGCGCAGCATCTCGACGTCGGCGGGGGTGACCCGGTGCCGCCCGCCCCGCGAGACATCGACGTCCTCGGGCGGGTTCTCCCACTCCCACACCGGCATCACTGCGGGTGTGCCCGTGACCGCGGGGGCCCCGAGGATGTGCGGGCGCTGCTGTTCGTCGGAGCGCCACAGCGCCGTGGCCCGTTCGACGAAGCCCGAGAGGCTGGAACCGTGCGGGGCGGCCGGTTCGCCGGGCACGCCGAGGCCGATGTCGTCGAGGGTCACCGGGCGGTGCAGCCGGGCGGCGAACACCTCGCAGATCAGGTCGGGCACCTGGCCGCGCGGACGCTGGCCCTTCAACCACCGTGCCACGGCGGTGTGTTCGTACCTGAGCGCGAGTCCGCGCGCCCGCCCCGCCTGGTTGACGTGCGCGGCGAGTCCCGCGTGGGAGATCCCGGCCTCGTCGAGGATCGCGTCGAGCAGGGTGTTGGGCTGCATGGAAGGCCCTCCGGTGGCTCGGTGCGGACAGCGTAGTGCGGACGGGTTCACACGGGGTGTGAACGGAGTGCGCGCATCCGAGCTGTGCGTGCGCTGTTGCGGAGAGTTTCCGGCCGGTTGACTGAAACCCCTCGCAAGAGGCCGGCGGGCCGCCGGCTCCCCCTCGTACAGTGCGGCGGCCCGATTCCGCGCCGTCCGCCCAGCTGCCTGCCCGACACTCCGTGGCGGGGCGGACGGCGCGACGGCGCTCCGCGGGGCACGCCGGCCGGCTGCTACCGGTGGTTCGTCGGGTGCGGATCCGTCGTGGCCGGTCGTGCGGTTCCCCGCGCGCCGGACGGGGCGCCCCCGCGGCGGTCGTTGCGCACGACCAGGAGGGCCACGTCGTCGGTGAGGCGTGCGCCGGTGTGGCGGAGCAGGGCGGCGAAGACGGTGCGCAGCACGTTCTGGGGTACGACGTCGTCGCGGACGGCCTCGGTCAGGGCCGAGGACAAGGGGAAGAAACGCCCGTGTGCGTCTCGGGCGTCCTCGGCCCCGTCGGTGTGCAGGAACAATGCCTGTCCGGGCAGCAGTCGCCCGCAGTCGGTGGCGGGCAGATCCTCCGGGAGGGGGAACGGCCCGAGCGGGGGCAGGGGTTCCGCTCGGTCGAGGGGGACGGCTCCGCCCCGCTTCAGCAGATACGGCCACGGGTGGCCGCAGTTGAGGGCCCGCAGCTCGCCCTCACGGCCGACCTCCAGCAGCAGGAGGGTCACGAACTCCTCCGCGACCGGGCTGTCCGGGTCCCGGCCGGACGAGGGGTGTTCCGCCCGGAGCCGCTCACGCAGGTGCCGGGCCAGCGCCCGGTCCAGTCGGCGCAGCACCGGCGCGAGTTCGGGCTCGTCGTGCACGGCCTCGCGGAAGCTGCCGAGCACGGCGGCGGCGGTGGCGAGCGCCGCGAGTCCATGGCCGCGCACATCGCCCATCACTATGCGGACGCCGTGCTCGGTGGCGATCACCTCGTACAGGTCGCCGCCGACGGTGGCCCCGCGGTCCGCGGACGCCTGGGCGGCGGCCACGCGCAGCCCGTCGATCCACGGAGGCAGCGGGCGCAGCAGCACGCTCTGGGCGGCGCCCGCGACCTTCCGGGCCTGTCTCAGTTCGCGCAGATACGCGTGCCGGACGTGCAGGAACAGTCCCGCGCCGGCCGCCAGGAACACCGCGCTGCCCACGATCCGTGTACCGAGGGCGTGCTGCTGGGCGAGCGGACAGGCCAGCTTGTACGTGATCGCGGTCGCGCCCCATACGGTGGGCAGTCCCACCGTGAACGCCCGCCTCAGACGCCGGGAGCCCCGGCCGCCGTGCCCGGCACCTCGGGCGACGACGGAGCCCAGCCGGCCGCGGGAAGATACACCGGGCCGCGGCCCGCGAGGGGGCCCAGCCTTGATTCGGATCATGTCGGCCCCCCATGAGAGCCCCGAGTGCGCAGAACCGGCCCACGGAGTCCCACCTCACGCCCCCGGGCCGGTCCGATTCTGTCGACCGGGCCGCCCGCCCGTAGGGATCGCTCGGACTTGCCACCCTAACGAGTGAGGTGGCCGACGGGATGAGTGAGGTGCCCGAGGAGCACGGACGCCCCCCGGGCATGGGCGAGGGGAGCCGCGCGGCCGGAGAACGGCCCGCGGCTCCCCTCGATCGGGTCCGGTCGACTAGCTGCGCAGCGCCGCTCCGGTGCGCTCGGCCGCCAGCGCGACCGCCGCGTCACGGGCCGCGGAGGCCTCGTCGACGGTCAGAGTGCGGTCGGGGGCGCGGAAGCGCAGCGCGTACGCCAGCGACTTCTTGTCCTCGCCGAGCTGCGCGCTCTCGTAGACGTCGAACAGCCGGATCGCCTCCAGCAGCTCGCCGGCGCCCTCGCGCAGCGCGGACTCGACGTCCGCGTGCGGAACCGCCTTGTCCACGACCAGGGCGACGTCCTGCGTGGCGACCGGGAAGGCGGAGATGCGCGGTGCCTGCGGGGTGGCGTCGCCCATCTGCTCCAGGACGTCCAGGTCGAGCTCCATGGCGCAGGTGCGCTCCGGCAGACCCAGTGCCTTCACCACGCGCGGGTGCAGCTCGCCCGCGTGGCCCACGACCCGCTCGGTGCCGTCCACGGCGACCGCCAGCTCGGCACAGCGGCCCGGGTGCCAGGGCCCGTACTGGCCCTTGCGGACGATCAGCTCGGCCCCGGTCTCGCGGGCCACGGTCCGCGCCGCCTCGACGGCGTCGGCCCAGTCGGCCGGGCGGCCCCTGCCCCACCAGCCGGCCTGCTCCCGTGCGCCCGCGAGGACGACGGCGACATGGCGCGGCTGCTCGGGCAGCCCCGCGTTCAGCTCCGCGATCTCCTCGTCGGTGGGGCGCCGGCCGACGGACAGGTGGACGGCCGCCTTCCGCTGGTCGGCTGCCTGGGGACGGAAGACGAGGCCGGTCTCGAACAGCGCCAGGTCGTGGTTGCCGCGGCCGTCGTTGCGGCGCAGCGCGCCGAGCAGGCCCGGCAGCAGCGTCGTGCGGAGCGCGGGCTCCTCGTCGTTGAGCGGATTGACCAGCTTGACGACCCGGCGGGCCGGGTCGTCGGCCTCCAGGCCGAACTGGTCGAAGACCTGCTCGCTGACGAACGGGTAGTTCGGCGCCTCGACGTAGCCCTCTCCGGCGAGCACGCGGCCGACCCGGCGGTGCAGCCGCTGCCGGTGGGTCAGCCCGCGGCCCGAGGGGAGCCTGGGCAGCGTCGAGGGCAGGTTCTCGTAACCCTCCAGCCGGATGACCTCTTCGGCCAGGTCGTTGGGGTCGGCGAGGTCGGGCCGCCAGGACGGGACGGTGACGACCAGCTCGTCCTGCCCGTACACGTCGCAGCCGACCTCCTGGAGGCGGCGGACGACGGCCTCACGGCCGTACTCGACGCCCGCGACCCTGTCCGGGTGGTCGGCGGGCATCGTGATGGTGTGCGGCGCGGACGGCGCGACGACCTCGGTCACCCCGGCGTCGGCCGTGCCCCCCGCGAGCAGCACGAGCAGGTCGACGGTGCGCTGGGCCGCCGCCGAGGCGGCCTGCGGGTCGACGCCGCGCTCGAAGCGGCGGGACGCCTCCGAGAGCAGCTTGTGACGGCGGGCGGTGCGCGCGACGGAGATCTGGTCGAAGTGGGCGGCCTCGATGACGACCTCGGTCGTGGCGTTCTCCGGGTCCTCTGCGTGATCGGCGATCTCGGTGTTGGCGCCGCCCATGACGCCCGCGAGGCCGATGGGGCCGCGGTCGTCGGTGATCACGAGGTCCTCGGCGTGCAGAGTGCGCGTGACGCCGTCGAGGGTGGTGAGCTTCTCGCCCTCCTCGGCGCGGCGGACGCCGATCGCGCCCTGCACCAGCTTCCGGTCGTAGGCGTGCAGCGGCTGGCCCATCTCCATCATCACGTAGTTGGTGATGTCGACGGCGAGCGAGATCGGGCGCATGCCGACCTTCTGAAGCCGGCGCTGCAGCCAGATCGGGGAGTGTGCCTGGGGGTCGAGGCCGGTGACCGTGCGGGCGGTGAAGCGGTCGCAGCCGTGCGGCTCGGAGATCGTGACCGGGTGGCCGAAGGCGTTCGGGGCCGGGACGTCGAGCAGCGCCGGGTCGCGCAGCGGCAGACCGTAGGCGATGGCGGTCTCACGGGCGACACCGCGGATGGACAGGCAGTCGCCGCGGTTGGCGGTGACGGCGATGTCGAGCACCTCGTCGACCAGCTCGAGCAGCTCGATGGCGTCCTTGCCGACCTCGGTCTCCGGCGGCAGCACGATGATGCCCTTGGTGCCGTCCTCGCCCATGCCCAGCTCCTCGCTGGAGCAGATCATGCCGTGCGAGTTCCGGCCGTACGTCGTGCGCGCGGCGATCGCGAAGCCGCCGGGGAGCACGGCACCCGGCAGGACCACGACGACCTTGTCGCCGACGGAGAAGTTGCGGGCGCCGCAGACGATCTCCTGGGGCTCGCCGGTGCCGTTGGCCCGGCCCACGTCGACGGTGCAGAAGCGGATCGGCTTCTTGAAGCCCTCCAGCTCCTCGATGGTCAGCACCTGGCCGACGACCAGCGGCCCCTTGAGGTCGGCGCCGAGCTGCTCGACGGTCTCGACCTCGAGGCCTGCCGAAATGAGCTTGGCCTGCACGTCGCGCCCGGTCTCAGTCGCCGGCAGCTCGACGTACTCCCGCAGCCAAGAAAGCGGGACCCGCATCAGATCTCCATCCCGAACGGCCGGGTGAACCGGACGTCACCCTCGACCATGTCTCGCATGTCTTCGACGTTGTGGCGGAACATCAGCATCCGCTCGATGCCGAACCCGAAGGCGAAGCCGCTGTACTTCTCCGGGTCGACGCCGCAGGCGGCGAGCACCCGCGGGTTGACCATGCCGCAGCCGCCGAGCTCGATCCAGCCCTCGGACGAGCAGGTACGGCAGGGCCGGTCGGGGTTGCCGACGGACTCGCCCTTGCAGACGTAGCAGAGCATGTCCATCTCGGCGCTCGGCTCGGTGAAGGGGAAGAAGTTCGGCCGCAGCCGGGTCTTCATGCCCTCGCCGAACAGCGACTGGACCATGTGGTCCAGGGTGCCCTTGAGGTCGGCCATGGTCAGGCCCTCGTCCACGGCGAGCAGCTCGACCTGGTGGAAGACCGGGGTGTGGGTGGCGTCCAGCTCGTCGGTGCGGTACACGCGGCCGGGACAGATCACGTAGACCGGCAGCTCGCGGTCGAGCAGGGAGCGGATCTGGACCGGCGAGGTGTGGGTGCGCAGCACGACGCCGGACTCGGTGCCGCCGTCGGGGCCCTGCACGAAGAAGGTGTCGGCCTCGCCGCGGGCCGGGTGGTCCGGGCCGATGTTGAGGGCGTCGAAGTTGAACCACTCGGCCTCGACCTCGGGGCCCTCGGCGACCTCGTAGCCCATGGCCACGAAGATGTCCTCGATGCGCTCCGAGAGCGTGGTCAGCGGGTGGCGGGCGCCGGCCGGGACGCGGTCGTGTGGCAGCGTGACGTCCACCGACTCCTCGACCAGCACGCGAGCGTCCCGCTCGGCCTCCAGCTCGGCCTGGCGGGCGGCGAGGGCCTTGTTCACGGCGCCGCGGGCCATGCCGACGCGCTTGCCGGCCTCGGCCTTGGCGTGCGGGGGCAGGGCGCCGATCTCGCGGTTGGCAAGGGCCAGCGGCGAGGCGGGGCCGGTGTGGGCGACCTTGGCCTCGTGGAGGGCGTCGAGAGAGTCCGCGGCGGTGAAGGCGGCGAGCGCCTCGTCCCGCATACGCTCGATCTCTTCCGGTTTCAAGGCCTCGACCTCGACAGGGTCGTACGACTTATTGGGTGCCGACATCTCTTCCCGTGCTTCCGATTGGCTGGCTGAGGGTCCCCGTCACCGAGTCGTGGGTGAATCGTCTCCGTCTTCGGGACGCAAAGGTGCCAAAGGCCGAGTCTAACGGTGCTGGGGAAAGCGAACGCGCCCGTGGGTGCTGGGCCGGCTCCTACAAGAGGTGCGCCGGGGTCCCCACGGGCAGGGTAAATCGGAACTCCGCGCCGCCGCCGTGGGCGCGGCCGACCGTGATGGTGCCGCCGTGGGCCTCGACGATGCCCTTGACGATATAGAGCCCGAGGCCCGTGCCGCCGCGCTTGCTGCCCCGCCAGAAGCGGGTGAAGACGCGGTTCATGGATTCCTCCGGGATGCCGGGACCCTCGTCGCTCACGGTGACCGACGTGGCAGTGTTCTCGTCGTGCCCCCCGGGGCCCCCTTCACGGGGGGACACCGCGGGTGTGACATCGATCGTGACGGTTCCCTCGCCGTGGCGCACGGCATTTTCGATGAGGTTGCTGAGCACCTGGTCGATCTTGTCGGGGTCGGCCCACAGGGCGGGCAGGGGCTGCTCGATGCGCAGCAGAAAGCGGTCCGCGGGCTGGCCCGCGGCGACGTACGCCTGAATGTGCCGCCCGACCGCCGCGCCCATGTCGACGGGCTGCCGTCGCACCTCCAGTCGCCCGGAGTCGATGCGGGAGATGTCGAGGAGTTCGGCGATGAGCCGGGTGACCCGGTTGGCGTCGGCGTCGACGGTCTCCAGCATCAGGCGTTTCTGGTCGTCGGTGAAGCGTTCCCACTTGGCGAGCAGGGTGGCCGTGAAGCCCTTGACGGAGGTGAGGGGCGAGCGCAGCTCATGGGCCACGGTGGCGATCAGCTCGGCGTGGCTGCGCTCGGTGCGGCGCCGCGCCTCGGTGTCGCGCAGGGAGACGACGACCCGGCGGATCGGGCCGGCCGGGTACGCGCGCACATACTGCGCGGAGACGAGGACCTCACGTCCCCCGGGCAGCAGCAGATTGCGCTCGGGCTGCCGGACACGGATCGTAAGCCCGCCGTACGGATCGGTCAGCTGCCACCAGCGCCGCCCCTCCAGGTCCTCCAGCGGCAGCGCGTGCTCGAGGCGTCTGCCCAGGGCCTTGGCGGCGGGGACGGCGGTGATACGGGCGGCCGCGGCGTTGAAGCAGATCACATGGCCGTACTCGTCGGCGACGACGAGTCCGTCGGGGAGTTCATCGGGGTCGATGCCGAGTTCGGCGAGATCACCGCGCCGGGGCGCGGGCGCGCGCTGCGCGTCCCGTGCCCCCGGTGCTCTGCTCGTGCCGACACCCATATCCCCGTACCCCACCTCTCGTCTGGCGTGGGGAACCTGCCTCCCTGCTCAAGCCGAGAGCTGGGGGGAGGCCCCCGAGCCCGCCACCCTACTAGCCGGGGGTGACGGAGCGGCACCCTCCGACGGCGCGCTGTGCCCGGGCGGACGCATAGAGACATACGGCTGCGGCGGTCGCGAGGTTCAGGCTCTCGGCCTTTCCGTGGATGGGCACCCGCACCACCGCGTCCGCCAGGGCGCGTGTCTCCTGCGGGAGCCCCCAGGCCTCGTTGCCGAACACCCAGGCGGTCGGGCCGCCCATGGTGCCCTCGTCGAGTTCGTCGTCGAGGTCGCGGTCTCCGGCCCCGTCGGCGGCCAGGATCCGCACGCCGGCCTCCTTCAGGCCCGCCACGGCGCGCTCGACGGGAACGCCGACGGCGACGGGGAGGTGGAAGAGGGACCCCACCGAGGCCCGGACGGCCTTGGGGTTGTAGAGGTCGACGGAGGCGTCGGTGAGGACGACGGCCTCGGCCCCGGCGGCATCGGCGCACCGCAGCACCGTTCCGGCGTTGCCGGGGTCGCGGACGTGGGCGAGGACCGCGACGAGGCGGGGGGCGGCGTCGAGGATCTCGTCGAACGGGGTGTCGAGGAAGCGGCAGACGCCGACCAGTCCCTGCGGGGTGACGGTGGTGGAGATGTCGGCGATGACGTCCTCGTCCGCGAGGTGGACACGGGCACCGGCGTCCCGGGCCTGCCCCACGATGTCGGCGTAGCGCTTGGCGGCGTCCGGGGTGGCGAACAGCTCCACGAGGGTGGCCCCGTCGGCGGCCCGGTGCCCGGCGGCCTCGCGTACCGCCTGCGGCCCCTCCGCGAGGAACAGCCGGTCCTTGCCGCGGAAGTTCCGCTTGGCAAGCCGCCGCGCCGCGCTGACGCGGGGCGAGCGGGGGGAGATCGGCTCGGGGGCGGCGGGCGTCATGTGTTTCACCTTCGAAAGTTCAGGAGTCCGAACACAGTCGGACCCGCAGGCTGCGTCAGCCTGCGGGTCCGTTCAGTCACGTCGGCTGGGCCGGCGAGGCGTTCAGGCCGCCTTCGGGGCGTTCACGTCCGACGGCAGCGCCTTCTGGGCGACCTCGACGAGCGCGGCGAACGCGTTCGGGTCGTTGACGGCCAGCTCCGCGAGGATCTTGCGGTCGACCTCGACGTTGGCGGCCTTCAGACCCTGGATGAAGCGGTTGTAGGTGATGCCGTTGGCGCGGGCAGCGGCGTTGATGCGCTGGATCCACAGCTGACGGAAGTCGCCCTTGCGCTTCTTGCGGTCGTTGTAGTTGTAGACCAGCGAGTGGGTGACCTGCTCCTTGGCCTTGCGGTACAGGCGCGAACGCTGACCGCGGTAGCCGGAGGCCTGCTCGAGGATCGCCCGGCGCTTCTTGTGGGCGTTGACTGCCCGCTTGACGCGTGCCACTTGTTAACTCCTTGTAGCGGGGCCGCGGTGGAACTCACACGGCCCGGAAACGATATGGGTCCCGGTTCGGACGTTCGGCGCTCGCAAGCGCCGCCGCGTCACTTGCCGAGAAGCTTCTTGATCTTCTTGGCGTCGGCCGGGGCCATCTCGGCGTTGCCGGTGAGGCGACGCGTCAGACGGGACGACTTGTGCTCGAGCAGGTGGCGCTTGCCGGCGCGCTCGCGGAGCACCTTGCCGGAGCCGGTGATCTTGAAGCGCTTGCTGGCACCGCTGTGCGACTTGTTCTTCGGCATAGCGCCGTTCTCTCCTCGTCGGTGGCGCTCCGGTGCCCGGTCGTGAGAACCGGGCACATGGAGCGTCGCTCTTCTATCGGTTACATCCTGAGACTGGCGTCCCGGGCTTTGCGGGGTCCGTACGTCCGCCGTGCGGCGGTCGTACGTCCGTACGTCCGGCGTTCCCCCCGGGACCTTCGTCCCGGGATCAGGCCTCGGCGGAAGCCTCGGCCGGGGCCTCGGCGGTCTCGGCGTCGGCGGCGTTCTGCGAGCGGCCGGGATTGGCCTTCGCCTCCGCCTTGCGGGCCTCCTGCGCCTGACGAGCCTCGGCCATCGCCTCGGTCTTCTTCTTGTGCGGACCGAGAACCATGATCATGTTGCGGCCGTCCTGCTTCGGGTTCGACTCGACGAAACCGAGGTCCTGGACATCCTCCGCGAGGCGCTGCAGCAGTCGGTAGCCCAGCTCGGGCCGGGACTGCTCGCGACCACGGAACATGATCGTGATCTTGACCTTGTCGCCCTGCTTGAGGAACCGAACGACGTGACCCTTCTTGGTGTCATAGTCGTGCGGGTCGATCTTCGGCCGGAGCTTCATCTCCTTGATGACCGTGTGCGCCTGGTTCTTGCGCGCCTCACGGGCCTTCATGGCCGACTCGTACTTGAACTTCCCGTAGTCCATGAGCTTGCACACGGGCGGACGGGCGTTCGCCGCGACCTCGACCAGGTCCAGGTCGTACTCCTGAGCAAGCTCCAGTGCCTTGGCAAGCGGCACGATGCCGACCTGCTCGCCACTGGGACCGACAAGTCGCACCTCGGGAACGCGAATCCGGTCGTTGATGCGGGGCTCGGTGCTGATGGATCCTCCTCGGTAGCACCATACGGCCGCCTGGCAGACAGCCGCGTATGTCTGGATTGACATAGGAACCAACCGTCGCGGCGCATCAAAAATGCCCCGGACGGTGCACAGGCGGACTCCGAACTTTCCGGAGCACCGCCGCGGTGACCGCGGGGCGCGCTTCGGGCGACTCCACCGTCCGTACGGAACGGTGGTGGCCGCCTGACCGGTGACCCGCCGCCCCGGAGGACGGCCAGGTGGGAGATCGGAGCCTCCACTTGTGGGCCGGGCACAGCCGTGCTCGGCCGGTCGTCACACAAGGTTAGCAGCTCCCCGGGAGAGGTGCGAACCGGCGTGCACCGGGCATCCGCGGCCCCGGCCCGCGGGCCTCCCGCGCGTGGGCGTGGGCGCCCCGGGGCCTATGGTGTGGGACATGAGTGACACCTCCCCCGAGGAATCCCGGGCTTTCGCACAGTCTCCGGCCGCCGCAGAGTCCCCGGCCTCCGCCGGGAGCTCCGACTTCGACGCCATGACCCGTGACATCGCGGAGGTGCCCGCGGTCGAGGTGATCGTGACGGTCGCCGTCAATCTCATGAGCGCCGCCGCCGTGAAACTCGGTCTCACCGAGGAGGGCGACACGTACAAGGACCTGGACGAGGCCCGCAAGCTGGTGCACGCCCTCGCCGGTCTGCTCGACGCGAGCGCGACGGAGATCAGTTCCTTCCACGCGGCTCCGCTGCGCGACGGCCTGAAGTCGCTCCAGCTGGCGTTCCGCGAGGCGTCGATCGTCCCGGACGAGCCGGGCCAGGGACCGGGCGAGAAGTACACCGGGCCCGTCTACGGCTGACCCGGCCCCCGTCGGCGCGGCCGATTCACCCGCGTACGTACAAGGGCTCGCCCGGAGGCGTCACCCCGGCCGGCAGCAGTGCCAGGTCGAGACCGCGCACCAGGCGGGCCCTCAGCGTTTCGTCGGCCGCCAGCCGACCGGCGAGGGCGCGGGCGGCCTCAGCCGGTGCCGCCGACGGGTCGAGGACGAGCGCCAGGGTGCCGTCGGCCTGGCCGGGGCCCAGATGGGCACGGACCACCGAGGGTTCCGCGGCGACGGCCGAGCGTACGGCCTCGACCACCGCGGGGTCCGCCAGCGGATCGGCACTGGTGCGGCCCTCGGCGAGCGCCAGCAGCGCGGGGCCCGTGAGCTCGAAGGGCACCGGCCCGGACACGTCCAGCACGATCGTGTCGGCCTTCTCGTGCGCCGCCGCCTGCAAGGCCCGGTGCAGCGGTACGGCGACGGGGCGGGCGCCCGGGTCCCAGCGTGCCAGCGCCTCCGTGGACGTGAAGGCGGGCAGCGCCGTACGGCCTGCGGCCCGGAGCGTCGGTACGGCCATGTCGCTGGTCTTCTCGCGGCGCAAGCCGTTCTCGTCCTGCTCCACTTCCCCGAGGACCGCGACCACGGGCACGAGAAGCCGTGCGTCCTTCAGCGCCTGAAGGACGGGCCCCACGGCACCGCGGTCCTCGGCCCACCCGGCGAGCGCCGCGCTCAGCCGGGGGTCGGCCGCACCGTCGTCGCCGGAGAAGCCGGAGTCGGGAATGTTCTTGTTCGCCACGGTCACCGACCCTATCGGGCGGTCTTCGCCGGGCCGGTGCCGACCCTGGAACACGGCGGTCACCCGTCTCACGGGTTTCTCAGACGGCGCTGACACGGATTTCACGTCCGTCAAACGGCGCGCACAGCGGCCGCCCCGAGCATCGCGGGCATGGAGTCCCGCAGAGCCCCCCGTCGCCGCCGTGCCCGCCCCTCGCGGCGCCGTCCACTGCTCTGCACGGTGCTGGCGTCGGCCGTCATCGTCGGCGGTGCGGCCGTCGCGACCGCGTATGTGAGAGCGCAGGCGCACGCGGACGGAGGCGCCGTATCGTCGCAGCCGTCCGCGACGCCACCGGCGTCGGCCACGGTGAGCGAGGAGGCATCGGTGGAACCTGCGGCGAAGTCGTCGGCGGACCGGGACTCTCTGCTGGCGAAGGCCATGAAGGCGGTGGCCGTCGAGGACGGCGCGGACGTGGCGGTGGCGGTGCTGGAGACGGACTCCGGTGAGAGCGCCGGGTACGGCGACGGCTCCTTCGACACGGCGAGCATCGTGAAGGTCGACATCCTGGCGACGCTGCTGCTCCAGGCACAGGACGCGGACCGGCACCTGACCGAGCGGGAGCGGACGTACGCCACCGCGATGATCGAGAACAGCGACAACGCCTCCGCCTCGGCGCTGTGGACGGCGATCGGGCGGGCGGACGGCCTCGACACCGCGAACAAGCGTTTCGGCCTCACGGACACCGCGGGCGGCGACGGCGCGCAGTGGGGGCTGACCCAGACCACGGCGGCCGATCAGCTCACCCTGCTCCGGCAGGTGTTCGGCGACGCGTCGGAGCTGAGCGAGGCGTCGCGGACGTATCTGCGGGGGCTCATGGGCGACATCGCCGAGGACCAGCGCTGGGGGGTGTCGGCGGCCGCGGACGGCGCGCAGTGGGCCCTGAAGAACGGCTGGCTGCCGCGCAGCACGACCGGACTGTGGGACATCAACAGCATCGGGCGTATCACGGCCGGCGGACACGACTACCTGGTGGCGGCGCTGTCGAACGGCAACTCCACGAAGGCTAAGGGCATTTCGCTGGTGGAGGCGGCCGCGCGAGCGGCGGTTTCCGCGTTCACGGACGACCCGGCCTGAGAGCCGGGGCGGAAGGCGGGAGCGCCTGTCCGGGTCAGGGGTGCAGGCGTGCCTCAGAACCCCGCGGAGCGTGCTCTGCCACGGCCTCGCCACAGCACCACGGACACGGCCAGCAGCACCGCGCCCAGTCCGCCCGCCAGCAGACCCGCCCAGTCCGGGGGCCCGCTGCCGTCGCCGGCCGTGTCGGGGCCCGGGCCGAAGTACTTCCTGTCGTACTCCGCCGGCCGGGCGTCCTCCGGCTTGAGATTCGCCGCCGCCGTGACGGCCGCCGCGGGATCCACGAAGCCGAAGCCGCGGGAGTCGTCGCGGCCGCCGGTGGGGGCGTCATGAGCCGTCTTCTCCAGGAGCCGCTTGATCTGGGCCGGGCTGAGGCCCGGACGGGCCGCCTTGATCAGCGCGACGACGCCCGAGACGAACGCGGAGGCCGCGCTCGTGCCCCAGCCTTCGTAGTACTTGCGGTCGGGGTCGGCGATGACGACGTCGTCGCCGGGCGCGCTGACCGTGGCGTACCAGTGGCGGGTGGAGAAGGAGGCGCGGGTGCCGTTGCGGTCGACGGCGGTCGCGGCGATGACACCCGGGTAGGCGGCCGGGTACGAGATGTGGTCGCCCTTGTCGCCGCCGTTGCCCGCCGAGGCGACGACGACGGCGCCCTTCTTCAGGGCGTACTGCACCGCCTCGTCCTCGGCCGCTTCGGGGTGCGCCGAGTCGGAATCGTCCCCCAGGGAGAGGTTGATGACGTCGGCGCCGTGGTCCGTGGCCCAGCGGATGCCGTCGGCGAGGGCGTTGCCCCGGGTGTTGCGGGCCTTCGAGCGGGCCGGGTCGCCCTCCTCGAGGATGACGCGGACCGGGAGGATCTTCGCCTCGGGGGCGATGCCCATGACGCCGTCCGAGTCGCCGATGCCATGGCCGTGACCGGCGATGAGGCCGGCCATGGCGGTGCCGTGCCGGGCCCAGGGACGGTCGCCGCGCCGGGCGCCGAAGCCCACCATGTCCTTGTCGGCGAGCACGTTGCCCGCCAGGTCGGGGTGGCTCGCGTCCACGCCGGTGTCGAGGACGGCGACGGTCACGCCCCGGCCCTTGGTGGTCTGCCAGACCTCCTGGGCGTGCAGGGCGTCCAGGGCCCACTCCTGGGCGCGGATGCTGTCGGCGTGCGCGGCGGTGGACGGCCCCAGGGCCAGTGAGCCGGCGAGCAGGACGGTCAGCAGGCGGGCGGTCTTACGGGAGTTCATGACGGCTTCTCCGTGGCCCCGGTGACGGACTTGCGGAGGGCGGCTCCGATGCGCTCGGCGAGGCCCCTCGCCTCGTTGCCGAGGCCCGCCTGGGCGGCGGCGGTGGTCGCGCCGGCCTTCACGGCTTCCTCCGCGGGCTGCGGTTCGGTGACGGTGCGGCCGTCGGCGAAGCCGGAGACGGCGTAGGCGACGACGGGGAGGTCGGTGCGGACCGAGATGGTCCAGGAGGCGCGCTGAGCGTCGCCGAAGCCCGCCGCGACGGTGCCCTCGGCCGCGTACGGGCGGGGCATCAGGTCGGTGCGCCGGCCGAGGCCCTCCTTCTTGAAGCGGCCCGCCACGGCACTCATGGCGGCGGAGTCCGCGCGCGTGAACAGCAGGCCGACGGTGGTGACCTGGCTGCGGGTGGCGTCTGTGTAGGTGGCACGCAGCAGCCGCAGACAGCCGGCGGGGGCGAGGGCCTTGCGCAGCAGCGGGTCGAAGGCGTCCTTGCAGCCGCTGTCGGGGGCGACGGCGACGCGTGTCCAGGTGCGGTCGGCGCCGCCGGGGCCCGCGCCCGGGCCGTGGACGGTGGGCGGGAAGAGCTGGTCGACGGGCACGTCGTGCCAGAGGCTTCCGGCCACGGCATACGCCCCTTGCGCGCCCTCGCCCGGACCGTCGCCGATGAGCCAACTGCCGGTGACGGCACCGCCGATGAGTCCGATCCCGAGGACCACGCAGACGGCGGCCGCGGCGGTGCGGGGGCCCGTCAGGGCGCCGAGAAGCCGTGGGCGCGCCGTGTCGGCGTCACGGGTGTCGGGCCGGGCGAAGGTGACGATGGGGCGGGACGCGGTGAGGGGGCGGGCCTGGTCGGGGACGGGCCGCAGGCGCGCGGTGGTCTCCACGATGCCGTCGACGGGCAACGCGGCTGCGACGTCCGCCGCGTCACCCGCCATGGACGCGCCGACGGCGGGCGGCGTATCGGGAAAACGCGCGGAGGCCGCCGGCGGGGGCGGGGTGCCGAGACGAGGGTCCGAGGGCCCGTGGCGGCCGGCGGGAGCGCCCGCGTAGGCCTCGGGGTCTTTACCGGGGGCCGGGGCGGAAGCGGGGGCGGGACGCCGGGGGTCGGGCACGGGGGGAGGCGGGGCGGTCGCGGGAGCGGAAGCCGGGGCGGTACGCCGAGGGTCGGACACACCGGAAGGCGAAGCTGCCGCAGGGCCGGAAGCCGGGGCCGCCGTGGCCCCCGAAGCCGGGGCGGGCTGCCGGGGGTCGGGCACGCCGATCCGGAAGGGCCGCGGGACCGCACCGGAGCGGGCAGACGCACCGGACCCGGAGGGCACGTCGAACCCGGAAGCCGCATCGGACCGAGGAGCGGTCGCCGGGCGGGACGCAGCCGCGCGCGAGGGGATCCCGCGCGGCGGCCCGCTCGGCCGGGGCGGAGTGGCGAGACCGGCGGGGGCGTCCTGCCCGGGTGCGCTCCCCGCCACGGGCGGCTGCTCGGGACGGGGCGCGACCGCGCCGCGGTCGCGCGGCGCCGGCACGGGCGGGCCCTGCGGAGCGGGAGGCGTACGGTCGGTCCCCGCGGGCGCTGTGCCCGGCGGGCTCGACGGGCGGGGCGGGTTCGTCGGACGCGGAGGGATGGAGGCGCGGCGCGCTTCCGTACTCATGCACCCCCCGTTTCGTCGTGGCCCGGCGGCCCCGGGGTCTGCCGGGGCGTTCGACCGCCCGTGGGGAGCGGTCCCTACGTGCGGTGCGGGCCGCGCCGCCCGTCCCTGGGCAGGCCTACCCGCGCGGGCGGACGCCCATCCCCGGCATACGCGCCCGGGCCGGGCCGTCACTTCCCGCGTGCGCGTCACTCTACGGGTTGATCCCCCTCGAACGGGAACCAGACGGCGGCACCGGGGCATCTGCCCGGATCGTCCCTCTACCCTGCGGAATTGGCATCTGGCAGGCTTCGTTCATGACTGCCCGCGCCGCAGACCGGGTCCGCTACGACCGGGCCACCGCCCCTCTCGACGCACCCGTCGCGATCGTGGATCTGGAGGCGTTCGACGCCAACGCCGACGATCTTGTGCGCAGGGCCGGCGGCAAGCCGATCCGGGTCGCCAGCAAGTCCCTGCGGTGCCGTGCCCTGCTCGAGCGTGTCCTGTCCCGGGAGGGTTTCGCGGGCGTCATGTCCTTCACGCTCGCCGAGTCGCTGTGGCTGGCCCGGTCCGGCTTCGACGACGTGCTGCTCGCCTATCCGTCGGCCGACCGCCGGGGATTCGCCGAACTGGCGGCCGACCCGAAGCTCGCCGCCTCCGTCACGGTGATGATCGACGATCCGGCCCAGCTTCGCCTTATCGACGAGGCCCGCGACGGCGGCCGCGAAGTGGTGCGTGTCTGCCTGGAGTTGGACACCTCGCTGAAGCTGCTCGGCGGGCGGGTGCGCGTCGGCGCGCGGCGCTCGCCGCTGTACTCGCCCGCCCAGGTCGCGCGGATGGCACGGGTGGTGGCGCGCACCCCCGGTTTCCGGCTGGTGGGCCTCATGGCGTACGAGGGCCATATCGCCGGTGTGGGCGACGCGGTGGCGGGCCGGCCGGTGCGGTCGCGGGCCATCCGGCTGATGCAGGCCACGGCGCGCAGGGAGCTGGCCCGGCGGCGTGCCGAAGTGGTGCGTGCCGTGCGGGCCGTGGCGCCGGACCTGGAGTTCGTCAACGGCGGTGGAACGGGCAGCGTGCAGTACACGGCCGCCGAGGACGCGGTGACCGAGATAGCGGCGGGCTCGGGGCTGTATGTGCCGCGGCTGTTCGACAACTACACCTCCTTCCGCGGGCGCCCGGCCGCGCTGTTCGCGCTGCCGGTCGTGCGTCGCCCGGGGGTGGGGGTGGTGACCGTGCTGGGCGGCGGCTACCCCGCCTCCGGAGCCGCGGGACGCGACCGGCTGCCCGTCCCGTATCTGCCCGAGGGGCTCGTCTACGACCCCCAGGAGGGCCCGGGCGAGGTGCAGACACCGCTGCTGGGCGCACCCGCCGACGACCTCCTCCTCGGCGACAAGGTGTGGTTCCGGCACGCCAAGGCGGGCGAGCTGTGCGAGCGGTTCGACGTGCTGCACCTGGTGGAGGGCGCCGAGGTCACGGCGACCGTGCCGACCTACCGCGGCGAGGGACACACCTTCCTGTAGGCGGCGGGAGGCACGGGCCGTGCGGCCGCCGGGGCGGCGGCCGCGACCAGGGTCCACACAAGAGGATGTCTCCTATGACGTGGCCCGTACCCCTTGCCCCTAGAGCGGTGTGACGTACGCGCCCGAGATGCCGCCGTCCACCAGGAAGTCGGTGGCGTTGACGAAGGAGGAGTCGTCGCTGGCGAGGAACGCGACGGCGGCGGCGATCTCCTCGGCCTCCGCGAACCGCCCGAGCGGGATGTGGACCAGTCGGCGCGCGGCTCGCTCCGGATCCTTGGCGAAGAGTTCCTGCAACAGCGGGGTGTTGACCGGTCCGGGACACAGGGCGTTGACCCGAATGCCCTCGCGGGCGAACTGCACGCCCAGTTCCCGGGACATGGCGAGCACGCCGCCCTTGGAGGCGGTGTACGAGATCTGCGAGGTGGCCGCGCCCATGCGGGCGACGAACGACGCCGTGTTGATGATGGACCCCTTGCCCTGGCGCCGCATGTAGGGGATCGCGGCCTTGCAGCACAGGTAGACGGAGGTCAGGTTGACTTCCTGCACCCGCTTCCAGGCCTCCAGGCCGGTCTCCAGGATGGAGTCGTCGTCGGGCGGGGAGATCCCGGCGTTGTTGAAGGCGATGTCGACGCTGCCATAGGTGTCGTACGCCGCCTCGAAGAGTGCCTCGACCTGCTCGGCGTCGGTGACGTCGACCTTCACGAACAGCCCGTCGACCTCGTCGGCGGCGGCCTTGCCACGGGTCTCGTCGATGTCGCCGCAGACGACGTGGGCGCCCTCGGCGGCGAGCCGGCGCGTGGCGGCGAGACCGATGCCGCTGCCGGCTCCGGTGACGACGGCGGTCCGGCCGACCAGGCGGCGGCAGATGGTGTCCGGTGTCTGCGAGGTCACTGTGCGGGGCCCTCCGTGCTGATGAAGACGTTCTTGGTTTCGGTGAAGGCGCTCAGGGCATCCGGGCCGAGTTCACGGCCGATCCCCGACTGCTTGAAGCCGCCGAAGGGGGTCCAGTAGCGGACGCTGGAGTGGGAGTTGACGGACAGGTTGCCCGCACGGACGGCCTGGGAGACGCGCAGCGCGCGGCCGACGTCCCGGGTCCAGACGGAGCCCGAGAGACCGTAGGGGGTGTCGTTGGCGAGGCGGATCGCGTCGGCCTCGTCATCGAAGGGAAGCACGACGGCGACCGGCCCGAAGACCTCCTCGACGGCCACGCGCGCGTGCGGCTCGACCTCGGTGAGGACGGTGGGCGGGAACCAGAAGCCGGGGCCTTCGGGGGCCTTGCCGCGGATGCCGGGCGCGTCGGGGTCGACGTAACCGCGGACGCGTTCCAGTTGGGCTCTGGAGATCAGCGGGCCCATCTGGGTGCTCTCCTCGGCCGGATCGCCGACGACGACCGATTCGATCGCGGGGGCGAGGAGACCGAGGAAGCGGTCGTGGACGGAGCGCTGGACGAGGATGCGGGTACGCGCGCAGCAGTCCTGGCCGGCGTTGTCGAGGAAGGACATGGGGGCGCCGGCCGCGGCGGCGTCGAGGTCGGCGTCGGCGAAGACGATGTTGGGGCTCTTGCCGCCGAGTTCGAGCGTGACGCGCTTGAGGAGGGCGGAGCCCTTGGCCAGCACCTGCTTGCCCACGGCCGTCGACCCGGTGAAGACGATCTTCGCCACGCCCGGGTGCTCCACAAGCGCCCGGCCCGCTACCGGGCCGTGGCCGGGCAGCACCTGGAACAGGCCGTCCGGCAGCCCCGCCGCAAGGGCCAGTTCGGCCAGGCGCAGGGCCGTGAGCGGGGTCGTCTCGGCGGGTTTGAGGAGCACGGCGTTGCCGGCGGCGAGCGCCGGGGCCGTGCCCCACGCGGCGATCGGCATGGGAAAGTTCCAGGGCGCGATGACCCCTACGACACCGAGCGGCTCCAGGATGGTGACGTCCAGGCCGCCCGGGACCGGGATCTGACGGCCGGTGAGCCGCTCCACTCCCCCGGCCGCGTAGTCGAGCAGGTCGCGGACGTTGCCCGCCTCCCAGCGGGCGTTGCCGATCGTGTGTCCGGCTTCGCGGACCTCCAGCCGTGCGAGTTCTTCCAGGTGTTCGTCGACCGTCACGGCGAACCGGCGCAGCTGCCGGGCGCGGTCGCCGGGCGGGAGTGCCGCCCACCGGGACTGTGCCCGCGCGGCGCGTACGACGGCGGCGTCCACGTCGGCCGTGTCCGCGGCGGGGACGGTGGCGAGGACCTGCTCGGTGGCCGGGTTGAGTACCTGGAGTTCCAGCGGACTCGACAAGGAAGGACCTCCTACATGCGTTCGAAGGAGCGGCGCAGCTCCCAGTCGGTCACCGCGGCGTCGAAGGCGGTCAGCTCGACCCGGGCCATGTTGCGGTAGTGCGCCACCACTTCGTCACCGAAGGCGGCCTTGGCGATGGCGCTGTTCCCCCAGAGTTCGGCGGCCTCGCGCAGGGTGGTGGGCACGTGCTCGAAGTCGGCGGTGTAGGCGTTGCCGGGGCAGGGGTCGGGGAGTTCCAGCTTCTGCTCGATGCCGTGGAGGCCGGCCGCGACCATCCCGGCGACCGCGAGATGCGGGTTGACATCGCCGCCGGGCACCCGGTTCTCGAAGCGCAGCGAACGGCCGTGGCCGACCACCCTGAGGGCACAGGTGCGGTTGTCGTGTCCCCAGGCGACCGCGGTCGGGGCGAAGGAGCCGGGCTGGAACCGCTTGTAGGAGTTGATGCCGGGGGCGTACAGGAGCGAGAAGTCGCGCAGGGCGGCGAGCTGTCCCGCGAGGAAGTGCCGCATCACCTCGGACATCCCGCCGGGGTCCTCCGGCGCGCCGGGCATGACGGTGCGCCCGTGCTCGTCCGTGAGCGAGAGGTGGATGTGACAGGAGTTGCCCTCGCGCTCGTTGTACTTGGCCATGAAGGTGAGCGAGACGCCCTCCTGGGCCGCGATCTCCTTGGCGCCGGTCTTGTAGAGGGCATGCTGGTCGCAGGTGACCAGGGCCTCGTCGTACCGGAACGCGATCTCGTGCTGGCCGGGGTTGCACTCGCCCTTGGCGGACTCGACGGTGAGGCCGGCGCCCGCCATCTCGTTGCGGATGCGGCGCAGCAGGGGCTCGATGCGGCCCGTGCCGAGCACGGAGTAGTCGACGTTGTACTGGTTGACCGGGGTCAGCCCGCGGTAGTTCGCGTCCCACGCCTGCTCGTAGGTGTCCTTGAAGACGATGAACTCCAGTTCGGTGCCCACCTGGGCAGTGAGTCCCAGGGCCGCGAGGCGCTCCAGCTGCCGGCGCAGGATCTGCCGGGGCGCGGCGGCCACGGGGGCCCCGTCGCCCCAGGCCAGGTCGGCGACGACGAGGGCCGTACCGTCGTGCCAGGGCACCCGGCGCAGGGTGCTCAGGTCGGGGCGGAGGGCGAAGTCGCCGTAGCCGCGGTCCCAGGAGGACATCTCGTACCCGTCGACCGTGTTCATCTCGGTGTCGACGGCGAGGAGGTAGTTGCAGCCCTCCGTCCCGTGCTCCAGTACCTCGTCGAGGAAGAATCGGGCGGCGAACCGCTTGCCCTGGAGGCGCCCTTGCATGTCGGGGAAGGCGAGGACGACGGTGTCGATCTCGCCGCCCGCGACGAGAGCGTGCAGCTCCTCGACACCGAGCGGGGGTGTGCGGTGTGCCACGGGAAGTCTCCTTCGGTCCGCCGAGAGTCATAAGGTATTTCCGAGAACCATTTTTTGGGAAGGGGGCGCGGCCATATGTCGCAGGCGGAGTCCGGCGGCGGCCCGCGGGACCGGCTGACACCGGTGCTGCGGCCCGTACGGGCGGGCAACGGCTTCGAGGAGGCGCTGGAGCAGATCCTCCAGGTCGTCCGTCTCGGGCTGGTGCCCGGTGGTGAACGGCTGCCCGCCGAGCGGGAGTTGGCGGAACGTCTCGGGATCAGCCGGGTGACGCTGCGCGAGGTGCTGAAGGTGCTCCAGGACCAGGGTCTGGTGGAGTCGCGGCGCGGGCGCTACGGCGGCACGTTCGTGCGCCCGCGCGCCGACGTGGGCGGCGAGGACGAGCTGCGCCGGCGCGTCGAGCGAACCGACATCGAGGACGTGCTGCGGTTCCGCGAGGTGCTGGAGGTGGGGGCGGCGGGCCTGTGTGCGGCGCACGGCCTCACCGGGGAGCAGGCCGAGCGGCTGCGGGAGGCGCTGGCGCGGACGCAGGACGCCCCTCTCGCCGAGTACCGGCGGCTGGACACGCTGCTGCACCTCACGCTGGCCGAGTTGTGCGGCTCGCCCTCGCTGACGGCGCAGTACGCGGCCGTCCGGGCGACGGTCAACGACCTGCTCGACTGCATCCCGCTGCTGGTGCGGAACCTGGAGCACTCGCAGCGGCAGCACGAGGCGCTGGTGGAGGCGGTGCTCGACGGTGACGCGGACGGCGCGCGGGAGATGACGCGGGAGCACTGCGCGGGGACGGCGGCGCTGCTGCGGGGTTTCCTGGCGTGAGCGCGCCGGTACGCGACCCCGGACTCACGGTCCGTGCACGTCCCGATAAAGGTATACATTCATTCCATTGGATCCCCGGGGAGGCCCATGTGACCGGACGACCGCTGATCGGCGTGAGCACGTATCTCGAGGCCGGCACCCGCTGGGGCCGGTGGGAGCTGGACGCGGCGCTGCTGCCGGCGGGCTATCCGGTACTGGTGCAGCGGGCCGGCGGACTGGCCGCCATGCTGCCGCCGGACGATCCGGCGCACGCGGCGGCCACGGTGGCCCGGCTGGACGGTGTGGTGATCTCGGGCGGCCCGGACGTCGACCCGTCCCGCTACGGCGCCGAGCGCTCCGCGCGGACCGGTTCGCCGGCGCCCGAGCGGGACGCCTGGGAACTCGCCCTGATCGAGGCGGCACTGGCGTCCGGCACCCCCCTGCTCGGTATCTGCCGCGGGATGCAGCTGCTGAACGTGGCCCTGGGCGGCACGCTCGTGCAGCACATCGAGGGGCATGTCGAGCGGGTGGGGGTGTTCGGACGGCACACGGTCAAGCCGGTGCCGGGCACACGGTACGCGGAGGTGGCGCCGGAGTCGGTGTCCGTGCCGACGCACCACCATCAGGCGGTGGAACGGCTCGGCCAGGGGCTGGTGGTGTCGGCGTACGCCGAGGACGGCACCGTCGAGGCGGTGGAGCGGCCGGGGCCCGGGTGGGTGGTGGGGGTCCAGTGGCATCCGGAGATGGGCGAGGACCTGCGGGTGATGGGGGCGCTGGTGCGGGCCGCGTCGTCCACGTGACCGCGCCCGGGGCCGCCACCCCGCAATCAGTCCCGGGTCAGTCCCAGCAGGTCCCGTCCCGGACCCGTCGGCCGGTGCCCCGTGCGCCATACCGCCCGCAGCGCCCGGTCCAGCCGTACGCCCTCCACGGGAACGCTCACCAGGCGGCGGGCCGAGAGCTCCTCCCCGACGGCGAGTTCGCTCAGCACCGCCGGGCCCGCGCCGCTGATCGCGGACGCCTTGACCGCCGTCGTGGAGGACAGCTCCAGCAGGGGGCGGGCCAGGCCGCCCAGGGCCGCCTGGAGTACCTGGCGGGTGCCCGAGCCCTCCTCCCGCAGGATCAGCGGGGTCAAGGCCAGTTCCCCGGCGGACAGCGGCACACGGCGGCGCGCCCAGGGGTGCCCCGGTGCCGTCACCACGATGAGCCGGTCATGGGCGACGACCACCTCGTCCAGGCCGGCCGGCACGGTCAGGCCCTCCACGAAACCCAGGTCCGCCTCGTCCGCGAGCAAGCGCCCGGCGACCGCCGCCGAGTTCCCGGCCAGCAGCGACACCGCCGTGTCCGGCCGTTGCGCCCGCAGCGCGATCAGCCAGCCGGGCAGCAGATACTCCGCGATCGTCATGCTCGCGGCCACCCGCAGCCGTGAGTCCCGCCGGCCGCGCAGCGCCTGTGCCCCCGCGTCGAACGCCTCCGCTGCCTCCACGATCCGCCGCGCCCAGTCGGTGACCAGTGCCCCGGCGTCGGTCAACCGTGAGCCGCGCGGCGAGCGGTCCACCAGCGCCACGCCCAGCTGCCGCTCCATGGACCGGATCCGGCTGCTGGCCGCGGGCTGGGTGATCCCCAGCTCCCGCGCCGCGCGCCCGAGGCTCCCCAGCCGGGCGACGGCGAGCAGCAGCTCCAGGGCGCCCAGGTCCGGCACCCGGTGCGCCAGAGGGGCCACCGGGGTCGCTGTGTCCTCGCCCGTACTCATAAGCACAGCTTATGTCCTCATAGAGACGTGGTCCCTGGTCGGCAGCGTGGCCGCGGGGGACCGTGCAGACATGGTCACCGCAGCCCCGCCCCTCGTCCTGCCCGGCGTCCCCCGACGGCGCGCCACCGCCGTACGGCAGCTCGGCCCGAACTGGTACGCCTCCGTCATGGGCACCGCGATCGTGGCGACGGCCGGTGCAGGTCTGCCCGCTGCCGGGCACGTGCCGGGACTGCGAGCCGCCTGCACGGCCGTATGGGCGTTCTCCCTGGTCCTGCTCGTGGTGCTGCTGTGCGCCCGCGCCCTGCACTGGATCCACCATCGCGACCGGGCCCGCGCCCAGCTCCTCGACCCTGCCGTGGCCCCCTTCCACGGTTGCTTCGCCATGGCCCTGCTCGCCGTGGGCGGCGGTGCCGTGGTGGTGGGCCGCGACTGGACCGGGCCGGGCCTCGCCGTCGCCCTGGACGCCGTCCTGTTCACGGCGGGCAGCGTCGCGGGCCTGGTCATCGCCGTGGCGGTGCCGTATCTGATGGTGGCCCGGCACCGCATCGAGCCGGACCAGGCCGGTCCCGTCTGGCTGCTGCCCCTGGTCGCCCCCATGGTCTCCGCGGCCCAGGGGCCGCCGCTGGTTTCACATCTGCCCGCGGGGCAGGGACGGGAGACCGTGCTGCTGGGCTGCCTGGCGATGGCCGGGCTGAGCCTGCTGGCCACGTTCGCGATGCTGCCGCTCATCCTCGCCCGGCTCGTCATCCGGGGGCCGCTGCCGCTCGCCTCGACTCCGACCCTGTTCCTGGTCCTCGGTCCGCTCGGCCAGTCCGTCACCGCCGCGGGCGCGCTGGCGGCCGGCGCGCCGGAGGTCGTGCCGTCGCCGTACGCCCGGGGCTTCGACGTCCTCGCTCTGCTCTACGGCGTTCCCGTGCTGGGCTTCGCCCTGCTGTGGCTGGCCCTCGCCGGCACGCTGGTGGTGCGTGCGCTGCGGCGGGGCATGGGGTTCACCATGACGTGGTGGGCGTTCACGTTTCCGGTCGGCACCTGTGTCACCGGGGCGGAGGCGCTGGCGCGGCGCACCGGGCTCGCCGTCCTCGACACGCTCGCCACCGGACTCTATGTGCTGCTCGTCGCCGCCTGGGCCGTCGCCGCCGTCCGTACGGCCCGGGGCGTCGTCAGCGGCGAGCTGCTCGCAGCGCCTCGGCGACGACCCGCGGAGCCTCGGTCAGGGACGGGCCGTACCAGGTGAGGTGCCGCCCGCCGACCAGCGCGCACGGCGTCCCGGGGAACGCCTCCGGGCCGTCCTCGGCCGTGAACCGGTACGGCTCGTCGGGCAGCACCACGAGTCCGGGGGCCGCGGCGCGCAGGTCCTCCAGGGGGATCCGGGGATAGCGCTCGGGGTGCGCCGCGTACACGTTGTCCACGCCGAGCCGGGCCAGGACGTCCCCGGCGAAGGTGTCGCGGCCCAGCACCATCCAGGGCCGTCGCCACACGGGCACCACGGCGGTCGTCCGGCCCTGGGGCACCGGCGGCCGCGCCCATGCGGCGCGGGCCTCGTCCAGCCAGCCCGGCGGGGCGGGCGCCCCGCACGCGGCCACGACCCGCTCCAGCTCACGGAACGCCGCCGGTACATCCCGCACCTCGGTGACGAGGACCTCCAGGCCCGCCTCCCGCAGGGCGGTGAGGTCCGGCTCCCGGTTCTCCTCCTCGTTGGCGAGCACCAGGTCGGGGGCGAGCCGGACGATCTGCTCGACCTTCGGGTTCTTGGTGCCGCCGATCCGGACGACGTCGAGGTCCGCGGGGTGACTGCACCAGTCGGTCGCACCGACCAGTGCGCCCGGCACGGAGGCGGCCACCGCCTCGGTCAGCGACGGCACGAGCGAGACGACACGCATCCCGGCCTCCTCGGGCATGTGGGCGGCGACAGGGTGTCCGGCAGGTCAGCGGCGCCGGCGCGACGGATCCTCGACCGCCTCGACATGGTCCGAGACCGCGACCACGATGACCCGGGTGTCCGGCACGGTCGCCCGCCAGCGGTGGCGCACTCCCCCGCTCAGGTACAGGGTGTCGCCGCGTCCGAGCCGGTGCGCCCGGCCCTCCGCCTCCACCTCGACGCCGCCCTCGACGACGTACATCAACTCGTCGTTGCGGTGCTGGAGTTCGCGGCCCTCGTCGTGGTCCCCGATGAACTCCATCGCGTGCAGCTGGTGGTGGCCGCGCACCAGCGGGCGCACCAGGGCCCGTCCCGGCTCCACGGCCTCGTCGTCGGCGCGCAGGACGTCCACGCTGCACGCCGGGTCGGCCGCCGCGAGCAGTTCGACGGCGGTGGTGCCGAGCGCGTCGGCAATCCGCTCCAGGGAAGGACGGCTGGGACGCGCCCGCTCGTTCTCGACCTGGCTCAGGAAGGGGACCGACAGGCCGCTGCGCTGGGCCACGACGGCGAGGGTGAGCTCCAGCGTCCGGCGTCGCCGCCGGACGGCGGCGCCCACCCGAAGGGGCTGCTCTTTGTGGTCGCCCATCGCTCCGGCTCCCTCCCTCACTCGTCGGTCCGCCTGCCGCGCCCGGCGGATGCCGCCACTGCCCGGTGGTGCGTCGGTGCACTGCCTCTGTGAGTTCTGTCTGCACCCTACGCATGTTCGGCAAACCGTTTCATGCGCCCGTCACATCGGTGTCACATACAAGAGTGGTGCGGGTCCACGTTCGCGCCACCGTACGAGCCATTCCGCCACCCCGCGCACACCGCTCCCGCCCCAGACGAAAGAGCTGATCAGAGGTGGCACAGGCGTCCCAGCAGCCCCTGCGCCCGGGTGCGGGGCGGGGCGCGCGGCCGGGACCGGGGGAGGCCGAAGCGAGCGGTCCCGCCGGTCGGGGGTCCGCGAAGGGGCCGCCGGCGGCGCCCCGGAGCCGATCGGGTTGTCCGGATCTTTCTCGTACGCCCGTACGGACGTTCTCATACGCCCGTACGCGGACCGAACGCCCCGGCGGCCTCCACAGGAGCCTTCGGGCCCTGTCCGTGCCGTACGGCATGATGCGGCAGGTGACCCGACGCCTGATGCTCCTCGATGCCGCCTCGCTCTACTTCCGCGCCTATTTCGGCGTCCCTGAGTCCGTGAAGGCCCCGGACGGCACGCCCGTGAACGCCGTGCGCGGCCTGCTCGACTTCATCGACCGACTGGTCCGGGACCACCGCCCGGACGACCTGGTCGCCTGTATGGACGCGGACTGGCGCCCGCAGTGGCGGGTGGAGCTGATCCCCTCCTACAAGGCGCACCGGGTGGCCGAGGAACACACGGCGGGCCCGGACGAGGAGATGGTGCCGGACACGCTCTCCCCGCAGGTCCCGGTCATCGAGGAGGTGCTGGACGCGCTGGGCATCGCACGCGTCGGCGTGGCGGGGTACGAGGCGGACGACGTGATCGGCACGTTCACGGCCCGCGCGCAGGGGCCGGTGGACATCGTGACCGGCGACCGCGATCTGTACCAGCTGGTCGACGACGCGCGCGGGGTACGCGTGCTGTATCCGCTCAAGGGCGTCGGCACGCTCCAGCTCACCGACGAGGCGGTGCTGCGCGGGAAGTACGGCGTCGACGGCCCCGGTTACGCGGATCTGGCGCTGCTGCGCGGCGATCCGAGCGACGGGCTGCCGGGCGTCGCCGGCATCGGCGAGAAGACCGCGGCGAAGCTGCTCGCGGAGTTCGGGGACCTGGAGGGAATCATGGCCGCGGTGGACGACCCGGCGTCCCGGCTCAGTCCGGCCCAGCGCAAGCGGCTCGACGAGGCACGGCCGTACGTGGCGGTCGCACCGAGGGTCGTACGGGTCGCCGGGGACGTCCCGCTGCCGCAGGTCGACACGTCCCTGCCGCGCGCTCCGCGTCACCCCGTGGCACTGGATGCGCTGGCGGCCCGCTGGGGCCTGGGCAGCTCACTGCAGCGCCTGCTGACCACGCTCGGCACCTGACATTGCCCGACACGCCTCCGCCCCGGGCATCGACTCTTCACGGAGGAGGTGTTAACTGAGAGGAGATGCTAACTTAGGTAAGCCTAAGCAAGGGATGGGGGAGAGCGTCATGGCAGAGCGCCCGGCAGGCAGGGCACGCAAGGCCCACTCCGCACAGGTCGTCCGCACGGAGCGGCTGACCCCGCATATGCAGCGGGTGGTGCTGGGCGGCGAGGGTCTCGCCGAGTTCGCGACGGGCGGCTGCACGGACCACTACGTGAAGCTGGTGTTCCCGGCCGACGGCGTCACCTACCCCGAGCCCTTCGACATGCAGCGCATCCGCGAGGAGTTCCCGCGCGAGCAGTGGCCCGTGACGCGGACGTACACGGTACGCGCCTGGGACCCCGAACACCGGGAACTGACCCTGGACTTCGTCATCCACGGCGACGAGGGCCTCGCCGGCCCCTGGGCTCTGCGCGTGCAGCCGGGCGAGACCGTGCGGTTCATGGGTCCCGGCGGCGCCTACGCCCCGGACACCGGCGCCGACTGGCATCTGCTCGCCGGGGACGAGAGCGCGCTGCCGGCGATCGCGGCCGCCCTGGAGGCACTGCCCGAGGGCGCCGAGACATACGCCTTCGTGGAGGTCGGGGGCCCCGAGGACGAGCTGAAGATCGACTCCGATGTGGAGGTCGTCTGGCTGCACCGCGGCGGCCGACCGGTCGGCGAGGCGCTGGTCGAGGCGGTGCGGGCGCTCGAGTTCCCGGCGGGCCGGGTGCACGCGTTCGTTCACGGCGAGGCCGGTTGCGTGAAGGAGCTGCGCCGGCTGCTGCGCATCGAGTACCGCATTCCGCGCGAGGACCTCTCGATCTCGGGCTACTGGCGCCTCGGTCACAACGAGGACGGCTGGCAGGCGTCCAAGCGGGAATGGAACGCGCGCATCGAGGCGGAGCAGGAGGACGCGTCCGCCGCGTGAGAACGGGCGGGAGGACGGACAGGGGCGGCACCGAAGCGGTGCCGCCCCTTCACCGTATGACGCCGTGTGACGCCATGTGATGCCGTGTGATGCTCACACCGACCGCTGGTAGGACCGGAACGTCCGGACGGACAGCCAGAGCGCCGCGACCGCCGGTCCCGGCAGCGCCCCGCCGCGGCCGAGCACATCCCCCCGGTCCGGGTGCGCGGACATCGCCGAACGGCCCGCGACCATCGCCCAGTCGAGCGGGTTGAAGTCGGCGATGTGCCGTATCCAGGAGGGCATCTGCGACGGCGCCATGAAGGCGGAGGCCAGGAAGGTCAGCGGAAGCGGCAGAAAGGTGTTGATCCCGATGATCGATTCCCTCTCCCGCACCAGCATGCCGAGTGCGTTGGAGAGCGCCCCGAAGACGGTGCCCAGGAGCCGCCTGAGGCAATACACACGACATATCGCGAATGGACGGGCCTCCGCAAGGGGCGCGAGGACGTGTGACCCGGCCTGGCTGCGCGCGGCACCGCACGACGCGGCCGGCGGCCACCGGCACTCCCACGTCACCCACTCCCCGGCACCTCGTACGCTTGGCCGTGATGCGACGCAAGACCCGGATCCCGCCCTCTCCCCTGCCCCAGCGCGACGGGGTCGACGCGGTACGGGTGAGGCTGCCGTTCGGGCAGGGCTGGGTCACCGTGCGGGACCACCTCGTGGCGCGGCTCGCGGCCGGGGACGGGGTGATCGACGGGATGCTGGACTCGGGGCTGATCGTCGGGGCCGACGGGCGACCGGTCACGCGCGACGCGGCGTATGTGCCGGGCATGTACGTGTGGTTCCACCGGGAGCTGCCCGAGGAGCATCCCGTGCCGTTCCCGGTCGAGGTGGTGTATCGCGACGAGCGCATCGTCGTCGCCGACAAGCCGCACTTCCTCGCCACGACCCCGCGCGGCAGTCATGTCGCCGAGACCACGCTCGCCCGGCTCCGGCGCGACCTCGGGATCCCCGCGCTGACCGCCGCTCACCGGCTGGACCTGCTCACCGCGGGCCTCGTGCTGTTCACCGTGCGGCCCGAGGACCGGGGCAGCTACCAGACGCTGTTCCGCGACCGACGCGTCACCAAGGAGTACGAGGCCGTCGCCCCGTACGACCCAGAGGTGGCCCTGCCGCGCACCGTGCGCAGCCGGATCGTGAAGGAACGGGGGGTCCTCGCGGCCGGGGAGGTGCCCGGCGAGCCCAACGCGATCAGCCGGATCGAGCTGCTGGAACACCGTGCAGGCCATGGCCGGTACCGGCTGCTCCCCGCCACCGGGCAGACCCATCAGCTGCGGGTGCACATGGCCGCGTCGGGGCTGCCGATCCTCGGCGATCCGCTCTACCCCGTGGTGACCGGCCCCCGGCCGGCCGGTGACTTCCGGCGCCCGCTCCAACTGCTGGCGCGGGTCCTGGAGTTCACCGATCCGGTCACGGGGGAAGCACACCGCTTCGTCAGCGGGCGGGTGCTCGAGGCATGGTCGGCGTACGAGACCTGGGCCGGGTAGCGGCTCAGTCCCCCCGCCACCACCGCAGCACCCGCCGCCACAGGCCGGGCCGGCGCTGCGGCGCCGCGGCCGGTTCCGGCACAACCGACCAGGCGGCGACCGTGTCCGGCGTGGCGGGCCGGTCGGCCGTCGGCTCCGTGCTCTGCGGCCCGGCGGTCGTGATCAGCCAGCCGGGGCGTTGCACCGGCAGCGGGCGCAGGGCGGGCCGTTGCCTCACGTCCTGCGGTGGCCTGGGCTCGAACCGCACCGGCAGCTCCACCAGGTGCCGTGACGCGATGGACGCCGTCCAGCGCAACTCGTCCTCCGCGCAGTCGAGCTGAATGTCCGGCAACCGGGTCAGCAGCGCGTCGATGCCGGTGTCGGCGATGGCGCGGCCGATGTCCTGGCCCGGGCACTCGTGCGGGCCGCCGCCGAAGGCGAGGTGGGAGCGGTTGCCCTGCATGCCGGCGGAGAGGTCCGGCCGTACCCGCGGGTCGACGTTCCCCGGCGCGATGCCGAAGAGCAGTCCGTCGCCCTTGCGGATGCGCTGGCCGCCCAGTTCGGTGTCCTGTTTGGCGAAGTAGCCGAGAATGCTGCTGAACGGCGGCTCGTCCCACAGCGACTGCTCGACCGCCTCGGGGACCGTCATCTGCCCGCCGTTGAGCTGGGCCCTGAAGCGGGGGTCGGTGAGGATCACGCGCAGCACGTTGGCGATGAGGTTGGCCGTGGCCTCGTAGGCGGCGATCAGGACCAGCCGCAGATGCTCCCTGATCTCGTCGTCGGTCAGCCGTGCCGGGTGGTTGACGAGGTGGGTGGTGAAGTCGTCCTCGGGCTGGGTGCGGCGGCGGGCGGTGAGCCGGGTCAGGGCGTCCACGATGTACTGGTTGCTGGCGATCGCGGTCTCGGTGCCCTTGAGCATGTCGCGGGCGGCGTGCACGATCCGGTCGTTGTACTCGTCGGGCATGCCGAGGACCTCGCACATCACCGCCATCGGCAGGTGGTCGGCGAACCGGCCCACCAGATCGGCGCGGCCCTCCTCGCAGAACCGGTTGACGAGGGCCTGCGTCGTGCGGTTGATGTACCGGCGCAGTCCCCGGTAGTCGATGGTCGACATGGCGCCGGTGACCGCGCCGCGCAGCCGCAGGTGCTCGTCGCCCTCGGCGTAGGAGCAGATCGGCTGCCAGGCGAAGTGCGGGGTCAGCGGGTGGTCCGGCTTGATCCGGCCGGACCTCAGCGGGGCCCAGATGCGGCTGTCCCGTGTGAACTGCGAGGGGGAGCGCACCATGTGCAGGTTCTCGCTGTGGCCGAGCACCACCCACATCGGCACGTCGTCGTGGATCAGCACCGGGGCCACGGCGCCGTGCTCGGCACGGAGTTTCTCGTACAGGGCTCTCCGGTCTTCCGCCTCGGGACCGTAGAGCCGGCGCACTCCGCCGGGGCCGAGGCCGTGGGCCGGACAGCCGGGCGGCGGGACGGGCGTGTCGTCGGAGGTGAGGTCCCTGTCGGTCAGGGAGTGGGATTCAGGCGTCACGATGGTCGCTCCGAAACGTCGGGGGCATCCGGTGTCTGGGGTGGGGTCGGGCATCGCCGGGGCGTGCCCCGGTCAGGCGGGGGCGTGTGCCACAGGTCAGGCGGGGGCGTGTGCCACAGGTCAGGCGGGGGCGTGTGCCACAGGTCAGGCGGGGGCGTGTGCCACCGCCAGGGAGTGCAGGAAGCGCATCAGCGTCATCAGGACCTCACGGCTGGAGGCCCGGCGCCGTGCGTCGCACTCGACGATCGGGATCTCCTCGGGCAGATCGAGGGCTCCGCGCAGCTCCTCGACGGGGTAACGGGGCGCGTCGGGGAAGGAGTTGACGGCGACCACGAAGGGCACGCCGCGCTCCTCCAGACGGCCGATGACATCGAAGCTGACCTCGAGCCGACGGGTGTCGAGCAGCACCACCGCACCGAGCGCGCCCTCGAACAGGCCGTTCCACAGGAACCAGAACCGTTCCTGACCCGGGGTGCCGAACAGGTAGAGCACCAGCTGCTCGGTGACGCTGATCCGGCCGAAGTCCATGGCCACGGTGGTGGCCGTCTTGGTGTCGGAGCCGTAGTTGTCGTCGACCCCGATGCCTGCCTGGGTCATGGTCTCCTCGGTCGTCAGCGGCCTGATCTCGCTGACGGAACCGACCATGGTGGTCTTGCCGACCCCGAAGCCGCCCACGATCACGATCTTCACCGCGGCCTGTGTGGTGTGCGGCAGGTGGTCCTGGGCCCGTGGACCGGGGACGGCGTCAGAGCTTTTGAAGTCCATGCATCACCGCTTCGAGAAGGGATCGGTCGGGCACCGCCTGGCGGACGATCGGGGCGCGTGCCTGGACCAGTTCGGCCGTCAGCAGGTCGGTGAGCAGGAACGTCACCACGCCGAACGGCAGACTGAGATAGGCCGAGATCTCGGCCACGGACAGGGGGGCACGGCACAGCCGCAGCAGCGCCGACTGTTCCGGCGTGGCGGTGGGCGGTGGGTCGGCGCTCGTCACGATCAGGGTGACGAGGTCGATGGGGGCGCGCTCGCCCCCGGCGGCCGCTCCGGTGAGGATGTACAGCCGCTCGGGGTTCTTCTGCTCGCCCTCCTTGGGGCCGCCTGCCGCGACGGGCTCCGGCGGGTGCTGTTCCCTGGGTTGACGCCGGCGGCGTTGCGGAGGAGTCATACGGTCTGCCCGTTGCGCCGCGGCGGGCTCGTCAGATGGGAACCGATGCGAAGGACGAGGTCGCGCATGCGGTTGCTCATCAGTCCGGCCTCGGCGACCGTGTCGGCGAGGACCGCGAGGTAGGCGTTGGGGCCGGCCGCCATCATGTAGAAATAGCCGCCGTCGATCTCGATGATGACCATGCGCATCCGGCCGTCGCTGTCCGGGATCTCGCCCGCGACCGCTCCGGCCAGGCTCTGGAGCCCGGCGCAGGCCGCGGCGATGCGGTCGGCCGCGTCCGGGTCACCGCCGTAGCGGGCGATGCGCAGACCGTCGGCGGACAGCACCACGACCTGGTGGATGCCCGGCACGCCGTCGGCGAGTTCCTTCAGCAACCAGTCGAAATTTCCTCGCTGCTGGATCACTTGTGGTCCCCCTCGTCGTCGGCCTGGGCAGGGGCCGGCTCGTCGTTGCTGGTGAATGCGTGCGGGTCGGCGGCCGGGGGCCCGGCGGAGAAGGCGTTCGGGTCCGGGGCGGTCTTGAGCCCGTTCATGAACGCCTCGACCCACAGACCGGGAGCGGGCTCTTCCTTCTCCGGTTCGGGCTCCGGCGTCCAGGGGGCGTGCGTCGCGGCCTCGACGGCCTGGGCGGCGGCCTCCGCGGCGGCGGCCTCGGCCATGCGCCGGCTGAGCGGGGTCTTCACCCGGCTACGGCGCTGCGGCAGACCGTTCGGGGTCCACTCGGTCACCACCGGGGCGTCGTCATCGGTGGCGAACTGCTCCGGGACGCGCGGCCCGGTGGTCGGACGGCGCCTCTTCTGCACCCGGTCGGGTCCCTTGACCCCTTCGTTGTCCAGGGTCGGCACGGAGGTGGCGCCGATGCCGTGCGCGAACCCCGGGGCGGGGTCGGTGGTCAGCATGTCGTTCGGGATCACGAGGATCGCGCGGACGCCGCCGTACGCCGACTGCCGCAGCGAGATGTGCATGTTGAACATCGTCGACAGGCGTCCCACGACGGCGAGGCCGAGTCGCGGCGCCTCACCGATCTCCTGGACGTCCACACCGGCCTGGGCCTCGGCGAGCATCCGCTCGACCTTGGCGCGGTTCTCCTCGCTGAGGCTGATCCCGCCGTCCTCGATCTCGACGGCGATGCCGGTCTGCACCTCGGTGGCGGTGATGTGCACCTTGGTCTGGGGCGGGGAGTAGCGCGTGGCGTTGTCGAGCAGCTCGGCCGCGGCGTGGATGATCGGCTCGACGGAGGTGCCCTTGATATTGACCTTGGCGATGGAGTGCAGCTCGATGCGGGTGTACTCCAGGATGCGGGACATCGCTCCGCGCAGCACGCTGTAGAGCGGCACCGGCTGGGGCCACTGGCGGCCGGGCCGGCCGCCGCCGATGACGGCGATGGAGTCGGCGAGGCGGCCGATCAGCGCGGTGCCGTGGTCGATGCGCAGCAGGTCGTCGAAGACCTCGGGATTGCGGCCGTGGTCCTCCTCCATCTCCCTGAGTTCCTTGGCCTGCTGGTGGACGAGCGCCTGGACCCGGCGGGCGATGTTGACGAAGGCACGCAGCGCGGAGTCGCGCCGCGCGATCTCGCGGTCGACGATCTGGAGCACGGTACGCAGCAACTGGCGCTGGGGATGCGGCAGTCCGCGGAAATGAGGGTTCTCGTCGACGACCGTTCGGATGACCTCCGCGGGGGAGATTCCGTCCCGGACCGTGTCCAGGGCCCTGGGCACGATCTCGGTGCGGAAGAACTCGAGGTCGTCGTCCTGGGCGGCGATGCGCTGTTCGAGGTAGGCGGCCCGCTGTGCGAAGTCGGCGCGCAGCGAACGCAGTGCGCGGTCCCGGCGGGCCGCCAGGACCGAGACGGCGGTGACGAGGAGCGTGGCGACGGCGCCGAACCAGCCGACGGCGGACCGGGCGGGGGCCGTCACCACGACGACGGCGGTCCCGGTGGCCGCGGCCATCAGTATGGCGGGCAGCAACAGCGCGGGTGCGTAGGGAAGTTCACGGCCACCGGGAGGCGATGGAACACTCACCATGTATGCCCTCTGAGACGAATCGGCTGGATCGGGTGCTTGCCTGACAAAAGCGGGGTAGATACCGGAAAGGAATCCGGCATCGAAGGATCTTCCATATATCGGGGAACAAGCGCACGATTACGCCTCAACTCGGTGCGCCGCGGGCGAGCTTAGTCCGACCGGATCATCGCCATGTCATATTCAGCAAGCACCTGAAATGCCCATGGGGGCAGGAGTACGCTCGACTCCTTTTGCACACAGAGGCTCTGTTCGCACACGTTGTGTGACGGGGAACAGGCGTCGGCAACAAGCCACCCGCGCGGGTGACGTTCCCCCTTCACGGATGACGTGAGCGCCCTTCAGGGACGAGGGTCGCCCGGGCTCGATCCGACCACCGCCCGGGCTCGATCCGACCATCGGCAGTGCAAGCCGGCTGCGCCCGCGTACGCGGGGGCGTCACGACGTACGCGGGGCGTCACGACGTACGCGGGGGCGTCACGGCGTACGGGGAGGGCGTCACGGCGTACGAGGGCCGGCGGGGCACACCCCCACCGCTGACCGCTCCGGCCACCCGGGCCGGTGCGGGCGCGCGCCTTCCCGGACCGTCTCGCGGGACGGTCCGGGAACCCGGTCACGACTTGGAGGAGCGGTGGGTCAGCCCACCGAGGAGTAGGCGACCACGCCGCGCAGCAGGCCGTCCACCGCCTTGCGCGCGTTCTTCACCACCGTGGAGCCCTCGGCGGGAGCCGCCGCCGCGATCTGGCCGAGGACGTCGATGACCTGCTTGGTCCAGCGGACGAAGTCCCCGGCCGGCATCTCTGCCTCGCGCAGGACCTCGTCGAGGCTCTTGCCCTCCGCCCACATGTACGCCGCCCAGGCGAAGCCCAGGTCGGGCTCGCGCTGGCCCACGCCCTCGGTCTGGGTGATGCGGAAATCCTCCTCCAGGGCGTCGAGCCTGCCCCAGATCCGCACCATCTCGCCGAGCGCGGCCTTCGCCTTGCCCGACGGCAGCTTCGGCGCCATCGCGTCGTCCCCCACCCGGGCCTCGTACACCAACGCCGAGACACACGCGGCCAGTTCGGCCGGGGCGAGCCCCTCCCAGACGCCCTCGCGCAGGCATTCGCTGGCCAGCAGGTCCAGCTCGCCGTACAGCCGCGCGAGGCGTTTTCCGTGTTCGGTCACCTCGTCGCCGCGCAGGTAGTCCAGCTCGGTGAGCAGGGCGACGATGCGGTCGAAGGTGCGGGCGATGGTGTTCGTCCGGCCTTCGATGCGGCGCTCCAGCTGGGAGGTGTCGCGCATCAGGCGGTGGTAGCGCTCCGCCCAACGGGCGTGGTCCTCGCGGTCGCTGCACCCGTGGCAGGGGTGGGCGCGAAGGGCCGTGCGCAGCCGGGCGATCTCACGGTCGTCGGCGGCGGGGGAGCGCTTCTTGCGGTGCCGGTCCGGCGGGATGTGCCCGGCCTTGGTGCGCAGGGCGGAGGCGAGATCGCGACGGGACTGCGGCGAGCGGGGGTTGAACGACTTCGGGATGCGCATTCGCTCCAGCGCCTCCACGGGCACCGGGAAGTCGATGGACGCCAGCCGCTTGACCTGCCGCTCGGCGGTGAGGACCAGCGGGCGCGGGCCGTCGTGGTACTCCAGGCCTCGGTGGCCGCCCGCACGGCCTGCGGACAGCCCGGGGTCCAGCACCAGGGCCAGGCCCGCGTACTTGCCGGTCGGCACGTGGATGACGTCACCGGGCTTGAGGCGCTCCAGGGCGACGGCGGCCTCGGCGCGGCGCTGGGCCGCGCCCTCGCGGGCCAACTCCGTTTCACGGTCCTTGAGTTCGCGGCGCAGCCGCGCGTACTCCTCGAAGTCACCGAGGTGGCAGGTCATGGCCTCCCTGTAGCCGGTCAGGCCCTCCTCGTTGCGCTGCACCTGGCGTGAGATGCCCACGACCGACTTGTCGGCCTGGAACTGCGCGAAGGACGTCTCCAGCAGTTCGCGGGACCGGTGCCGGCCGAACTGCTCGACCAGGTTCACGGCCATGTTGTACGACGGCTTGAAGCTGGAGCGCAGCGGATACGTCCGGGTGCCCGCCAGGCCCGCGAGGTGCTCGGGGCTCATCCCGCGCTGCCAGAGCACGACCGCATGGCCCTCGACGTCGATCCCGCGACGGCCGGCGCGCCCGGTGAGCTGGGTGTACTCACCGGGGGTGATGTCGGCGTGCTGCTCGCCGTTCCACTTGACGAGCTTCTCCAGCACCACGGAACGGGCGGGCATGTTGATGCCGAGCGCGAGGGTCTCGGTGGCGAACACCGCCTTCACCAGGCCCCGCACGAACAGCTCCTCGACGACCTCCTTGAACGTCGGCAGCATGCCCGCGTGGTGGGCGGCGATACCGCGCTCCAGGCCCTCCAGCCATTCGTAGTAGCCGAGCACATGCAGGTCCTCGGGAGGGAGGGAGGCGGTGCGCTCCTCGACGAGCGACCGCACCTGTTCCCGCTCCTCCTCGTCGTTGAGCCTGAGGCCCGCGTACAGGCACTGCTCGACGGCGGCCTCGCAGGCGGCCCGGCTGAAGATGAACGTGATCGCCGGCAGCAGGCCCTCGGCGTCGAGGCGCTCGATCACCTCGGGGCGGCCCGGTGTCCACACCCGGGAGCGCTGTCTGCGCTCCCGCTCACGGTCGGCCTCGCGCATGGCGCGGCCCCGCCTGCGGTCCTGGTAGGACGGGCGGGTGGCCTCCATCCTGGCCAGGCGCGTCAGGTCGGGGTTGACGGCCTTCTTGTGGCCCTCGCCCTCCTCGAACAGGTCGTACATCCGGCGGCCCGCCAGCACATGCTGGAACAGCGGAACGGGCCGGTGCTCGGAGACGATCACCTCGGTGTCGCCGCGGACGGTGTCGAGCCAGTCGCCGAACTCCTCGGCGTTCGAGACGGTCGCCGACAGGGACACCAGCGTCACCGACTCAGGCAGGTGGATGATCACTTCCTCCCAGACGGCGCCGCGGAAGCGGTCGGAGAGGTAGTGCACCTCGTCCATCACCACATAACCGAGGCCGAGGAGGGTCCGAGAGCCCGCGTACAGCATGTTCCGCAGGACCTCGGTGGTCATCACGACGATCGGGGCGTCGGAGTTGACGCTGTTGTCGCCGGTGAGGAGACCGACCTTCGCCGCGCCGTAACGACGGCACAGGTCGGAGTACTTCTGGTTCGACAGCGCCTTGATGGGTGTCGTGTAGAAGCATTTCCTGCCCTGCTGGAGGGCGAGGTGGACGGCGAACTCGCCCACGATCGTCTTGCCGGAGCCGGTGGGCGCGGCCACCAGCACGCCCTTCCCCGCCTCGAGCGCCTGGCAGGCCTCGATCTGGAAGGGGTCGAGGCCGAAGTCGTACATCTCGCGGAAGGAGGCGAGCGCGGTGGCCTGCTCCGCGGCGCGCCTGCGTGCTGCCGCGTATCGCTCGGCCGGTGAGAGGTCCTCTGTCATCGTGCTTTCGAGCGTACCGGGCACCGCTGACAACACGACGATCATTATCCGGATCCCCCACGGCAGTGGGCCCCGCCGTCGAAGCCGGTGGGGCCCACTGGGTCGTTCACCTCACGGAGTGCGTCCGCCGGCTCACGTCACGTCGTCGTAGCCGTTCACCCCGTCGCGGTCCGCGCCGCCGCGCTCCGGCAGGGCGCGGGAGGCAGGCACCGGCTCGACCTCGTCGATGTCCGCGGGGGTGAGGTCCAGCTCCGAGGCCTCGTCGTCGCCCGGCCCCTGCGCCTCGCGCAGGCGCTTGCGCCGGTCGTTGAGCAGCGCGAAGCCCGTGGCCATGAAGTAGAGCAGGACGATCGGCGTCGCGAGCGACAGCATCGAGATCGGGTCGACGGTCGGCGTGGCGAAGGCCGCGAAGACGGTGACACCCATGATCATGCCCCGCCACCAGCCGAGCATCCGGCGACCGGTGACCAGCCCGGTGAGGTTGAGCATGACCAGCAGCAGTGGCAGCTCGAAGGAGAGACCGAAGACGATCACCATGCGGGTGACGAGGTCCAGCAGATCGTCCAGCGGAAGCAGGTTCACCGCGCCGACGGGCGTGAACTCGATCAGAACGCTGGCCGCGGCCGGCAGCACATGGTAAGAGAACCAGGCACCCGCCATGAAAAGCGGGAAGCCGGCCCCGACGAAGGCGATGGAGTACCGCTTCTCGTGCTTGTGCAGTCCGGGCGCGATGAAAGCCCAGAGCTGGTACAGCCACACCGGGCTGGCGATGACGACACCCGCCGTCAGCGCGACCTTGATCATGAGGGTGAACGGACCCAGCAGGCCCTCCACGGTGATGTTGCCGCAGGCACCCTTGCTCTGGTTGGCCAGCTCGGTGAACGACTTCGAACATCCCACCGAGTGCTGGATCGGCTCGGTGAGCAAGTTGATGATGTCCCGGTAGTACATCGCCGCGAGGATCGCGCCGACGATGATGGCCAGGACCGACTTGCCGAGCCGGTTGCGCAGCTCACGAAGGTGCTCCACCAGGGGCATACGCCCCTCGGGATCCTTCTCCTTCTTGCGGGCAGACTTGAGCAACCCACATCCTCATCTCGTGCAGTGGCCCGGGAGTCCCCGGACCGTGCTTCAGCGCTGGGTCGTGTCCGTGGGCTCGTTGACCGGGCGGGAGCTGGTCACATCGCCGGGCGCGGCCTGGATCGTGCGCTGAGCCGAGGGCTGCTCGTCGTTCGGCGGGCCGGCCGGGGCGGACGGCTTGCCGTCCTCCTTCATGGCCTTGGCCTCGCTCTTCAGGATGCGCGCGGACTTGCCGAGGGAGCGCGCCATGTCCGGAAGCTTCTTCGCGCCGAACAGCAGAATGATGACGACGAGGATGAGAATGATCTCGGGAGCTCCGAGCCTTCCGAACATAAGTCTTTACCTTCTCACCGAGGCGGCATGGGTGGGGGTACTGTCCGATCAGTCGGACATGCGTCCGACTTCCGTCAGCGATCGTAACGCTCAGGGGTGAACGCGGGGCAATCCCTGTGCATACTCCCGGTCTGCGGACCGCGCCTCGTTCCGGGCCGCGATCAGCAGGGTACCTGCCCGCGGTGACACGGAGACAGGTCGAAGCGGCTCATTGCGCGTCAATGGGACGTCTCATACCTGCTCCGCAGCCTGCGCGGCACTCAGCGCCGCCCGCTCCAGGTCCTCCGCGGCGCGGTTGACACGACGTGCGGAATCCGCGACCTGCCGCCCGAGGCGCTGCGCCTCCAGGAAGACCCGGACCCCGAGCACACCCAGAACGGCGAGGCCCAGGAACCCCAGGGCGATCGCCAGCATCGGCCAGAACATGACCCCGAGCCTAGAGGGTCGAGTGCAGCCGCAGCGTCCGCACCCCGCCCCCGGTGAGCAGTTCGACGATGCGCTCCCCCGCCGGCTTGCGCACGGACGCGCCGCACTCGGGGCAGGTGAAGGAGTAGAACGTCGTCCTGCTGCTGCCCCCGATCGCCAGTCGCAGCGCGCTCGCACCCAGTTCGAAACGGGCCCGGCAGTCGGGGCAGCCGGCTCTGAACACCACGTCGGCCACCCGCCGCATGCCGGCGAACGCCGTCCGTACCGACATCTCCGCCACCGGGTGCGCCTGCGGCGCACCGGCCGAGGCACCCGACTGCTCCGACGCACCAGACATCGCCGACGTGCTCACAGCCCCTGCTCCTGCCTGTCGTACAGCCCGTCCTCAACTCCGTCCGGCCCGTCGTACGCCGCGAGCGCCTCGCGGGCCGCCCGGCGGGCGCTCTCCGCGAGGTCCTGCGGCGACACGATCCGGCCGTCGCGCCCGAGCCGCAGCGCCAGCCGTCGCAGCGACGCCGGGTCCGGGGTCCGCAAGGAGATACGCAGCCCGCCGTCCGGCAGCTCATCCGCGCTGTCGTGCGGGTAGTACTCGGCGACCCAGCGTCCGCCGGGTCCGACCTCGACGACCACCTCGGGGTCCTCTGCGGCGGGCTGGACGAGCCCCTCCGACAGATCCCGCAGCTCGACCTCCGGCGGCGCCGACGGCTCGTCGAGGATCTTGATCTCGGCGACCCGGTCGAGCCGGAAGGTGCGGCGCGCCTCCGAGCGGCGGCACCACGCCTCGACATAGGTGTGCCCGACGCTGACCAGGCGGATCGGGTCGATCTCACGCTCGGTGACCTCGTCACGGGCCGGTGAGTAGTAGCGGATCCACAGCCGGCGGCGCTCGGAGATCGCACGGTCGACGTCCGCGAAGACACCGCCCTCCGACTCGAACGTCACCGACAGGCGGGAGCTGGCGCCCGCGGCCTCACCGGCGGCGGTCTCCACCTTGGCGGTGGCGCGCAGCAGCGCCTGCCGGTCGCTCTCGCGCAGTCCCGGCAGGGTGGCCACGGCCCGGGCGGCGACGAGGAGCGCGGTCGCCTCGTCGGCGGCCAGACGCAGGGGCTCGGCGGCGTCCGCGCCGAGGGCGGCCGGGTTGTGCCACCAGATGCGCTCGCCGTCGGTGTCGATGTCGAGCAGGTCGCCCCCGCGGAAGCTGGTGCCGCACATGGGCAGTACATCGAGGTCCGAGACCAGCTCGTCCTCGGTGATCCCGAAGGCCCGGGCGACGTCCTCGATGCGCGCACCGGGGCGCTCCCGCAGATACGTCACCAGGGAGAGCATCCGCCGGGTCTGGTCGATGGCGTTGGCGGGTCTGACCGGCTTGGCTGCCACTGTGATCCGTCTCCCCCTCAGCCCTGGGCCACGGCACGCAGCCGGTCCACCACGTCGGCCCGCAGCTCGGCGGGCTCCAGGACGACGACATCGGGCCCGAACTCGACCAGCCAGGCGTCCAGACCGTGCCCGTACGGAATCTCCAACTCGTCCCAGCCGTCGCCGAGTTCCCGTACGGCGGTGGCCTTCGCCCGAAGGGGGTACCCCGCGCCCGTACGCAGCCGGATCCGGGCCGAGCGGTCCGCGGTCTCCCCCGCCCAGCCGGCGACGGTCTCCCGGACGGTCACCACGTCCGGCACCGGTGCGGTGAAGCCGCCGCCGCGGCTGCGCACCTTGCCGGTGATCCGGGACAGCCGGAAGACACGCTCCGCGCCCCGGTCGCGGTCCCAGCCGGCCAGGTACCAGTGGCCGCGCCAGCACTCCAGCGCCCAGGGCTCGACATGCCGCGGCTCGGGGCGGGCTGCGGTGGCCTTGCGGTAGTCGAAGAAGACGGGGCGGCGGTCGCGGCAGGCCAGCATCAGCGGCTCGAACGCGGCCTCGTGCACCGGGATACGGGGCTCCAGGGCGCCATGGGCCTCGTAGGGGTCGACGTCCTCGGGCAGGCCCGCGGCGCGCAGCTTCTGCAGGGCACCGCTCGCCGCACCGGCGAGCCGGACCTGCTGCCACACCTTGGCGGCGAGGCCGAGCGCGGCGGCCTCCTCGGCGTCGAGGGTGATGGGCGGGAGGCGGTTGCTGTCGCGGCGGGCGAGATAGCCGATGTCGCCGTCCAGGTTCTCCACGGTCTCGATGACCAGACCCAGCTCGCGCAGATCGTCCTTGTCGCGCTCGAACATGCGGTTGAAGGAGTCGTCCGACCCCGCCTCGAGATAGGCCTCGATGGACTCGCGCAGCTCACGCTTGCTGAGCGGCCGCCGCGTCCCGAGCAGACACAGCGCCAGGTTCATCAGCCGCTCGGCCTTGGCAATGGCCATCGACGCCCTTCGCCTTCCCTATGGTGCTTACGATCGACGACCGTACCGCCCGCACGGGGCATGGCAAAAGCCGAGCGCCCATGCCCGCACGGGCATGGGCGCAACATGATCACTTCCGACCGCGTACGGCGCCCCACCACGCGACTTCCGGTCCGTCCCTCCCGGGCGCATGCGAAGCCCTCCGGGCGGTGCGGGGTGGGTGATCGGGGTCCGGGTCAGACCGAGACCAGGTCGCAGACGAAGATCAGCGTCTCGCCGGGCTTGATACGGGCACCGGCACCGCGGTCACCGTAGGCCAGGTGCGGAGGGATGACCAGCTGGCGGCGGCCGCCGACCTTCATGCCCTGCACACCCTGGTCCCAGCCCTTGATGACCTGGCCGACACCGAGCTGGAAGTTCAGCGGGGCGCCCCGGTTCCAGGACGCGTCGAACTCCTCGCCGGTGGAGAAGGCCACGCCCACGTAGTGGACGGAGACGGTGTCGCCCGCCTTGGCCTCCGGGCCGTCGCCCTCCCAGATGTCCTGGATCTCGAGGTCGGCCGGGGGCTCGCCGCCCGGGAAGTCGATCTCGGGCTTCTCGATGCTCACGTCAAAAGCTCCTGCTTGTTCGGGTTGAGGCCATTGCGGCGAGAACGACACTCTCACATCGCCGCGAGGGTTTACATCTTCGCCAGGATGTCCACCGAGAAGACCAGCGTGGAGTCCTTCTTGATGCCGCTGCCCTGGGGCGGGTTGTCGCCGTATCCCAGCTTCGGCGGTACGACGACCAGCACCCGGCTGCCCACCTTCTTGCCGGTGAGCCCCTGAGCCCAGCCCTTGACGACCTGCTGCAACGAGAACGAGGTCAGCTGCCCACGGCCGTAGGTGGAGTCGAACTCCTTGCCGGTGTCCCACAGCACGCCCTTGTACTGCACCAGCACGGTGCTGTCCGCCGCGACCGCGTCGCCGTTCCCCTCGATCACGTATTTGGCGACCAGCCCCGTCGGGGGCTTCACCTTGGGGACCTCGACGGACGGTGCCGAGCCGTCGGTGTTGGTGCCGACCTTCGGCAGTTTCGCGTCGTTCTGCGGGACGATCTTGCCCTTGGCCGAGCTCTTCGCGTTGAACGTGTTCTGGATGTCCACCACGAACACCAGCGTGTCGGTGCCCTTGATGCCCGCCTCGGGGTTGCCCTGCGAGCCATAGCCCCAGGTCGGAGGCACGGCCATCAGCACCCGGCTGCCCACCTTCCGGCCAGGGAGCGCATACCGCCAGCCGTCGATGATGCCGCCCTGGGCGAGCTGGATGACCAGCGGCGTCCTGCGGTCGTACGAATTGTCGAAGATCTTTGCCGTGTCCCAGATCTGGCCCAGGTAGTGCGCCTGGATGTAGTCGTTCTCCGCGACCGTCGGGCCACCGCCCGCGATCACCGTCTTGACCGCCAGATCCTTGGGCGGGGTGCCGGGTCCCTTGGCCACGGTCGGCTTCTCGCCGAACCTGGTCCCGGCAGTGATCGCCGGCAGCGGCCCCTCGACGATCTTCGGCGACGGGGCGGCGGACGGAGCCGAGGCCGAGGGTGACGGACTGGTGCCGGTCTTGCCCTTGCCGGCTTTGTTGTCACCGCATCCTGCGAGCGTGACCAGTCCGGCGGGCAGGGCGGCAAGAAGCAGCGAGCGTCGGCGCACGATGGGGCCTCGTATCGGTCGATCTTGACGGTTGGCGTGCGCGCAACTCTACGGCGTGCGAAGGGCGCCGTACGGCAAACGTACGACGCCCCGCGTTGCGTTCCGGCTCCCGACGGCCGAACGCGCCGCTCACATCCCCGCGATCAGCTTCTCCACCCGGTCGTCCACCGAGCGGAACGGGTCCTTGCACAACACGGTGCGCTGCGCCTGGTCGTTCAGCTTGAGGTGCACCCAGTCGACCGTGAAGTCACGGCGCTGTTCCTGCGCCCGCCGGATGAAGTCGCCGCGCAGCCGGGCCCGAGTGGTCTGCGGGGGAACCGACTTACCCTCGAAGATCTTCAAGTCGTTGCAGATCCGGGCGGCTTGCCCCTTCTTCTCCAGCAGGTAGTACAGGCCGCGGCGACGGTGGATGTCGTGATAGGCGAGGTCTATCTGGGCGACCCGCGGATGCGACATCGTCATGTTGTGCTTCGCCCGGTACCGCTCGATGAGCTTGTACTTCATCACCCAGTCGATTTCGGTACCGATCCGGTCCAGATCCTCCGACTCGATCGCGTCGAGCGTACGGCCCCACAGCTCCAGAACCTGCTCGACCGTGCCCGTACGAATACCGCGGCGCTCGCAGAAGTCCACGGCCTTCTCGTAGTACTCCCGCTGGACCTCCAGGGCGGAGGCCTCGCGGCCGCTCGCCAGGCGGACCTTGCGGCGGCCCGTGATGTCATGGCTGACCTCGCGGATGGCCCGGATCGGGTTCTCCAGGGTGAGGTCGCGCATCACCGTGCCCGCCTCGATCATGCGCAGCACCAGGTCCGTCGCGCCGACCTTCAGCAGCATCGTCGTCTCGGACATGTTCGAATCGCCGACGATCACATGCAGACGGCGGTAGCGCTCGGCGTCGGCGTGCGGCTCGTCCCGCGTGTTGATGATCGGCCTGGAACGCGTGGTCGCCGAGCTGACGCCCTCCCAGATGTGCTCGGCGCGCTGGCTCACGCAGTAGACCGCGCCCCGCGGGGTCTGCAGCACCTTGCCGGCGCCGCACAGCAGCTGCCGCGTGACCAGGAACGGAATCAGGATGTCCGCGAGCCGGGAGAACTCCCCGTGCCGCGCCACCAGATAGTTCTCGTGGCAACCATAGGAGTTGCCCGCCGAGTCCGTGTTGTTCTTGAAGAGGTATACGTCGCCCGCGATTCCCTCCTCGTGCAGGCGGCGTTCGGCGTCGACCAGCAGTCCCTCGAGAATGCGCTCGCCGGCCTTGTCGTGGGTGACCAGTTCGATCACATTGTCACACTCGGGTGTCGCGTATTCCGGATGTGAGCCCACGTCGAGATAGAGGCGGGCGCCGTTGCGCAGAAAGACATTGCTGCTCCGGCCCCATGACACGACACGGCGGAAGAGGTACCGCGCCACCTCGTCAGGAGACAGGCGGCGCTGTCCCCTGAACGTGCACGTGACGCCGTACTCGTTCTCCAGCCCGAAAATGCGGCGGTCCATGAGTGAACATTACGCCCGATCCTCCGAGCTGAAACGGGGTTCGACGGCACGGTTCGGATCATTTTCCGATGAAGCCGCAACCACCGCCCCCTCCGACGGAGCTGCGAGAACCCGTCCCGAGGCCAGCAGGACCAGCAACGACACCGCCCCCGCCGCGCCCGGCACCGCGAACCCCCACAGGGCACCACCCGCCTGCACCACCGGCCCCGCCACGCCCGTGCCGACCGACGCACCCACCGTGAACGTCGTCACCAGCCACGAGAACGCCTCCGTGACCGTACCCCTCGGCGCATGCCGGTCCACGATGATGAACGCGCAGGCGATACACGGCGCGAGAAAGACCCCCGCCAGCACCGTCAGCAGGACCATCGCCACCGCACCCGGTACCAGCATCAGCGGCAGGTAACACACCGCCAGAAGCCCCACCAGCACACGCAGGCGCCGCTCCGGCGCACCGCGCCACCGCCGCGCCCCGTACACCGAGCCGCCCACGAGCGCACCGAGCCCCACCCCCGCCATCAGCCACCCGTACACCGCGTCCCCACCGTGATCGTCGGCATACGACACCGCAGCCACCGTGATGGACCCCAGCGCGACCCCCACGAACAAAAACGCGCCGAGGAGCGCCAGCAGCCCCGGCGAGCGCAGGGCACCGAGCCAGTGCGCCGCACGGGGCGCCGACCGCCACGCACGCGACGGCGGCGAGATCACCACCGACAGCGCACCCAGCACCCCCACGGCGCTGAGCACGGCCAGCGCGGCCCGGGCCGACCACAGCGAGGCGCACAGCGTCACCAGCAACGGGCCGACGGTGAACATCACCTCCTGGGCCACCGCGTCCATCGCATACGCCGTGTGCACCTGTTCCTCCCGGCGCAGCACCTGCGGCCACAGAGCCCGCAGACCGCCCTCAAGAGGCGGTGTGAACAGCCCTGCGACCGCCATGGCCGCATACGCCACCGCCGGCGGCTCCACGCCCGTCAGGGCGAACACGGTCATGGCGAGGGCCGAGACCAGCGCCGCGGGCAACTGGATGCGAGGCTGGCCGTGCAGGTCGACCAGCCGGCCGAGCAGCGGCTGCCCCGCGGCGTTCGCCACCCCGTAGACCGCGGCGAGCGCGCCCGCGAGGCTGTATGTGCCGCCCTCGGCGCGCACGAAGAGCACCACCGCGATCGCCGCTGTGGCGTTCGGCAGCCTGCCCACGAGCGTCCCGACGAGCAGACGCGCCGCATGCTTGGCCCTCAGGATCTCCAGATAACCCGCGGCCATACCGCGCCCTCTCCTCGCTGTCACACTCACGTTTTACGTATAACGTCTTCCGTCATACGTACCATGTGCGCTGTCCAGGAGTCCAGACAGCCCAGACGAAAGAGCAGGCCCCCACGGTGGCACCAGGTAACGCGCGACCCACCAGCCGCGATGTCGCCCAGGCCGCTGGAGTCTCCCAGGCCGCCGTCTCCCTGGTCCTCGGCGACAAATGGCGCGGCCGCGTCTCCGCGGCCACCGCCGAACGCGTTCGCCAGGCCGCACGCGAACTCGGCTACCGGCCCAACCTCGCCGCACGAAACCTCCGCCTCGGCCGAACCCGCACCGTCCTCCTCGTCGTCCCCGCACTGACCACCGAGTTCTTCGCCGGCGTCTACACCGGCGCCGCCCGCGTCGCCGCCCGGCACGGCTTCGGTGTCGTCCTCTACCCCTCCCCCGAAGGCATCGGCCCCGCCAGAGACCCCTTCCACTCCGCCCAGGCGGCCCTCGACGGCGTGCTCGCCTCCTCCATGGCCGCCGACGCCCTCACCGCCATCCACGGCGACCAGCTTCCCCTCGTCATGCTCGACAGCGACCCGCACGGCAGCATCGGCGCCGCGACCGTCAACCTCGACATCGCCGACGGAGTACGCCAAGTGGCCGACCATCTCCTCGCCCTCGGGCACCGCCGCTTCCTCCACCTCGCCGCCGACGTCCCCTCATGGACCTTCCGCATACGAGCACGGGAACTCGCCGCACGCCTCGCCGAAACACCCGGCACCACCCTGCGCACCACCCGCGCACCCATCTCCATCGAGGACGCCCTCACCGCCGCCGAAACCGCCCTCGCCGCAGCCGGCCCCCGCCCCACCGCCCTCGTCTGCGACGACGACAAACTCGCCGCAGGCGCCTACAAGGCCGCCCGCCGCCTCGGCCTGCGCGTCCCCGAGGACCTCTCCGTCACCGGCCTCGACGACCTGGCCCTCGCCACCGCCCTCGACCCCGAGCTCACCACCGTCCGCCTCGACGCGGAACTCTTCGGCGAACGAGGCATGCAAGCCCTCCTCGCCGTCCTGGAAGGCAACATGCCGGAAGAGGGCGACATCCCCGTCGAACTCGTCGTACGAGGCTCCACGGCACCCCCCAACCACTGAGGCACCACCACGAACCCACCCGCCGACCACAACGCCGCGCGCCCCGACCCGAAAGGGCCGGGGCGCGCGGCAACACACCCGAACGACGTCACGCACCTCGCGGAGCCCGACGCGCCGTCACTCCTCGTCCTCACCCTCCGCGGACTCGGCCTCCGCCTCCGCGGCGGTCGACACACCGTCCGCCTGAAGCAACCGCGACAGCTGACGGCCCACGATCCGCCTGAACTTCCGCTGCTGCGGACGCGTACGGTCCAGCACCGCGACCTCCAGGCGCTCCGCGGGAATCTCCCGCTCACTGCCGTTCGTGTCCCGGGACAGCGCCTGCACCGCCAGCTTCAGCGCCTCGGCCAGGGTCATCCCGTCCCGATGCCGCTGATCAAGAAAACTGCTGATCTGCTCCGCATTGCCGCCCACCGCCACCGAGCCGTGCTCGTCCACGATCGACCCGTCATGCGGCAGACGGTAGATCTGGTCGCCCTCCGGGGTCTCCCCCACCTCGGCGACCACCAGCTCCACCTCGTACGGCTTCTCCGCCGCACTCGAGAAGATCGTGCCCAGCGTCTGGGCGTACACGTTGGCCAGACCGCGCGCGGTCACATCGTCCCGGTCGTAGGTGTAACCCCGCAGATCGGCATAGCGGACCCCGCCGATGCGGAGATTCTCGTACTCGTTGTACTTGCCGGCCGCCGCGAAACCGATCCGGTCGTAGATCTCACTGAACTTGTGCAGCGCACGGGACGGGTTCTCACCGACGAACACGATGCCGTCGGCGTACTGCATCACGACCAGACTGCGGCCGCGCGCGATGCCCTTGCGGGCGTACTCCGCCCGGTCGGCCATGGCCTGCTGGGGGGAGACATAGAACGGCGTCGACACCGGTTATCCGTCCCTTTCTGTCGAAGTCACTCGATCACCTTGATAACAGCCGGGACCGGCGTCAGAGCAGAGCGGCCCTCGGACCGTCCGGCTGCTCGAGCCGACGCTGGAGGACCTCCCGCGAGATCCCGCCCGTCTCGTCCTCGGTCAGCCGGCGGAAACCGTCCTCGGTGATCACGGTGACGACCGGATAGATCCGGCGGGCGACATCGGGACCACCGGTCGCCGAGTCGTCGTCTGCCGCGTCATACAGGGCCTGGACCACCAGGGTCGTGGCCTGTTCCTCGGTCAGATCCTCACGGTAGAGCTTCTTCAGGGCACCCCGCGCGAAGATCGAGCCGGAGCCCGTGGCCGCGAAGCCGTGCTCCTCGGAGCGCCCACCCGTCACGTCGTACGAGAAAATACGGCCCTTGTCCCGGTCCACGTCGTAACCGGCGAAGAGCGGAACCACGGCCAGGCCCTGCATCGCCATGCCAAGGTTGGAACGGATCATGGTCGACAGGCGGTTCGCCTTCCCCTCCAGGGACAGCTGTGCACCCTCGACCTTCTCGAAGTGCTCCAGCTCCAGCTGGAACAGCTTCACCATCTCCACAGCGAGACCGGCCGTGCCGGCGATCCCCACCGCGGAGTACTCGTCCGCCGGGAACACCTTTTCGATGTCCCGCTGGGCGATCACATTGCCCATGGTCGCGCGGCGGTCACCCGCGAGCACGACGCCCCCCGGGAACGTCGTGGCCACGATCGTCGTGCCGTGCGGGGCCTCGATCACGCCCTTGGCCGGCGGCAGCTGCCGCTTGCCGGGCAGCAGCTCGGGCTGGTGCTCGGCGAGGAAGTCCATGAAGGACGCCGAACCAGGCGTCAGGAAGGCAGCCGGTAGACGCCCGGTGCTACGAGGGTTGGCTTCCACGAGTTTCCTTCCACATTGGCGGCAGCCCGACGTACGGCGTCGGGGTCGTCTCCCAACTTGCCGATGGCCGAATTACAGTTGAAGCACAGTACGCCACGGACCTTACCCGTCTTGTGGCAGTGATCCACATGAACGGCCGGAGCCTTCGGACAGATCTCGCGGAGGCCCTTTTGCAGCGCGTCGACAGGCCGTCGGACGCGGTCGCGTTGCCACTCGCCGTGGGGTTTGGCCTCCCCGCAGTTCCGGCGGAGTCTGTCCCCCGGGGCACGTCCATCCTCTCGCGAGCAGCCTCGCCTCTGGCTGTCCGGCGTCGCCGGCAATACTCGGCCGCGCATTCGCGGCAGTCGGTCTGCAGGCCATCGGGCCGCGACCTTCTGCTCGCGAATGCGCTGACCGGAAACACGTCCTGGCAGGCCGAGCACTTCGTTGAACGCCCACCCCCGTCGTTCATGACTGTGAACTACTGTCCACCCTTTTGAACGAACGAGCGCACGAAGTCCTCGGCGTTCTCCTCCAGGACGTCGTCGATTTCGTCCAGGACGGAGTCGACGTCGTCGCTCAGCTTCTCGTGCCGCTCCTTGAGATCGCCCTGGGCCTGCGCGTCCTGCGCCTGCTCCTCGACCTCCTCGGTGGAGCGCGTGGCCTTCTGCTGCCCGCCGCCGGTGTCCTTGGTCGCCATAACCCTCACCCCGCTCAGTTCGCCCGACATGGTCGGCATTCCTGCCGATCGGTGATGATCAGACCCTACAAGCCCGGTCTGACATCGGCCCCGTAGTTGCTCCAACGTACGGGGACCGCCTCGATGATTCCCGGGCGCCGGGTTTTACTACCCTGCCCGGTGGAGCCGCCCGGTACTCGTTCAGCCGCCCGAGAGCACCCTGACCAGGTCTTCTGCCGTACGGCAGCGGTCCAGGAGCTCCTTGACGTGATTACGCGTTCCGCGAAGCGGTTCGAGGGTTGGGACGCGTTGCAGGGAGTCCCGGCCCGGGAGATCGAAGATGACCGAGTCCCAGGACGCCGCCGCGACGTCGTCCGCGTACTGCTCGAGGCAGCGGCCGCGGAAGTACGCGCGCGTGTCCTCAGGCGGCTTGGTACGGGCCCGCTCGACCTCGGCCTCGTCCAGGAGCCTCTTCATGCGGCCACGGGCCGCCAGACGGTTGTACAGGCCCTTCTCGGCCCTCACGTCGGCGTACTGGAGGTCCACCAGGTGGAGCCTCGCGGCGTCCCAGTCGAGGCCGTCGCGGCGCCGGTATCCCTCCATGAGCTCCCGTTTGGCGACCCAGTCCAGTTCCCCGGCCAGGCTCATGGGGTCCCGCTCCAGACGGTTCAGCGTGTCTTCCCAGCGGGCCAGCACGTCCTTGGTCTGATCGTCGGCGTCGGCGCCGAAGCGCTCCTCGACGTATTTGCGCGACAGTTCGTAGTACTCCATCTGAAGCTGTACGGCAGTGAGCGTACGGCCGCTGCGCAGGGTGACGAGGCGCTTCAGTCCGGGGTCGTGGGAGACCTGGTGGAGGGTGCGTACGGGCTGGTCGACGGCGAGGTCGACGGCGATGAAGCCGTCCTCGATCATCGACAGGACCAGGGCGGTCGTGCCGAGCTTGAGATAGGTCGAGATCTCCGACAGGTTCGCGTCGCCGATGATCACGTGGAGGCGGCGGTATTTCTCCGCGTCCGCGTGCGGTTCGTCCCGTGTGTTGATGATGGGCCGTTTGAGTGTCGTCTCGAGGCCGACCTCGACTTCGAAGTAGTCGGCGCGCTGGCTGAGCTGGAAGCCGTGTTCGTGGCCGTCCTGGCCGATGCCGACGCGTCCGGCGCCGGCGAAGACCTGGCGGGAGACGAAGAAGGGCGTGAGGTGGCGCACGATGTCCGAGAAGGGGGTTTCCCGCTTCATCAGATAGTTCTCGTGCGTGCCGTAGGAGGCGCCCTTGTTGTCGGTGTTGTTCTTGTACAGGTGGATCGGCTGGGCTCCGGGGAGCTGGGCGGCCCGTTCCGCGGCTTCCGCCATGATGCGTTCGCCGGCCTTGTCCCAGAGGACGGCGTCGCGGGGGTTGGTCACCTCGGGGGCGCTGTATTCGGGGTGTGCGTGGTCGACGTACAGTCGCGCGCCGTTGGTGAGGATCACGTTGGCCAGACCGATGTCCTCGTCGGTGAGCTGGCTGGCGTCGGCGGCCTCGCGGGCGAGGTCGAAGCCTCGCGCGTCCCGCAGCGGGTTCTCCTCCTCGAAGTCCCAGCGGGCCCGGCGGGCCCGGTGCATCGCCGCCGCGTAGGCGTTGACGATCTGGGATGAGGTGAGCATGGCATTGGCGTTGGGGTGGCCGGGGACGGAAATGCCGTACTCCGTCTCGATGCCCATTACTCGCCGTACGGTCATGCGGCCCTCCTTGCCAGGCGGCGCCCTCGGTCGGGGGCGGCGCTCAAGTACCGCTGGTGCTCCGGTGCGCGTGCGGTGCCCGTCCCCGCACGGCGCGACGCGGCGGTACGAAAGAGCCTAGAACGCCTTTGCGCTGGTGGGGAGATCATTTGCGTCATTGCCTTGCTCCGGCCGTGTCCGGAAAAGCGTCGGCTGCGGGTACCCGGTGAGGGCACCCGCAGCCGCCCTGCCTTTTACAGGTACTGACCGGTGTTTGCCACCGTGTCGATGGAGCGTCCGGTGTCTGCGCCTTGCTTTCCAGTGATGAGGGTGCGGATGTAGACGATCCGCTCGCCCTTCTTTCCGGAGATCCGGGCCCAGTCGTCGGGGTTGGTGGTGTTGGGGAGGTCCTCGTTCTCCTTGAACTCGTCCACACACGCCTGGAGGATGTGGGAGACCCTGAGGCCCTTCTGGCTGTGTTCCAGGAAGTCCTTGATCGCCATTTTCTTGGCGCGGCCGACAATGTTTTCGATCATGGCGCCGGAGTTGAAGTCCTTGAAGTACAGGACCTCCTTGTCGCCGTTTGCGTAGGTGACCTCGAGGAAGCGGTTCTCGTCGGACTCGGCGTACATCTGTTCCACGGCGGTCTGGATCATGCCCTGGACGGTGGCGCCCTTGTCGCCTCCGTGCTCGCTGACGTCGTCGGCGTGCAGGGGGAGGCTCTCGGTGAGGTACTTCCCGAAGATGTCCTTGGCGGCTTCGGCGTCCGGACGTTCGATCTTGATCTTCACGTCGAGGCGGCCGGGGCGCAGGATCGCGGGGTCGATCATGTCCTCGCGGTTGGAGGCGCCGATGACGACCACGTTCTGCAGGCCTTCGACGCCGTCGATCTCGGCGAGCAGCTGGGGGACGATGGTGTTCTCCACGTCCGAGCTGACGCCGGAGCCGCGGGTGCGGAAGAGGGACTCCATCTCGTCGAAGAAGACGATGACGGGGGTGCCCTCGCCGGCCTTCTCCCGGGCGCGCTGGAAGACGAGGCGGATCTGCCGCTCGGTCTCGCCGACGTACTTGTTCAGGAGCTCGGGGCCCTTGATGTTGAGGAAGAAGCTCTTGCCTGCGGCCTGGCCGGTCACTTCGGCGACCTTCTTGGCCAGGGAGTTGGCCACGGCTTTGGCGATGAGGGTCTTTCCGCATCCGGGGGGCCCGTACAGCAGGACGCCCTTGGGCGGCCGCAGTTCGTGCTCCTTGAAGAGGTCGGGGTAGAGGTAGGGGAGCTCGACCGCGTCGCGGATGGCCTCGATCTGGCCCGCGAGGCCGCCGATCTGCTCGTAGCCGATGTCGGGGACCTCTTCGAGGACGAGTTCCTCGACTTCGCTCTTCGGTACGACCTCGTAGACATAGCCGGAGCGGGGTTCGAGCAGGAGGGCGTCGCCGGGGCGGATGGTGATGTCCAGCAGCGGCTCGGCGAGCCGTACCACCCGTTCCTCGTCGGTGTGCCCGAGCACCAGGGCGCGCTCGCCGTCCTCGAGGACCTCCTTGAGGGTGACGATGTCCCCCACGCGCTCGAACTCCATGGCCTCGACCACGTTGAGCGCTTCGTTGAGCATTACTTCCTGGCCTCGGCGGAGCTCGTCGAGTTCCACGCTGGGGCTGACGTTCACCCGGAGCTTGCGGCCCCCGGTGAAGATGTCGGCGGTGCCGTCCTCGTTCGCCTGCAGGAAGACACCGAAGCCGGCCGGCGGCTGGGCGAGCCGGTCGACTTCTTCCTTGAGGGCCACGATCTGGTCGCGGGCCTCACGGAGCGTGTTGGCGAGCCGCTCGTTCTGTGCGGACACGCCGGCCAGGTTGGTCTGCAACTCGACGATCCGCTCTTCGAGAATCCTCGTGTGTCGCGGAGAGTCGGCGAGCTTGCGTCGCAGGACGGCGATCTCCTGCTCAAGGTAGGCGATCTGCCCGGCCGGGTCCTCGGACCCTCGTCCCGGGCGGATGCCGCGGTTAATGTCGTCGTCGTGGGCTGCCACGGTCCTCACCTCCTCCAAGGGGAGCTGGACGCTTCCAGACCCTACCTGGGTGGGTGTCGATTGAAACCCCTAGATCACAAAGACTGTCGGGGTGTGTCCGATCTTCACCCTTGCGCTCTCCCTCACGCCAGGGGAATACCCACCGAACATGATTGGGAAGCCGCCGAAGGTAGGGTCGGGGTGTTCAACACCCGTCAGGGCTGGCCGGATTCCCGGGGCGGCTCTGCGCAGGAAAACGGCAGGAGAGATGACCGTGCAGCAGGCCGGAGTCGGCGGCGAGGCGCTCGAGGTCTGGATCGACCAGGATCTGTGTACCGGTGACGGCATCTGCGCCCAGTACGCGCCCGAGGTGTTCGAGCTGGACATCGACGGCCTGGCCTATGTGAAGGGGCCGGACGACGAGCTTTTGCAGGCCGCGGGGGCCACAACGCCCGTGCCGCTGCCGCTTCTCACGGATGTGGTGGACTCGGCGCGGGAGTGTCCCGGTGAGTGCATCCATGTGCGTCGGGTTTCGGACAAGGTGGAGGTCTTCGGCCCGGACGCCGAGTGATCGTACGACCACAGACTGTCATTCGTGTCTGTTTCCTCACACCGCGTTCGCCCGGTCGACGTCCGAGTGCCCCCGGGCGGTCATGGACCGTGGGTCCCGGGAGCGGTGACTCGGGTCACACGCTCTGGGGAGCGGAGGGGGTGGAGCGGATGAACGCGCCGCCCTTCCACTGCCATTCGGCGGGGTCCTTCAGGTCGGGGCAGCAACTCGGTACGTCGGGCGAGGAGTAGCCCAGCAAGGTCGCGGTGACGGCGGCGCCGTGGACGGCGAAGCCCGTGACCGTGAGGCGGTCCCCGGGATCGACGAGGGTGGCGACGACACGGGGTTGCGTGCCGTCGGCGGACTGGGTGAGGACGTAGACGCCGTCGGGCGGGGTGCCCATGCTCGCGTCGCAGTGGACGACGGCCACGGTCTCGGTGCGGCCGTCGCCGTCGAGGTCGCCGGTGGCTTTCTTCGCGACGAGGAGCCGGGTGGGGCCGCAGTCGAGGGGGAAGTGGACCTTGGCGGGGTCGGGGGGCGCGACCGCGGCCGGGGCCGCCTTGGTGCGGGCCTGGGGCTGGGCCGCGGTCGCGGAGCCGGGTTGCAGCACGGAGCTCAGGGCGATCACGCCGGAGACGGCGGTGGCGGTGGCGACCCAGTGGATGGGTCGGGTGGTGGTGTGCGCGAGTTCCGGAACGGCGGGGTGCTGCACGAGAGAAGTGTCTCCTGTGAGGGCTGTGCCGGTGGGGTGCCCCGCATCGTGCCACACGTCACAGGGTGGGGGAACGGCGGGTGCGTACTTCTGGTGGTGCGCCAGGTTCCGGATGGCGCGGTGGTGCCAACGCGCGAGCGCCGTGGCCCCCGTGATCAGCACGGCGAACACGACGCGCCGGAGACGGCCTCTGTACCCGCCCCTGCCGCTGCCCCGGAAACCCATGACGTCCCTCCCCT